>NZ_JAAKZZ010000154.1 GCF_011045075.1 Streptomyces boncukensis
CCCCCACCACCCTCCAGCTCACCGTCGACACACCCGACGCCGACGGCAACCGCCCCCTCGCCATCCACTCCCAGCCCCACGGCACCAGCGCCTGGACCCGCCACGCCACCGGCCAGCTCGCCCCGGCACCGCCCTCGGCGCCCGAGCCGGACCTCACCGCGTGGCCGCCGCCCGGCGCGGAGCCGCTGGAGGCCGACCGCCTCTACCAGGACTTCCAGGACAGCGGCTTCGGATACGGGCCCGCCTTCCAGGGCCTGACGCGGGCCTGGTTCCACCAGGGCAGCGTCTACGCCGAGATCCAGCTGCCCGCCGAGCAGCAGCCCGGCGCCGCCGACTACCACCTGCACCCGGCGCTGCTGGACGCCGCGCTGCACGGCATCGCACTCGCCCCCGCGCGCGAGGTCGAGACCGGGCAGCTCCCGTTCGCCTGGTCCGGGGTCTCGCTGCACGCCACCGGGGCCGACGCGCTGCGCGTACGGCTCTCGCCGGGCGGCTCGGGGGAGTCCGTGACGATCGACGTGGCCGACCCGGCCGGGCAGCCGGTCGCGCACATCGCGGAGCTGCTGCTGCGGAAGCTGTCGCCGGAGGGGCTGAAGCCGGCCGGTGCCGGCGCCGCGCACGAGTCGCTCTTCCGGCTCGACTGGGCCGCTCCGCAGCCCTCCGCGCCGCGCGGGCCCGCGCTGGCGCGGGCCGTACTCCTCGGCGAGGACGGCCTGAAGATCGCCGAGCCGCTCTTCGACGCCGGGGTGCATCTGGAGTCGTACGCGGACCTGGAGACGCTCGACTCGATCGCCGAGGCCGGGACCCTGGTCCCGCCGGTGGTGCTGGTCTCCTGTGCGCCGGAGCCGGTCGCCGAGGCCGAGTCGGTCCGCGGCGCGGTGCAGCGCACGCTGGAGACCGCGCGGGCCTGGGCGGAGCGGCAGGAGTTCGAGGACACCCGGCTGGTGTTCGTCACCCGGGGCGCGGTCGCGACCGGGCCCGAGGCGGACGTCGCCGACCTGGCCCACGCGGCCGTGTGGGGGCTGGTGCGCGCCGCGCAGGCCGAGAACCCGGACCGCTTCGTCCTCGCCGACCTGGACGAGGACGAGGAGTCGCTCCGCGCCCTGCCCGCCGCGCTGATGACGGGCGAGCCGCAACTGGCCCTGCGCGAGGGCGCACCGTATGTGCCGAGGCTGGCCGGGATGGCGGCGGCGGAGCCCCGCGAGGAGCCGGCGGACGCCGCCGACCCGGAGGGAACCGCCCTGATCACGGGTGCGACCGGCTCGCTGGGCGCGCTGCTCGCCCGGCATCTGGTGACCGAGCGCGGCGTCCGGCACCTGCTGCTGACCAGCCGGCGCGGCGCGGCCGCCGAGGGAGCCGCCGAGCTCCGCGACGAGCTGTCCGCACTCGGTGCCCGCGTCACCGTCGCCGCGTGCGACGCCGCCGACCGCGACGCGCTGGAGGAGCTGATCGCCGGGCTGCCCGAGGCGCACCCGCTGACGGCCGTCTACCACACGGCGGGCGTGCTCGACGACGGCACGCTGGCCTCGCTCACCCCGCAGAAGGTGGAGCGGGTGCTGCGGCCCAAGGTCGACGCCGCGTTCAACCTGCACGAGCTGACCCGCGACCGGGAGCTGTCGGCCTTCGTGCTGTACTCCTCGGCGGCCGGTGTCCTGGGCGGCGCGGGCCAGGGCAACTACGCGGCGGCCAACGCCTTCCTCGACGCGCTGGCCCAGCACCGGCGGGCGCTGGGCCTGCCCGGCACCTCGCTCGCCTGGGGCCTGTGGGCCCAGGAGGGCGGGCTGGCCGGCGGCGCGGCGGGGGGCGCCGTCTCCCAGGACGAGCCGAGCCGCGGCGGTGTCGCCCCGCTCGGCGCGGCCCAGGGAATGGAGCTGTTCGACCTGGCGGTCGCCTCGGAGACGGCGGCGCCGATCCCCATGCGGATCGACCGGGAGGCGCTGCGCAAGCAGGCGGCGAGCGGGGCCGTGCCGCCGCTGCTGCGCGAGCTGGTGCCCGCCGCGGCCCGCAGGGGCGGTACCCGGCGGGCCGCTTCCTCCGGGGACAGCGGCTCGCTGCGCGGCCGGCTGGCCGGGCTGGACGAGGCGCAGCGGCGGGAGGCGCTGGCCGAGATGGTGGGCACGCACGTCGCCGCGGTACTCGGCCACACCGACGCCTCCGCGATCACCGCCGACCGGGACTTCGTCGACTACGGCTTCGACTCGCTGACCGCGGTCGAGCTGCGCAACCGGCTGAACAAGGCGACGGGGCTGCGGTTCCAGGCCACCTTGGTGTTCGACCACTCCACCGTGGCCGATCTGGCGGCCTTCCTGGACACGGCGCTGGCGGAGGCGTCGGACGGCACCGGCGCCGCTCCTTCGGGCGCGGGCGACGAGGCCGCGGGCGACGACGGCGGCTCGTACTCCCTGCTGAAGCAGTACACGGAGGCGTTCGAGACCGGGAAGTGGAAGGAGATCTTCGATCTGCTCCGCGCCATCGCGGCGCTGCGCCCGCGCTTCCGCACCACCGAGGAGCTCGACCGGCTGCCGAAGCCGGTCAGGCTGAGCAAGGGGGAAGCGCACCACCCCGTCTTCTGCTTCTCCTCCTGCCTGGCGGTGGCGGGCATCCACCAGTACGCGCGCTACGCGTCGGCGCTACGCGGCCGGCGCAATGTGTCGGCGCTGCCGCTGACCGGCTTCGGCCGGGGCGACATGCTGCCGGAGGACATCGACGCGGTGATGGCCTCGCAGGCGGCGGCCGTGGCGGAGGCCGCCGACGGGGTGCCGCCGGTGCTGCTCGGCTCCTCGGCCGGCGGCTGGATCGCGCACGGCACGGCGGTCTGGCTGGACCGGCTGGGGCTGCCGCCCGCCGGCATCGTGCTGGTGGACACCTATGTGCCGCAGAGCAGCATCCTCAACCAGTTCGGGCTGTCCCTGATGGACGGCATGACCGAGCGCGAGGGCGTCTTCGTCACCATGGACGACGACCGGCTGTCCGCCATGGGCTGGTACATCACCATGTTCGGCGACTGGGCGCCGAAGGAGGAGGTGCCGACGCCGACCCTGCTCGTACGGGCCACCGAGCCGCTCACCCCGACGACGCAGTCCCTTCAGGACCTTCCGGACTGGCGCTCGTTCTGGGACCTGCCGCACGAGACCGTCGACGTACCGGGCAACCACTTCTCCATCATGGAGGACTACGCCGTGCAGACCGCCGAGGCGATCGAGGAGTGGATCGAAGGGCTGCCGCGCTGACCCACGACGCGCTGACCCACGAAAGGAGCACCACCGCTGTGAACGCCGGGTGCGCGGCACCCGCGCGTTCCGCCCGCACCACCGTGCCCGCATCCTGGGGCACCCACGACATGATGATGCGCACCTGCGTTGGAAAGGCTGTTTGACGATGCGCGTACTCTTCGCCACCGTTTCCGAGAAGTCCCACCTGTACACCATGGTCCCGATGGCCTGGGCGCTCTCCAGCGCCGGTCACGAGGTGCGGGTCGCCAGCAACCCCGTGCTGGCCGACGCGATCCAGAGCACCGGTCTCACCGCCGTCCCGGTCGGCGTCGACCACAACATCAACCAGATGTTCGAGGACAACCGGGAGTCCCTGGAGAACCCGATGGCGGACTGGAGCAACCCGGTCCCCGAGGAGCACCCGTGGGACCTGGTGCACATGAAGCTCAACGTGAGCGTCACGTTCGCCTACCAGGCGTACAACGACACCATGGTGCACGAGCTGATCTCCTACTCCCGCAGCTGGCAGCCCGACCTGGTCATCTGGGACTCCACCTGCTACGCCGGAGCGGTCGCTGCGCGGGTGGTGGGCGCGGCGCACGCACGGCTGCTGTGGTGCACCGACATCTACGCGAAGATGCGCGAGACGTTCCTGATCCGCATGGCCGAGCAGCCGGAGGAGCGCCGCGACGACCCGTTCGAGACCTGGCTGGGCGGCATCCTGTCCAAGTACGGCTCGGACTTCGACGAGGAGGTCGTGGTCGGCCAGTGGAGCATCGACCAGGTGCCCACCAGCCTGCAGATCCCGGTCGACGGCCTGACCCGGCTGCCGATGCGCTGCGTGCCCTACAACGGCCCCTCGCAGCTTCCCGAGTGGCTGCAGGAGACCCCGGACAAGCCCCGGGTGGTGGTGAGTTCGGGCATGTCGGCCCGGAACGCGCTGGGCGGGACCTTCCTGCCGGTCGAGAAGCTCATCAGCACCCTGGGGGCGATGGACGTCGACGTGGTCGCGGCCCTCGGCGAGGAGGAGGCGGCGCGGATATCCGAGGTGCCGGACAACACCCGCGTCGTGGACTTCGTGCCGCTGCACGCCGTCCTGCCCGGGTCCTCGGTGCTCATCAACCACGGCGGGTTCGGCTCCTACAGCACGGCGTTCGCCAACGCCGTGCCGCAGTTCATCCCGACCATCCGCTGGGCGGACTGGTGGAACAAGGCCACCGCGCTCCAGGAGAGCGGCGCCGGCATCGCGGTGCACGCCTCCGAGCTGACGGAGGACGTGCTGCGCGAGAGCGTGGAGAAGCTGATCGGCGAGCAGTCCTACCGTGATGCCGCCGAGCGGCTGCGGCAGGAGAACCTCTCCAACCCCGCGCCGCACGAGATGGTGTCCGAGCTGGAGCGGCTCACGGAGAAGCACCGGAGCCGCTGAGCACGTTGTTTTCCGTCCGCCGATCGGTTGGGCCCTGGCGCCCGGCCGGTCGGCGGATGTGTGCTGCGCACGGGCCTGCCCCTGCCTGTGCTTCGCAGTGTGCGGGTTCGCTGCGGCCGGTCGCGCAGTTCCCCGCGCCCCTTCGGGGCGCGGGGGTATCGACTAAAGTCTCGGCCGGCTCTGAACCAAGGTCGCTCGGGTATCGACCGAAGCCCGCAGTGTGAGAGGGGCCCTCGGTGGCAACCTCGGCCCTATGATCGAAGTAGACCGACTGACCGTGACCTACGGTTCGACCACCGTCGTGAAAGACGCCTCGTTCTCGTGCCGGCCGGGAACCGTGACCGGGTTCCTCGGGCCCAACGGCGCGGGCAAGTCGACCACCATGCGTGTGCTCTGCGGCCTCACCCGCGCGACGTCGGGCACCGCGACCGTCAACGGGATGCGCTACGGCCAGCTGCGGAACCCGGCCCGCGAGATCGGCGTGCTGCTCGACCCGACCACGCAGCACTCCGGCCGCACGGGGCGGGAGAACCTGACCGTGTCGGCCCGGATGATGGGCGTCACCAAGGAGCGTGTCGAGGACATGCTCGAACTCGTCGGCCTCGGGGGCGCACCCGCCGCGCGCCGGGTCGGCGAGTACTCGCTGGGCATGCGCCAGCGGCTGGGGCTGGCCCACGCGCTGCTCGGCGAGCCCAACATCCTCGTGCTGGACGAGCCGGTCAACGGCCTCGACCCGGAGGGCATCCACTGGATGCGGGGGCTGCTGCGGGAGTTCGCCGACGGAGGCGGCATCGTGCTGCTCTCCTCCCATCTGCTGCGCGAGGTCGACGCCGTGGCGGACAGCCTGGTGCTCATCCAGCGCGGCGAGATCATCGCCAAGGGGAACAAGACGGACCTGCTCACCGCCACCGGCACCGTGGTCCGCGCGGTGGACCAGGCGCAGCTGAGCGCGGTGCTCTCGGCGGCCGGCATCCCGGCGACCCGGACCGAGGACCACGCGTTCATCGCGGACGCGCAGGCCGAGACCGTGGGGCGCGCGGCGGCCGAGGCCGGCGTCGTCCTGCTGGAGCTGCGCAGCGCCGACAGCGGCGGCCTGGAGGAGATGTTCCTGGCCATGACCCGAGACACCAGCAACGACGACACCAGCAACGACGACGCCACCAACGACGCTGTGCGGGAGCCGCAGTCATGACCGCTGTCCTCACCCCCCGGACCGATCCGGCGCCCGCGCAGCCGAGCCCGGTCTCCACCGGAGCGCTGACGCTCGTCGAGCTGCGCAAGATGGTCAACACCCGCTCCGGGGCCGTCCTGGTGGCCCTGGTCTTCGCCATCGTGCTGACCACCACCGTGGTCCGCCTCTTCGCGGGCGACGCGGCGGACCGTACGCTCACCGGGTTCCTCACCTACAGCGTGTCGCCCGTGAGCATCGTGCTGCCGATCATCGGAGTGCTGTCGGTCACCAGCGAGTGGTCCCAGCGCACGGCGCTGATCACCTTCTCGCTGGTGCCGCGCCGCTCCCGGGTGGTCACCGCCAAGCTGGCCGCCGTGCTGACGGTCGCCGTGGGCACCGTCGTGCTGAGCATCCTGCTCGCGGCCATCGGCAACGGCCTGGCGCCCGCCTTCGTCGACGCGGACGGAAGCTGGAGCCTGTCCGGCACCGCCCTGCTCAACATCACGCTCTACCACGTGGGTTCGCTGTTCATCGGCTTCGCCTTCGGCATGATCACGATGAACTCCGTGCTGGGCATCCTGGTGCACTTCGGCGTGCCCTCCGCCTGGAGCGTGCTGCGCGAGTACGAGTCCGGCGTCGACGACGCGGGGAAGTGGCTGGACACGAACACGACGATGTCCCCGCTCGGCGAGACCGTCGCGCTCACGGGCCAGGAGTGGGGGAAGGTCCTCGTCTCCGTCGCCCTGTGGGGCGTGCTGCCGAGCGTCCTGGGATACCTTCGGCTGCGGAGGACGGAAGTCAAATAGCCGGCGAGCCGGCGAGCCGACGTCCCGCGAGCCCGAAGCGAAGGAGCCCCCGATGCCTCCAGCGCCCGTCCGCCTCGACTCCGCCGTGATGACCCACCCGTCGCGCCGGGAGCAGGCCGCCGCGCTCGCCGCCCGGCTCGGGCTGGGCACGCTGGCCCTGGACCCGGATCCGGACGGTCCCCCGGCGGCGCTGCGCACGGCGCTGCGGGCCTGGTCCGCCGCCTCCGCCGACGCCACCCACCACCTTGTGGTGCAGGACGACGTGGACGCGCCCGACGACTTGCTGGGCCTCGTCGCCCGCGCGGCCGCCCGCTTCCCGGACGACGCGCTGGTGTTCTACACGAACTGGCACGCGCGGAACGGGGCCGCGGCACGGCTCGCCGCCCTGGCGGGGGCCGGCTGGGTGCGCGCGGTGCCGGAGGAGTTCACGCCGACGCTGGGGATCTGCCTGCCCGCGGCGCGTGCCTCGGCGTTCCGCGGCTTCGCGCACGGCAGCGCCGAGCGGCACGACGACGAGCTGATGGCGGCCTTCCTGCGCGGCGCGGGCCGGCCCGCGCTGCTGGCCGTCCCCACCGTCGTGGAGCACATCGGCACCAGCAGCATCAACGGGCACGCGGCGCAGGGCATCCGGCTGGCCGTGTGCCCCGCCTCCTCCGAGGACGCCGCCCCGCTGCTCGACCGCGGCTGGGTACTGGAGGAGCCGGGCTGGCTCCCGTATATGCGGTACGGCGAGGGCTTCATCCGCCTCGCCGGGCAGGAGAGCGCCGAGCAGCCGCGCGAGCACCACCGGTGGCGGGACGCCCTGCCGCGCACCGGGACCGGGCTCACGGAGGGGCGGGTGTACGACGTGCTGCGGCGGTACCGTCCGGAGGGAGCGGCGGAGCGGGTGGCGGGGCTGTTCGGCGCGGCGTTCGCTGACGAGCTGTGGATCCACTGCCTGCTGCTGGGCGGCCAGGCGGCGCGGGCCGCCGGGCGGCGGCCGGGGCAGGCGGCGGACACCGGTCCGGCCGCGGAGCGGGTGCGGCGCGCCGCGCTGTCCACCGTCGGCCCGGCGGGGCTGCCGCCCGAGCGGCGGCCCGAGGTGCTCCCGGCCCACCGGGATCTGCTGGCCGACTACGCGCACAGCGCCGTCACGTCCGCCGGGGAGCTGGACGCGGGTCCGGCCGCGCGTCGCGGGTGACGGTGCGGGGGACGGTGGGGGTGACGGAGTGGGTGACCCATACGCTCGGCTCCCAGTACACGCCCCGGTCCCGCGACCGGTCGACGGTCAGCTGCGCCAGGCCGCCCGGGAAGACGTACTCCCCGTCCTCGGGGAAGCGCATACCGGTCCAGGACTCCCACTCGGCCACTGTTCCCGTGATGCGTGACGAGTGGGCCGTGGCCGCGGCGACGGTCCCGCCGGCCCGCACCTGGGCGCGGATCCAGGGGTCGAAGGGCGCGCCGTCCCCGCGCGTCCAGCGCGCGTACCGGTCGATCGGCACGAGCGGGTACCGGTCCTTCCACGTGGGCCTGACCGGCACGATCACATGGGTCAGCCCGTGGTGGCGGGCGAGCTCCACGAGCTGCGCGAGCAGCAGCGCGGAGTACCCCCGGCGCTGGTGGGCGGGGGCCACCTCGATGCCCAGTGCGCACAGGACGTCCGGGCGGGCGCCGCTGTCCCGGGCGGCGAAGGCGGCGGCGATCGAGTCGTCGAGGCCCGCGCCGAGGCCCTGCGGGGTGCCGTCCCAGGTGCGCGGGAGGGAGCGGCCGGTGCCGAGGATGTCGTCCCGCTCGGTGTCGTAGAGGACGAACTGGTAGTCCGGGAACTCCGCGAAGAGGCGCGCCCAGTAGGCGTCCCCGATGTCCCCGTGCAGGTTGTACTCGGGGACCACGCCCGCGAACAGCTCGTCGAGGCGGTCCCACAGCTCGGGCCGCTGAGAGTGGCGTACGCATTCCACGGCCATGACGCGTCGGCTCCCTCCCCGTCGGCTCCGCCGGTCACCGGACCAGGTCCCAGACGATGACGAGGGGGATGTCCTGCCACGCGGCCCGCGCGGCGTCGGCGATGTGCTCTTCGTACCCGCCCGGCGCGAGCCTGCCGTTGAACAGCGGCTCCTGGCAGGACCGTACGCTCAGCCCGGCCCCGGCGAAGGCGTCGAGGTACCGGCCGGGCAGGTGCACGTGGTTGCGGACGAAGGCGAGGCGGTCGTCCCCGGCCACGAACAGACACTGGCCCTGCAGCATGACGACGAAGGGGTGCAGGTCCGAGACCACGATCCGGCCGCCCGGACGGACGACCCGGGCCAGCTCGGCGACGGCGGGCTCCAGGTCCGGCAGATGCGTCAGCGCGAGCGAGCACACGGCCAGATCCACCGCGTCGTCGGCGAGCGGCAGCGCGTCGAGGGCGCCCTGGCGGAACTCCGCCTCCGGCGCCTTGCCGCGCGCCTGCTCCAGCATCTGCGGCGACTGGTCCACTCCGACGGTGCGGTGCCCGCGCGCGGTCAGCGCGACGGTCTGCCGGCCGGTGCCGCAGGCGGCGTCGAGGGCCGTCCCGGCGGGTGCCCGGTCCAGCAGCCCGTGCACCACGGGCTCCTCGACCTCGATGAAGGCGCTGGCCAGCGAGTCGTACCGGGCGGACCACGCCGCGTAGCCCGCCTCCGGGTCCAGTTCGCGCACCGTCGCCCCGCTGCCGGGGATCCCCGCTCCCCCGTCCTCAGCGAAGGCGCGGATCTCCGCCAGCCGGTCGTGGAGAAAGGGCTCGTCCGCGTCCATCGCCTGCCGCAGCAGAGCCAGCCCCTCGACGCCGAGCACCAGTTCACGCACACGGAATTCGCCGTCCATCTCTCTCCCTCGCCGAGAGCGGTCACTGCGTCCCTGCCGCGCTACCCCCGGACCTGCCCCGGCAGTCCGGCACGCGTGCACCCTGTCCGGAATTCATCCCGTGAAGGCCGACCAGCCGCCATTGCGGGGATTTAGCCCAACTCCCTAGCATGACCGGCCCGCAGGGGATGGGAGGGGTGGATGATCGAGGGGTATGTGGACCGTGAGAGCGTCACCGCGGGCGGTGTTCTGACACTCCACGTCGCCACCCGTGCGCCGTGGTTCCGGGTGCGGTTCTACCGGCTGGGCGCGGAGCTGGAATTCATGGCGGAATCCGGCCCGTTCCCGGGGGAATTCCGGCCGCCGCCGGCGCATCCCGACGGCGATCCCGGGCACGCCTCGCCCGCCCGGGACTGGGGCTGGCCCGGATACCGGCTGCCGGTGCCCGCCGACTGGCCGCCGGGCATCTACCTGGCCCAGTTCACCGGCCACGGCGAGGAGGCCGCGCCGCTGCGCGGGCTGGACGCCGTCGAGGGCCACGGGCGGGAGTTCTTCGTCGTCCGCGCCCGCGACCCCGGCGGGCACGGGCGGATCCTCTACAAGAAGTCGACCTTCACCCGGCACGCGTACAACAGGTCGGACGCCCCGGGCGCCGAGCGGGCCAGCAGCCTGTACGACAACCCCGTCTACGTCACCGGCGAGGACGGCGGGCCCCGGGGCCACAAGCTCAGCCTGCACCGGCCCGGCGGCGTCATCGACCTCGCCTACTGGGACGCCCCGTTCATCGCCTGGCTGGAGCGGAACGGCTACGCCGTGGAGTACTGCACCGACCTCGATCTGCACGAGGACCCCGCGCTGCTGGACCCCTACCGCCTGCTGCTCAGCGTCGGGCACGACGAGTACTGGAGCGCCGCGATGCGCGACCACGCGGAGGCGTACGTGCGCGCGGGCGGGAACATCGCCTTCCTCAGCGCGAACACCTGCTGGTGGCGGATCCACCCGACGGACGGCAACACCGCGTTCGTCTCGGACACCGACCACCAGGTGGGCGAGGAGTACCCGCACCTCCCCGCCACCGACCAGTGGTGGACGCCGCCGCCCGACGGGGTCGGCAGGCCCGAGAACACCCTGACCGGGGTCAGCTTCCGCAACGGCGGCATGTGGCCCGGCGAGTGGCCCGGCGACCGGCCGCGCGCCGGGTACACGGTGCAGCACGCCGACCACTGGATCTACGCGGGCACGGGCCTGCGCAACGGGTCGCACGGCGGCCCTCCGGACGCCCTCGGCGCCGGAACGCCGCTGATCGGCTACGAGTGCGACGGCGCCGCCTTCGCGTACGACGCGGCCGGCACGGCGTACGCCACCGGCGCGGACGGCACCCCGGGCTCCTTCCTCATCCTGGGCCTGTACGTGCTGGATCCGGTGCACGAGGACTTCCACCACCTCAAGTGGGGGCACTGGAACTGCCCCGTCCGCGAGGGCGCGCCCACCGGCCCCCGCGCGGCGACCATGGGCGTCTACACGGCCGGCGGCACGGTGTTCACCGCCGGCACGACGGACTGGCCCGTCATCTGCGGCCACGAGCTGGACGCGGGCGTCACCCGGGTCACCCGCAACCTCCTGGACCGCCTGGGCGGCGTCCGCCCCTGACCCGTGCCCGAGGGGCCCTGGAGGACCTAGTTGTGCCGTGACCGGCCCTAGACCAGGGAGCCGACGTCGCGGAGGGTGCCGACGCGGACGGCTCCCGCCGGGAGCGCGGGGGTGGCCCCGCGCACCGCGCGCTCCGCACGGCACAGATGCACGGCCCGCATCCCCGCCGCGAGCGGCCCCAGCACATCGGCCTCCCACATGTCCCCCACGAACAGCGCCTGTTCGGGGCGCAGTCCGCACGCGTCCAGCGCCGCGCGGTAGACGCGGGGGTGCGGCTTGCGCGCTCCCGCACGGGCCGAGGTGACGGCCGCGTCCACCAGCCCCGCCAGGCCGACCTCCGCGACCGCCCGGTCCAGGTGCCAGAACCAGTTGGAGCACACCCCCACCGTCAGGCCCCGCTCGCGCAGCGCCGAGAGCGTTCCGGCGGCATCGTCGTACAGCTCCAGGTGGAACCCCTTGGTGGCCCGGTCCAGCTCGGCGGCGAGCCCGTCCGCCTCCCCCTCGGGGACGCCGCACGCCAGGGCCCGGCGGCGCAGCCGGGCCAGCTCCCAGGCGTGGTACGCCTCCTCGCTCCCGGAGTGCGCGGTGTGCTCCTCGCCGTCCGCAGGGCCGACGGCCCACTGGTCACCCCACTGCCCGGCGGCCCCGGCCAGTCCCCGGCGCAGGAGGACCGAGCGGTGGCTGGGCGGCCACGGGGGCACCATCCGCACCAGCGTGCCGTAGAAGTCGAAGATCACACCCCGGACGCCGGCCGTGCCGGCCGTGCCGGCCGCGCCAGCCGTGCCCACTGTGCCGCCCATGCCGTCCGCCGCCGTCAGAAGCGGCCGTGGCGGCGCGGGAAGTAGTCCTCGCACGTGCCGTCGCGCTCGATGTCGACCGTGGCGCAGTGCAGACCGCCGCCGAACGGGCCGACGGCGCGGAACGGCACCGGCACCACCTCGAAGCCGTACGAGGAGAGCTGCTCCGCCAGCCGGACCTCCTTCTCCTCGACGCAGAGGGTGCCGGGGTCGAGGTTGAGGATGTTGCCCGCCAGCCAGGGGCTGCAGAAGGAGAGCTTCGGCGGGTGGTCCCAGCTCGCGGGCTGCACCGCCTCGACGACCTCCCAGTCGTTCCGCCGGAAGAACTCCATCAGCTCGGCGTCGGCCAGCCGCTCGCCGCAGTGCAGCACCAGGCCGGGCCGGAGCGGCACCCAGGTCGCGTCGATGTGCAGGGGGTGGGTGTTGGTGGAGGTCACCGCGTGGACCCGGTGGTCGGGGAAGTGCCGCTTGAGCCACTGGTATCCGCTGCGGTTGGTGACGAACGAGAGCTGGACGAACAGGTCCTTGCCGAACCGGGCCACGTCGGCCGCGTCGAACAGCGGCTCCTCCTCGGTCAGTACCAGGTCGTAGGCGCGGACCCGGGCGAGCTGCTCCTCGGTGCTCAGGGTGTGGTACGTGTCCCAGAAGTCCGTGTGGTAGGACGCGTCGGTCAGCCGGGGCTTGGGGGCCGCCTCCCAGCGCATGGCCGGGTCGGCGTCGAAGAGCCGCTTGAGGACGGGCCGGTAGCACAGGTACTCGAACCAGCGGCTCCGATAGGACATGGTGGCTTCGAGGACCTCGCCGCCGACGGTGAGCAGCAGATCGCGGGGCGGCATGCAGCCGGACATCGTCGGATGGGTCCAGTCCGGGGTGGCGACGGGCTCGCTGAAGTCGAGGGGCGTCGGTCGGTCCACCCGGATGCCCCGGCGGCGCAGCATCCCGGCGAAGTCGTCCAGCTGTTCGTTGGCCTCGGCGGTCATCTCGGCCGGCATCGGGCCGTAGCTGCCGAGGGGGAAGCCGTCGTCGGGGTAGTCCCGCCGGACGGCGGGCTCGGGGGCCTGCACCACCGCGCCGTCGGCCCGGCCGACGATCACATGGCGCAGCGGGTCCCAGCCGTTCCAGGAGCTGACCCGAACCGGCCGCGCTGCGGGGCCGGAAGCCGTCCCGGCGTACTCAGTCACGTGCCGCACCCTTCTGTGGGAGACGTGTGAGAATCCGGGCAAACGTCACGCAGAACACCCGCCCGCGTCAACAGCGTCTCCCGTGCGTACCGCAATGTTTCCGTCATGTCATGGAACACCGGATGCCGTGCCGTGCGGCGCGGAAAAGGGGGCGTGCCTGGAACGGAAACGCGCCCGCGGTCTCCTGCGGGGCGGTTACGCAGAAGTCCCTTCTGGCTGAAAAAAACTTTCCGGGAGGATTCCCGGTCCGCGCTGGGTAGTAACTGCTCTGGTTCCCGGACGGTGAACGGAGGAGATCATGGCCGCACCGCTATCCCGCCGCACCACTACCCTGGGTGTGTGCGCCTTGCTGACATTCGCTGTCGGATGCGGCGGTTCCTCGGACGGCGGACAGAAGGCGCCCGCCGCCGACACCTCGGGCGAGCTGACCGTCTGGCTCGCCGTCGACGCCCGGGAAAGCTGGCCCGACCTGGTCTCCTCCGCCACGGCGCGCTTCAAGGAGAAATACCCGAAGATTGACGTCAAGGTGCAATACCAGCAGTGGGCGAGTAAGAACCAGAAGATCGACGCGGCGCTCGCGGGCCAGCGCGTGCCCGATGTGGTCGAAATGGGTAACAGTGAGACAACCAATTATCTCGTCAACGGCGCCTTCGCGGCCGTCGACCCCAAGAAGTTCGACCACTCCGCCGACTGGCTGCCGGCGCTCCACGACGCGTGCCGGATGGACGGCAAGACCTACTGCGTGCCCTACTACGTAGGGGCACGGGTCGGCATCCACCGCACCGACCTCCTCAAGAAGGCCGGAATCAAGCGCGCGCCGAAGAGCTATCCGGAGCTGCTGGACGGCCTCGACAAGCTCAAGGCGGAGTTCGGGCCGGGGGACAAGAACTTCTCCGCCTTCTATATGCCGGGCCGCTACTGGTACGCGGCGATGGCCTTCGTCAAGGACGCGGGCGGTGAGATCGCCGTCGAGAAGGACGGCCGCTGGCACGGCGCGCTCTCCTCTCCGCGCTCGCGGGCCGGGCTGAAGAACTGGAAGAAACTCCTCGACGACTACTACGTCGGCGACCGCTCCAAGGACAACGGCGACCAGCCGGCAGTCGTCGGCCAGGGGCACGTGGGCATCTTCTACGGGAACACCTGGGAGGCGAAGGCGGCGACGGACAGCAGATCAGGCGGCAGCCCGAAGCTGCGCGGCAAGTTCGGCACCTTCGTCTTTCCCGGCCCGTCCGGAAAGCCGCTGCCGCCGTTCCTGGGCGGATCGACCCTCGCCATTCCCGCAAAGTCCAAGAACCAGGGCGCCGCCGCGGAGTGGATCAGGATCTACACCGACAGCGCGTCGCAGCGCCGGCTGATCAAGGTCGACACCCTGCCCAACAACACCGTCCAGCTCCGCGACGTCCCCTCCGACGGCATCAACGCGCCCGCGGCGCGCGCGGCCGAGCGGGGCTGGGTCACACCGCTGGCCCCCGGCTGGACCGCCGTGGAGAAGTCCAACGTCCTGCCGGAGATGCTGCAGAACATCGCGATGGGCAAGCAGTCCGTGCAGGCCGCGGCGGCCGCCGCCGACCGGAGGATCGACGACGTGATCAACGAACGCTGACCCCTACCGGGGCGCGCACGCGAAGGCCCCGCGCCGCCGAGGAGTTCGCCGTCATGGAGACCGCCGACCCGCCCCGCCTGCCCGCGCCGCCCCGGAGCACCGGCGCGCCGCGCAC
>NZ_JAAKZZ010000155.1 GCF_011045075.1 Streptomyces boncukensis
CGCTCAGAGCAGGAACGACGCGACGCGTTCCCCCGCTGGCTGCACTCCTACAATCACCACCGCGGACACACCGCGCTCGCAGGCAAACCACCCGCCAGCCGCGTCCCCAACCTCACAGGGCAATACACCTAGGGCTGGGCGCTTGCGCGTCCGAGGCCCTCCAGCAGCAGGGTTGTGAAGCCGCGCACCCAGCCGGCGTCCACCGGGCCCCCGCTCACCAGCGAGCGGTGCACCACCGCGCCCGCGATCACGTCGAAGATCAGGTCGACGATCGCCTCCGGCTCGGCCGAGTCCGGCGCGTCGGCGGGGAGCTCCCCGCGCCGCTGGGCCCGCCGCCGCCCGTCCAGCACGAGCCGCTTCTGGCGCTCGACGATCGCCTCCCGCACCCGGGCGCGCAGCGCCTCGTCGTACGTCGACTCGGCGATGACCGCCATCAGTGAGGTCTTGGCCTCCGGGCGCTCCAGCAGCGCGGCGAAGGAGACGATGACGCCCTCCACATCGGCGCGCAGACTGCCCCGGTCGGGCAGCTCCAGCTCGTCGAAGAGCACCGCGACCGCGTCCACCACCAGCTCGCTCTTGCCCGCCCAGCGGCGGTAGAGGGTGGTCTTGGCGACCCCGGCGCGGCTGGCGACCTGGCTCATGGTCAGCCTGCTCCAGCCCACCTCGACGAGCGCGGAGCGGGTCGCGTCGAGGATCGCGCGGTCCGCCGCCGCGCTGCGCGGACGCCCGCGGCGGTGCGGGACGGGTACGGCCGAAGCACACACAGCGCCGACCATACCGCCCAGTACGTCCCGCACAGTGAGCCGGATCACGCCGTGCGGCGGCGGAGCTCCTTGCGCGGACATCGGGGCCGGGAGTTACGCTACGACGCGTAGCGGAATGCCGGGGGCGCGGTCCGCCGCGACCGCACGCGACAACCACGCGCCGGGTGGGGACCCGGTGTCCATGGCGAACCGCTGCACACCGAGCCGTGGGAAAGGGGGAGACTGGTCTCATGCAGCCACGCAATATGTCCATGAGCGGAGTGGTCGACCTCGCCGCGGTGAAGGCGGCCGGAGAGGCCAAGCAGAAGGCGGAGGAGGCCCGCGCCCAGGCCACCGCCGAGGGGGGCGCGGCGCCGTCCGGCCCCCTGGTGATCGACGTCGACGAGGCGGGTTTCGAGGCGGAGGTGCTCCAGCGCTCCGCGCAGGTGCCGGTCGTCATCGACTTCTGGGCCGAGTGGTGCGAGCCGTGCAAGCAGCTCTCACCGGTGCTGGAGCGGCTCACCAGGGAGTACGCGGGCCGGATCCTGCTGGCGAAGATCGACGTCGACAAGAACCAGATGCTGATGCAGCAGTTCGGCGTCCAGGGGATTCCCGCGGTCTTCGCCGTCGTCGCGGGGCAGGCCCTGCCGCTGTTCCAGGGGGCGGCGCCGGAGCAGCAGATCCGCGCGACGCTGGATCAGCTGGTGCAGGTCTCCGAGGAGCGTTTCGGGATCACCGGCCTGCAGGGGGCCGCGCCGGAGGACGACGAGGAGGAGGCCGCGCCCGAGCCGCAGGCCCCCGAGGACCCGGTGCTGGCCGCCGCGCAGCAGGCGCTGGACTCCGGCGACCTCAGCGGCGCCGTGCAGGCGTACAAGAACAAGCTGGCCGACGAGCCGGGCAACGTCGAGGCGAAGGTCGGCCTGGCCATGGCCGAGCTCCTCGGCCGGGTCCAGGGGCTGGACGCACGCCAGGTCCGCAAGGACGCGGCCGACCGGCCGGGCGATGTGCAGGCCCAGCTCAAGGCGGCCGACCTGGACATGGCGGGCGGTCATGTGGAGGACGCCTTCGGCCGGCTGGTGGACACCGTGGGCCGGACGGCGGGCGAGGAGCGGGACGCGGCCCGGCTGCGGCTGCTGGAGTTGTTCGAGGTGATCGGCGGGGAGGACCCGAGGGTCGTCTCGGCGCGCGCCGCGCTCACCCGCGCGCTGTTCTGAGCCGGGCGCACCCGGGAGCGGTGCGCCCGCAATCGGCGGTCGCTCACTCGGGTGAGCATGGTTTCACCGCTCATTGATTTAGCGACAACAGCGGCTGCTTTGCCAAAACTTGGCTGATGCAGCCGCTGTTACTCGTAGTAACCGCAGTGCGGCACTCTGTGGCGTTATGCCCGATATGACCCGCAGGGTTTCCGCGCCGCCCGGCCACCGTGGGTGTCCGGTGCGCATAGCTCGGCGTGCGCGGCGACACGCGCGCGTTACTCGTAGGTAATGAACCCCCTTGTGTGCGGGCCTCAGATGCACGACGATCGGCCACGCTCGGTCCGTTGCCCGCAGCCGACAACCAATCGGCGCCCGGTGGCCGCGGTTCCCCACCGAGCCGGACAGTGAGGTCCCCGCCGTGCTGCGGGATCCGCTTCCGCACAAAGCAAGGCCGCGCGGGCGCGCGGCCCGTGGTTGTCGCTCGGGGGTGGTCGCCGACAGCTCGGACGTGGCACGTGACCCGGCCCCGTTTCCGTTGACGGCGCTCCCCTTCCCGAGGACGTAGCACTTCTCCCTCCCCCGCCCCGGCCCGGGAGGCCCCCCGGAGATGTACGTCCGAGAAGGAGGAAAGTCATGGAGTCCCTGGCGCGTGGCGGGACCAGATGGAAGCGGTTCGCGGTGGTGATGGTGCCGAGCGTGGCGGCCACCGCAGCAATCGGCATCGCCCTCTCGCAGGGCGCGCTGGCGGCGTCGTTCAGCGTCTCCGGCCAGCAGTTCAAGGTCACCGCCGACCAGCTCGACGGGCAGGGCTTCGTCCAGTACGGCGCGGTCGACAGCAACAAGTCGGGCAAGAAGCCGGTCGCCGTGGTCGGGCTGAACTCGGCCAAGATCCGCAACCTCTGCCAGTCCGTCGTCGTGCCCGTCCCCCTCTTCGGCGACCTCTCGATGAAGCTGACCGCGGGCGGCGGGGGAGGCCCCCGCGTCGAGGCCAAGAAGCTCTACATCGACGCCGACGTCATGCGCACCAACGCGACGTTCAACAACATCGACATCGGTGTCTCCGTGGACAAGACCACCAAGGGCCCCGGCCCGCACGGCGGCGACAACTACCGCAAGGACTCCTTCGCGCAGCAGGCCGACAGTGTGAAGTTCACCGACGTCAAGCAGCGCGCCTGGGCCACCACTGCGGGCACGTTCAAGCTGAGTGGCTTGCACATGGCCGTCGCCAAGGGCAAGAAGGAGTGCTACTGACGCTCCGGCCCTGAGCCGGAGCACCCGGCCGTACGGCCCCGCGGACACCCCCGTTCCGCGGGTCCGTACGGCCCGCCGACCTCACCCCAGTGCCGCGCCAGCCCGAGGAGCCCCACCACCATGAGCGCCGTCACGCGACAGAGTCCGCTGGCCGCCATCGGCCGCACGCGTATGTCCTTCCGGGACTGGCGCGGCAGGCGCCCGTTCTGGGGCGGGCTGCTCACGCTGCTCGCCGGGGTGCCGATCATGTACATCCCCTACCAGAACCTCACGCTGGGCTCGCTGACCATCCGGATGTCGACGACGGCGGGCGCCGGTTCGCTGATCATCGGCGTGCTGCTGGTCGTGCTCGGGCTCACCATGTGGTTCCAGCCGCAGTCCCGGGTGTTCGCGGGCATCGCGGCGATCCTGCTGGCGCTCGTCTCGCTGGTCGTCTCGAATGTGGGGGCCTTTCTCATCGGCTTTCTGCTCGGCCTGTTCGGCGGCGCCCTGGGGGTGGCCTGGATGCCGGGCGAGCCGGTCCCCGCGCCGAAAGGGGCGAGCGCGCCGAACGAAGCGAACGGGAGGGAGCACCGTGCAGGCTGACGCGTCGCGCGGCGGCGGCAGACGGGGACCGCGGCACGCGGCCCCCCGCAAGCCGCTGCTGACCCGGCTGCACATTCCGGCGGGCAAGGCCGCCGCGGTGGCGGCCGTTCCCACAGCGCTGCTGGTGAGCATGGGCATCACCCCGCAGCTCGCCCAGGCCAGGCCGCTGCCCAAGAACCCCTTCACGGGCGACGCCTGCGTCTCCGCGCCCGACAAGGACGAGACCGAGGCGGAGAAGCAGGACCGCCAGGAGCGGGCCGAGAAGCTCAAGCGAGAGCTGGCGCAGGAGCGGGCGAAGAAGCAGAAGGCCGAGCAGGACGGCAAGGACGGCAAGGACGGGAAGTCCGGCAAGGACGGGAAGTCCGGCAAGGACGGGGAGGACGGCAAGTCCGGGGAGGACGGCAAGGACGGGGAGCGGGAGGGGAAGCCGGACGACGCGCCCTCGCAGGACGCCGCCACCCCGGATCCGGAGTCCTCGGCGCCCTCGGCGTCCGGTTCCGGCGCCCGGAAGAAGGCCGCCGAGCCCGACCCCGATCCGTCCCCCTCGCCGTCCGAGTCCGCCGAGAACCCCTGGTACGACCCGCTGGGGCTGGGCAAGAAGCTGGAAGACGTCCTGACGCCGGACAAGGCGGATCCGGAGCCGGAGCGGAGCGCCGACCCCACGCCCACCCCCACGCCGTCGCCGTCCGCGTCGGAGTCCCCGGAGTCCCGGACGCCCGCGCCCGGCGCCAAGAAGCGGGAGACGGCGAAGGACGAGGGCGCGAAGGGTGAACAGGGCGGGACCGGCGACTCCGGCGGGCCCGCGTCCGGGAGCCGCGCCCGGGAAGCGGACAAGGCCAAGCCCGACGCCAAGCCCAAGCCCAAAGCCAAGGACGCGTCCGGCGGCCGCGGCAAGGCCGGCCCGAAGGGCAGCGACGCGGACACGCCCGGCGCTGTCGAGCCCGGCAAGCACGGCGAGGCGCGGGACTACGACCCGGACAAGGACGCCGGGAAGCCCTTCCCCTGCCCGGTCGAGGGCTCGTACGGCGGCAAGGGCGAGCAGACCCCGGCCCCGGTCCCCAACCAGCCCTGGAAGCTGAACGCGTCCTCGCTCGCCCTGAAGGGCCTGAGCTACAAGGGCGTCGTCACCATCACCATGCCGAACGGCCGGACGAAGCAGGCCCTCAAGTACACGGCCGACGCCCTCGACATCGGTGATCTGCACCAGACCGTGGAGGGCCCGGGGGGCAGGACCACCCATGTCCAGGCGGCCGAGGGGTCGATGTCCACCATCCGCGGCGGTCAGGTGACGATGTACACGGAGGAGCTGAAGGGGAATCTGTTCGGGCTGATTCCGATCACGTTCAGCCCGACGTCACCGCCGCCGCTCGATCTGCCGTACGTCTATTTCACGGATGTGACGGTGCGGCAGTCCGCGCAGTTCGGCGGCAACCTCACGGTGCCGGGGCTCCACACGTACCTGACGTGACCACGGCGCTCAGTCGCGTTCGTTGCCCAGGCGGTGGACGCGGACCATGTTCGTCGTGCCCGGGACACCGGGCGGGGAGCCCGCCGTGATCAGCATCGTGTCACCGGCCTCGTAGCGCTGGAGCTTCAGCAGCTCCGCGTCCACCAGGTCCACCATCTCGTCGGTGTGGTCGACGTGCGGCACGACATGGGTCTCCACGCCCCAGGTGAGGGTGAGCTGGTTCCGGGTCGAGGGGTCCGTGGTGAAGGCCAGGACCGGCTGGCAGACCCGGTAGCGGGACAGCCGGCGGGCCGTGTCACCGGACTTGGTGAAGGCCACCAGCGCCTTGCCGTCCAGGAAGTCCGCCATCTCGCACGCCGCGCGGGCGACGGAGCCGCCCTGGGTGCGGGGCTTCTTCCCGGGGGCCAGCGGCTGCAGCCCGCGGCCCAGCAGCTCGACCTCGGCGGCCTCGACGATCTTCGACATGGTCTTGACGGTCTCGATGGGGTACTGGCCCACCGAGGACTCCGCCGAGAGCATCACCGCGTCCGTGCCGTCCAGGATCGCGTTGGCGACGTCGCTCGCCTCGGCGCGCGTGGGGCGGGAGTTGGTGATCATCGACTCCATCATCTGGGTGGCGACGATCACCGGCTTGGCGTTCCTCCGGCACAGGTCGATCAGCTTCTTCTGCACCATCGGGACCTTCTCCAGCGGATACTCCACCGCCAGGTCGCCGCGGGCCACCATCACGCCGTCGAACGCCGCGACGACGCCCTCCATATGGGCGACCGCCTGCGGCTTCTCCACCTTGGCGATCACCGGCACCCGGCGGCCGACCTCGTCCATGACCTGGTGCACGTCGCGGACGTCCGCGGCGTCCCGGACGAAGGAGAGGGCGACCATGTCGCAGCCCATGCGCAGCGCGAAGCGCAGGTCCTCGACGTCCTTCTCGGAGAGCGCGGGCACGTTGACCGCCGCGCCGGGCAGGTTGATGCCCTTGTGGTCGGAGATGACGCCGCCCTCGATCACGATGGTGTGGACGCGGGGACCGTCCACCTCCACCACCTGGAGCTGCACATTGCCGTCGTTGATCAGCACCGGGTCGCCCTTGGCGACGTCGCCGGGCAGGCCCTTGTACGTGGTGCCGCAGATGGTCCTGTCGCCGGGCACGTCCTCGGTGGTGATGGTGAACTGCTCGCCGCGCACCAGCTCGACCGGGCCCTCGGCGAAGGTCTCCAGCCGGATCTTGGGGCCCTGGAGGTCGGCGAGCACGCCGACGGCGCGCCCGGTCTCCTCGGTGGCCTTGCGGAGGCGGTGGTACCGCTCCTCGTGCTCCGCGTGGGAGCCGTGGCTCATATTGAAGCGGGCCACGTTCATCCCGGCCTCGATCAGCGTTTTGAGCTGGTCGTAGGAGTCGACGGCGGGGCCCAGGGTGCAGACGATTTTGGAACGGCGCATGGAGACGATCCTATCGTTTTGTTTAGAGGTTGAACGAATCGAGTGGGCCGACGCGGTCAGCGGGCGCTGACCAGTGTGTAGGTCTGTTCCGCGATCTCCAGCTCCTCGTCGGTCGGGACGACGGCCACCGCGACCCGGGCTCCCTCGGGCGAGATCAGCCGGGGCTCGTGGCCGCGTACGGCGTTCAGATCCTTGTCGACGGCCAGGCCGAGCCCCTCCAGGCCCGCCACCGCGGCCTCCCGCACGGGCGCGGCGTTCTCGCCGACCCCCGCGGTGAAGACCACGGCGTCCACCCGGCCGAGCACGGCGTAGTACGCGCCGAGGTACTTCCGCAGCCGGTGGATGTAGATGTCGAAGGCGAGCCGGGCCGCCTCGTCGCCCTCGCCGATCCGGCGGTCGATCTCCCGCATGTCGTTGTCCCCGCACAGCCCGACCAGCCCGCTGCGCTTGTTCAGCAGCTCGTCGACCGCGTCCGCGTCCATCCCCGCCACCCGGTGCAGATGGAAGACCACCGCCGGGTCGACGTCCCCGGAGCGGGTACCCATCACCAGCCCCTCCAGCGGGGTCAGGCCCATCGAGGTGTCCACGCACCGGCCGCCCCGTACGGCGGACGCCGAGGCGCCGTTGCCCAGGTGCAGCACGATCAGATTGGTCTCGGAGGGGTCCCGGCCCAGCAGCTCGGCCGCTTTGCGGGAGACATAGGCGTGCGAGGTGCCGTGGAAGCCGTAGCGGCGCACCCGGTGCTCGTCGGCGGTGCGCACGTCGATGGCGTAGCGGGCCGCGCTCTCCGGCATGGTGGCGTGGAACGCCGTGTCGAAGACCGCGACCTGCGGCAGGTCCGGGCGCAGCCGCTGGGCCGTGCGGATCCCGGTGATGTTCGCCGGGTTGTGCAGCGGCGCGACCGGGACGAGGCGCTCGATCTCCGTGAGCACCGCGTCGTCGATCAGCGTCGGCTCGGTGAACCGCAGCCCGCCGTGCACCACCCGGTGCCCGATCGCGGCCAGCTCGGGCGCGTCCAGGCCCAGCCCGTCCGCGGCGAGCTCGTCGGCCACGGCCTCCAGCGCGGCGTCGTGGTCGGCGACCCGGCCGTCCCGCTCGCGCCGGCCGCCGCCGGTGGTCAGCGGCTCGTGGACCAGCCGCGAGGTCTCCTCGCCGATCCGCTCCACCAGCCCGGTGGCCAGGCGCGCTGCGTTGCCGTTGCCGCCGCCGTCGCCGCCCAGGGCGAGCAGCTGGTACTTCAGCGACGAGGAGCCGGAGTTGAGGACGAGGATCCTGGATGCGGTCACGGTGCGCGGGCTTTCTCTCGGGGATACGCGGGGACGGGCGGGTCAGACCGGGCTCTCGCCCTGCGCCTGGACGGCGGTGATCGCCACGGTGTTCACGATGTCCTGCACCAGGGCGCCGCGCGACAGGTCGTTGACCGGTTTGCGCAGGCCCTGGAGCACGGGCCCCACGGCCACGGCTCCGGCCGAGCGCTGTACGGCCTTGTAGGTGTTGTTGCCGGTGTTCAGGTCCGGGAAGATCAGCACGGTCGCCTGGCCCGCGACCTTGGACCCCGGGAGCTTGGTGGCCGCGACCGACGGCTCGACCGCGGCGTCGTACTGGATCGGCCCCTCCGTCAGCAGGTCGGGGCGCCGGGACCGGACCAGCTCGGTGGCCCGGCGCACCTTCTCCACCTCGGCGCCGGAGCCCGAGGTGCCCGTGGAGTAGGAGAGCATGGCGATCCTCGGCTCGACGCCGAACCGCGCCGCGGTGGTGGCCGACTGGATCGCGATGTCGGCGAGCTGCTCGGCATCCGGCTCGGGCACCACCGCGCAGTCCGCGTAGACCAGGACCTTGTCCGCGAGGCACATGAAGAACGCCGAGGAGACGATCTTGGCGTCGTCCCGGGTCTTGATGATCTCGAAGGACGGGCGGATCGTCGCGGCCGTCGAGTGCACCGCACCGGAGACCATCCCGTCCGCCAGGCCCTCGCGCACCATCATGGTGCCGAAGTACGAGACGTCGGAGACGATGTCGTAGGCCAGCTCGTAGCTGACGCCCTTGTGCGCGCGCAGCCGGGCGTAGGTCTCGGCGAACCGTTCCCGCAGCGGCGAGGCCAGCGGGTCGACCAGGCGGGCCGTGGCGCGGCCCGTGGCGTCCGGGGCCTCGCCGTCCCCGAGCAGATCGAGCGCCAGGCCCAGCTCGGCGGCGCGCTTGCGGACGGCCGTGGGCTCCCCCAGCAGGGTCAGATCGCATATGCTGCGGCGCAGCAGCACCTCGGCGGCGCGCAGCACCCGCTCCTCGGTGCCCTCCGGCAGCACGATGTGCCGCCGGGCCGCGCGGGACCGCTCCACCAGCTCATGCTCGAACATCATCGGCGTGACCCGTTCGCTGCGCACGACCGCGAGCCGCTCCGAGAGCTGGCCCGTGTCCACATGCGTCTCGAACAGCCCGAGCGCGATCTCCGCCTTGCGCGGGGTGGCCGCCGTCAGCTTGCCCTCCAGCGGGATCAGCTCGCCCGCCGTCGGCATGGAACCGCCCGGCACCGTGAGGACCGGGGTGCCGGGCGCGAGGCGGGCGGCCAGCGCGAGCGTCTGCTCGCCCGGCCGCTCGTCGAGGGTGAGCAGCAGGCCCGCGATCGCGGGGGCGCCGGCGGAGTGGGCGGCGAGCGCGCCGATGATCAGATCGGCGCGGTCCCCCGGCGTGATCACCAGGCACCCCTCGGTCAGCGCGGGCAGGAAGCTGGGCAGATGCGCCCCGCCGAAGACCAGGTGACGGACGTCACGCGAGAGGCCCGAGTGGTCGCCGAGCAGCACCTCGGCACCCATCGCCTCCTTCACCTGCTGCACGGTGGGCGCCGCGAGCGCGGGCTCCTCCGGCAGCACGTACACCGGTTCCGGCAGCCGCTCCGCGAGGCTCCCCAGCGCGTCCCTGGCCTCCTGGCTGCCGACCCGGTTGGCGACCATCGCGAGCAGGTCGGCGCCGAGCGAGGCGTAGGCGTGGTGTGCGTTGCGCACCTCCGCGGCGACGGCCTCGGGCCCCTGGTCCCGGGTCGTGGAGACGACGGGGAGTACGGCGGCGCCCAGCTCGTTGGCCAGCCGGGCGTTGAGGGCCAGCTCCGCGGGGAGGCCGGTGTCCGCGAAGTCCGTGCCGAGGACCAGCATCGCCTCGTAGTCCTTGGCGACCCCGTGGAAGCGGTCCACCAGCCGGGACATCAGCTCGTCCATGCCCTGCTCGGCCTGGAGGGTGGCGGCCTCGGCGTAGGTCATGCCGAACGCGGAGGCGGCGGGCTGGGTCAGGCGGTAGCGGCTGCGCAGCAGGTCGTAGAGCCGGTCGGGGCCGTCGTCGTGCACCAGCGGACGGAATACCCCGACGCGGTCCACCTGGCGGGTCAGGAGCTCCATGACTCCCAGCTCGACGACCTGACGGCCGTCACCCCGGCCGATGCCGGTCACATACACGCTGCGGGTCACGCACTCGCTCCCTTACGTCGAGACTGCCTGGGCGCCGCCATATGGACAGCGGAAAGCGCCCGCATGGATGCGGCGATACTCTTGACAATACCTGTGATTGTCGGTAAGTCGCGCGCCGTCCGTCCCCCGGACTGGCTGTCCTGTCGCCTTCAACCCGTGAAACAATCCCATCGGCTCATCACTGCACGCCACTGGACCAGCCCGCAGCCGCAGCCCGAGCAACCGAGCAGGAGAAGCGAACCCCATGCGCATCGGAGTCCTCACCGCAGGCGGAGACTGCCCCGGTCTCAACGCCGTCATCCGGTCCATCGTCCACCGCGCCGTGGCCGACCGAGGCGACGAGGTCATCGGCTTCGAAGACGGCTTCAAGGGCCTGCTCGACGGCCGCTACCGCCCGCTCGACATCAACTCCGTCAGCGGCATCCTCGCACGCGGGGGCACCATCCTCGGCTCGGCCCGGCTGGAGCGCGCCCGGCTGGCGGACGCCTGCGAGAACTCCGAGGAGCTGTTCGGCAGCCTCGGCCTGGACGTGCTCATCCCCATCGGCGGCGAGGGCACCCTCACCGCCGCCCGGATGCTGGCGGACGCGGGCCTGCCGGTGGTCGGCGTCCCCAAGACCATCGACAACGACATCTCCGCCACCGACCGCACCTTCGGCTTCGACACCGCGGTCGGGGTGGCCACCGAGGCCATGGACCGCCTCAAGACCACCGCCGAGTCGCACCAGCGCGTCATGGTCGTCGAGGTCATGGGGCGGCACGCGGGCTGGATCGCGCTGGAGGCCGGCATGGCGGCCGGCGCCCACGCCATCTGCGTACCGGAGCGCAACTTCGAGGTCGACGACCTGGTGAAGATGGTCGAGGAGCGGTTCGCGCGGAACAAGAGGTTCGCGATCGTCTGCGTCGCGGAGGGCGCACACCCGGCCGAGGGCTCGATGCCGTACCAGAAGGGCGCGATCGACCAGTACGGCCACGAGCGGTTCGCCGGAATCGGCAACCGCCTCGCCATCGAGCTGGAGCACCGCCTCGGCAAGGAGGCCAAGCCGGTCATTCTCGGCCACGTCCAGCGCGGCGGCACCCCGACCGCGTACGACCGGGTGCTGGCCACCCGCTTCGGCTGGCACGCGGTGGAGGCCGCGCACCGCGGCGACTTCGGCCAGATGACGGCCCTTCGGGGCACCGACATCACGATGGTTCCGCTGGCCGACGCGGTGACGGTCCTCAAGACGGTTCCGCAGGACCGGATGGACGAGACGGAAGCGGTGTTCTGAGCCGGGGTTCGTGAGGGCCGGGCAGGGGCTGCCCCTTTCCGTGCGTCGCGGGCTGCGGGTGCGCGTCGGTTGCGCGCGCACCTGTGCCCCGTCAGGGGCGCGGGGAACTGCGCGCCCAGCCACAGCGGCGGCTGCGGCCCGCGACGCACCGTCAGGGGCACCCCCTGCCCGGTCAACACACCTAGCGGAAGAAGCGCAGCGGAACCGCCTCCGCCATGGCGGACATGCCCGCGTCGTTCGGGTGCAGCCCGTCCCCGCTGTCGAAGCCCGCACGCAGCCGCTCGGGGTCGGCCGGGTCCCGTACCGCGGCGTCGAAGTCGATGACGCCGTCGTACCCCCCGCCGGTGCGGATCCACCGGTTGAGGGCCGTGCGGGCGGCCTCCCGCTCCGGCGTGTAGAAGCCGAGGCTGTCACCCTTGAACGGCAGCACCGTGCCGCCGAGGACACGCAGCCCCCGGGCATGGGAGCGGGCGATCAGGCGCCGGTGCCCGGCGATCAGTTCGGCCGCCGTGACCTCCTCGTCGACGGGCGCGTCGCGCCCCGGGTGGCCGAGGTCGTTGACGCCGAGCAGCACGGTGACGTAGCGCACGCCCGGTTGGCGGGCCACGTCGCGGTCGAAGCGCCTCAGGCCGCTCTCGCCGAAGTACGCGGCGTAGTCCTCGGCGGGGGACCCGGCGGGCGGATTCGGGTCGCGCAGCAGGCGGTTGCCGCCGATGCCCGCGTTCAGCACGCCGACCGGGTCCGGGCCCGGCGCCTCCCGCAGCCGCCGGGCGAGGTGGTCCGGCCAGCGGTGGTTGGCGCCGACCTCGGTGACGGAGCCGTCCGTTATGGAGTCGCCGAGGGTGACGACGGCGCGCGGGCGGTGCCCCGGCGCCGTACGCGCGGCCACCCCGGACAGGAAGTGCCAGCTGGTGTTGGTGGACACCGGTTCGATGTCCGTCTTCCCCACGACGTTGCCCGCGGCCACATAGCCGTGCTGGAACGCGGAGGAGTGGACGGTGGCCGCGCGTGTGCGGCGCGGCAGATAGACGCTGACGACGAGGTCCGACCCCGCGGGGGAGCGCAGCGGGACGGGGTCGCTCCACCGCGCGGCACCCGGGGGAAGGACGAGGTGCCCGCGGCCGCCGAACCGCAGCACCCGCTCGCTGCCCGGCTCGATCGCGGTGCCGGAGCCGCCGCTCGCGCCGCGTGCGAGCTGCGCCTCGCCGACGACCAGCGGCTGCTCGCCGAACTCGTTCGTCAGCCGTACGCGCAGCCGGTCGCCCGCGATGCTGGTGTGCACCACTTGGCGCAGGGTCTGGTCCTCGAAGACGGTGTCCGCGCTCGCGGGCACGCCGGTCGGCGCCGCGGCCCAGGTGCCGGTCCAGCCGGGCCGGTGGCCGTGGCCGGGCGCCGCGCGCTCCGCCGCGGCCGCGGGACCGGCGGCCAGGAGCGTCAGCCCGCCCGCGAGCACGGTGCGACGGCGCGTCAGAAAGCGATTGCTGCCCATGGAGTGCGGTCCCTTCTCCGGAACGACGGGGGTGTTCTATACATGCCAAGCTGAGGCATGCGGAAACGTCCGTGACACCGGAGACCCCCGGCCCCCCGTGCGCCGCTACGGGCGCACGGGGTCGGCGGGTTCGGGCTCGGCGGGCTCGGCGGGCGCAGCTCCGGCGCGGGGGACGGAGGGGGCGCCGGACACGTCCCGGGACGGCCTGGGGGCCGCCGGAGTGCGCAGGCCCAGCCAGGCCAGCAGCAGGACCAGGGCGAGGGCGCAGCCGGCGATGGTGAAGCTCAGGGTGAACTGGGACTGCGCGGGCAGGGCCGGAGCCCCGGGCGGCAGATGGGGGACGGTCTTGGAGGTGAGCACGGTGGTGATCACCGCGGTGCCGATGGCGCTGCCGGCGGAGCGGGAGATGGAGTTGAGGCCGTTGGCGATGCCGCTCTGGTGGTGCGGGACGCTGGCCATGATGATCGCGGGCATGGCCGCGTAGCCGAGGCTGATGGCGGCGCCCACCAGCATCCCCCCGCCGATGACCGAGACGCTGTGCGCGTGCTCGGCGGCGATCCAGGCGAACCCGGCGGAGCCGAGCAGCGAGGCGGCGGCCAGCACCGGGCGGGGCCCGTGCCGCCGCACGAGCTGCCCGCCGACCGGGGCGGCCAGCAGCGAGACGAGGGCGCTGGGCAGCAGATACTGGACGGAGGCGCGCAGGATGGAGGCGTCGAAGCCGTAGCCCGCGACGCGGGAGGGCATCTGCACCAGCGTGGAGACGCCGACGAAGAGCGTGAACGCGCCGAAGCCGGTGATCAGGCCGGCCAGGTTGGCGAAGAGTACCGGGCGGTGCGTGAACATCCGCATGTCCACCAGCGGTTCGCGGACCTTCCGCTCGATGAGGACCCAGAGCGCCGCGGCCACCGCGGCCCCGGCGTAGCTGCCGACCGTGCGGGCGGAGGACCAGCCCCACTCGTGCCCCTGCGTGGTCGGCAGCAGCACCAGCACGAGCGTGGCGGCCAGCGCCAGGGCGCCGGGCACGTCGGTCCGGCCGCCGGTCTTGTGCCGGGTGGCCGGCACCAGGAAGACGACGGCGAGGAGGGCGAGGGCGGCGAGCGCGGTCGCCATCCAGAACGCGCTGCGGTAGTCGGGGTCGTCCCCGGCGGTCAGCAGTCCGACGAGCACCAGCGCGAGACCGCTGCCGAACGCGAGTGTGCCGCTGACCAGCGCCATCGCCCCGGGCAGCCGCCGCGGGCCGATCTCCTCGCGCAGGACGGACAGCGCGAGCGGGAAGATCGCGGTGGCCGCTCCCTGGAGTACCCGGCCGACGATCAGCCAGGTCAGCGAGTGGGTCGTGGCGGCGAGGAGGGAACCGGCCACCATCACCACCAGGACCGCGACCAGGGTCGGCTTCTTGCCGTGCTGGTCGCCGAACCGGCCCAGCAGCGGGGTGAAGACCGCGGCCGACAGCAGGGTGGCCGTGGTCACCCAGCTCGCGTTGGCGGCCGAGGTGTCCAGGCTGGTCTGGATGAGGCCGAGGATCGGCACGACCAGGGTCTGCATCATCGCCACGACCATGGCGGCGAGGCTGAGCGCGAAGATGATCGTCGGCTCGCCGCGGCGCCCTGCGGACGCGGGGCTGGTGGAACTCATGGGAGGGGTCCTTCGAGCTGATTCACATGTGCTGTTTCAGAACATGAAAGCTTGACTTCCTCAAGCAATAGTCGTCGAAGGTAGCGCGAATGGTTGAGGTGGTCAAGTTAATGTTTGATGCCCTCAAGGACCGCCGTTACAGTCGGGGCCATGAGCGCCCC
>NZ_JAAKZZ010000156.1 GCF_011045075.1 Streptomyces boncukensis
GGGCGAGGGGGGCTTGGTGGTGGACATCGCGCACTCAGCGTACGGCCCTGACGTGCTCACAGCCCGGCCTCGTGCTCACAGCTCGGCGAGCAGCTCCGCCTTCTTCGCGGTGAACTCGTCGTCCGTCAGCAGCCCGGCCTCGTGCAGTTCACCCAAGTGCCGGATGCGCTCGGCGACATCGGCCGGGTCGGAGCGCTGCTTGCGCGGCGGCGGCGCCACGGCGGCGTGCGGGCGGGTGACCGGCTCCGCGGCCCGGACGGCCTCCAGGACGGACGCGGCGAACGGGAGCGACTCGTACACCGGCCCGTAGCCGAGGCCGAACACCACGGAGGCGGGGTCCTGGTCGGCCTCGCCCGGGGGCTCGACGCCGCGCGGGCGCAGCCGGAGATGGCCGTTGAACACCTCGGGCGAGCGCCATTCGACCTCCTCCAGCTCCCCGACGGGGAAGAACTGGTCCCCGGCCTTCCACTTCGCCGAGGAGGCACCCGTCCAGAACCAGCGGAATGTGACGACACTTCCGTCGAAGGACGCTTTGCCGTCATACGCCTTGAAACTCTGCGGGGCCGACGGAGCGGAGACCATATAGCGCTCGGCGGGCTTGTCCGCGTCCGCGCAGAGCACCGAACGCAACTCCGTGGCGTAGTAGTCGGCGAGGGCCTCGCGCTCCGCCGGAATCACCAGGCGGTAGGGGTCGTTGCCCTCCTTCAGCTGGCCGGCGGCGGCCTCCACCAGCGGGTCGGCGCCCGGGCGCGGGGTCGCGCGCAGGGCCACGGCGCCCCGCTTCCCACCCGGTGTCAGCTCGACACCGCTCAGCGCCTCGTACGGAACGCGCCGCTCTCCGAGCACATGGAAGAGCTTGGGCGTACGGATCCCCCGTTCGAAGCGGATGAGCACGGAGTCCGAGTCGAACTCCCAGGTGGAGTGAATTCCAGCCAGTACGTCACCCATGTGGGCCATCGTATGCGGCGGTCGCCCGTCCGTCCCCCTCTCCTGCGCTACGCGCGTTATTCCGTGGCGCGCGCGCAGCCGGGGTCGGACGAGGCGCAGTCGACGATTCCGTACGAGCCGGTACCAACGGCCGCGAAGTTCGCGAGGCTGCGGGTACGTGGCACAAAGTAGCCGGGGTGCCCCTCGGCGCCCGCAGCCGACAGCCGGCGGGCGCCGAAGCCGTCGGAGACCGGGTCGGCCCCGTGGCCGAGCCCGGCGATGTTCATGTGCGGCACGTCCGCGATCCAGTCGTCGGCGTCCCGCATCGCCCACACGCGCGCGCGGGTGCCGAGGTCCCCGACGCTGTCGGCGCGCATGCCGGGGCTGCCCGCGACGGCGATGTCCGTGACCCGGCGCGGCAGGCTGTCTGCGGCCACGCCGCAGACCACCGAGCCGTAGCTGTGGCAGATGAGCGCGAAGCGCATCCCCGGGTCGTGCGCGGTGGTGGGCAGGCTGCGGACGAGGGCTTCGAGCCGGGCGGCGCCCGCCTCGGCCGGGCCACCGGAGGCCGCCTCCACGCCCAGCCCCGCGGGAGCGGTGTAGTCGGCCCAGGCGATGGTGGCCGTCGGCACCTGCGGCGCGGTGGCGCGCTGCTGCCGCAGCAGGGCCGAGGCCATGCCGACCGGCGCCGAGTACGGCCGCCAGGACCGCTGGAAGGTCAGCAGTTCGGTGTCGACGCCGGGGACGACGACGGACACCCGCCGCGCGCTGCCGAGGTCGCCGAACACCTCAGCGGCCCGGCCGCGGCCGGTGGGGTCGAACGCGAGGATCTGGCGGCCGGGCTGGAGCATCGCCGTGAAGCGCTGCATCCGGCGGGCGGCCTGCCGGCGGCCGTCGTCGGTGAGGCGGTCGTCCACCGTCCGCTTGCGCTCGACGGCGCGCGCGTCCCGCAGGGCCGCGCGGTTGGCCTCGTAGCGCAGCGCCAGCGGAGCGCCGCCCAGGTTGCCCACGACCAGCGGATAGCGGGCGGCCAGACGGTGCCGCTGCGCGGCGCTCAGGGAGTGGAAGTAGCGGGCGATCAGCGAGGGCCGGGCTTCGGGGTCGGGAAGCCGGCGGCCGGCGAAGGTGTCCGTCTGCCAGGCGTGCAGCGCGGCGGCGCGCGGGCCTTCCGCCGGCGCGTGCTTGCGCATGGCGGTCCAGCCGGTGGTCGCCAGCAGGACGAAGACCACCGTCAGCGCGAGCAGCGCGCGCCAGACAGTGGTGCCCGGCGCTCCCGAGGAGGAGAGGCCGGGATCGGACAGCGGATCGCCGAAGGCGGAAAAGTACGTCACTGGGAGTCCAGCCTAGGAGATGGCCGTGAGCCTCCGGGAATCAGCGTGCACCCCGTGAGGCATCTCACGGTTCAGCACGGGGAACGTGTGCTGACGTCCTCCGGCCGCCCGTCCTGGCAGTCCCAGCTCCCACAGAGCGCGGGCTGCAGCTGGTCCAGGTGGGACATGGTGATGCGGCGGGCCGCGGCGGAGGACTCGTGGCCCAGGTGCGCCCAGGCGCGCACCGCGGCGTCCGTGACGCCGACGAAGGCGGCGACCAGCACCCGGGGCCGCGGGTCGCCCTCGGGGTCCAGCCCGCAGCGCCGGGCCAGCTCCTCGGTGAGCAGGTCCTGGTTGGCCTGCGACTGCAGGAGGGCGGCGCCGAGCAGGGCCGGGGTGTTCTGGGTGAGCTCCCACATCCGCATATGGAGCTCGATCGGGAGGATGGCCTCGATCGTGCTCTCCAGGTCGGCCCATGCCTCGTCGAGGGCGCCGCGCAGGGACTCCAGCGGCGCCTCGTCGGACGGGCGCCCGCGGAAGACGTCGAGGAAGTGCGCCAGCATCAGCTGCTGCGGTGCGAGGGCCACTTCCTCCTTGTTGGAGAAGTAGCGGAAGAACGTGCGCTGGGACACCTGGACCGCCGCTGCGATCTGGTCGACCGTCGTGGCGTCGTAGCCCTGCGAGACGAAGAGCTCGTGCGCCGCCCGGATGAGCGCGTCCCTCGTGCGCTGCTTCTTCATTTCGCGCAGACCGGTCAACTCCGATACCTCGCAATGATCGCGCTGGTCAGCTGGGGTGTTCGGGGACATTTACCGACGGGGGATGACGTTTGTCAATTGGCAGACACTGACATTATTGTCACCCGTATGAGTTCCCAGACCGGCACCGTCGCGTCCGGCACGCCGGACCCGTCAGCTCCGCGGAACGGCGGGCAGGCCCCCTCCGGAGGGATCCGCGGACGCCCGTGGCTGACGCTCGTCACCGTCGCCTTCGGGGTCGCGATGGTGGCCCTCGACGGCACCATCGTCGCCATCGCCAACCCCGCCATCCAGAAGGACCTCGGCGCCTCGCTCGCCGACGTCCAGTGGATCACCAACGGCTATCTGCTCGCGCTCGCGGTCTCCCTGATCACGGCGGGCAAGCTGGGTGACCGCTTCGGCCACCGGCAGACCTTCCTCGCGGGGGTCGTCGGCTTCGCGGCGGCGTCCGCCGCGATCGGCTTCGCGGGGAGCGTCCCGCTCATCATCACCTTCCGCGTGCTGCAGGGCATATGCGGCGCCCTGCTGATGCCCGCGGCCCTCGGCCTGCTGAGAGCGTCCTTCCCGGCGGAGCGGCTGAACGCCGCCATCGGCATCTGGGGCGCGGTCATCGGCGCCTCCACGGCCGCGGGGCCGATCGTCGGCGGCCTGCTGGTCGAGCACGTCAACTGGGAGTCGGTGTTCTTCATCAACGTCCCGGTCGGCCTGCTCTCGCTGGCGATGGGGCTGCTGATCCTGCTCCCCGGCCGGGTCGCGGACAGACCGCGCTCGTTCGACTTCCTGGGCATCCTGCTGCTCTCCGGCGCGATGTTCTGCCTCGTGTGGGCCATCATCAAGGCGCCCGACTGGCAGTGGGGCGACGCGAAGACACTGACCTTTCTCGGCGGCGCGCTGATCGCCTTCCTCGGCTTCGGCTTCTGGCAGACCAGGGCCAAGGAGCCGCTGCTGCCGCTGAGCCTGTTCCGCTCCGTGCCGCTGACCGCGGGCACCGTGCTGATGGTGCTGATGGCCTTCGGCTTCATGGGCGGCATCTTCTTCGTGACGTTCTACCTGCAGAACGTGGGCGAGCTCAGCCCTGTCGACAGCGGGCTGCGGCTGCTGCCGCTCACCGCCATGATGATCGTCGCCTCACCGCTCGCGGGTGCCGTGATCACCAGGGTCGGGCCGCGCGTCCCCCTGGTGAGCGCCATGGTGCTGGCCGCCGTCGCGATGTTCGGGATGTCCACGCTGGACGCGGACAGCGGCGTGGCCGTCACCTCGCTGTGGTTCGCGCTGCTGGGCCTCGGCCTCGCCCCGGTGATGGTCGGCGCCACGGAGGTCATCGTCGGCAACGCCCCGCCGCAGCACGCGGGAGTCGCGGGCGGTCTGCAGCAGTCCGCCATGCAGGTCGGCGGCAGCCTCGGTACGGCCGTGCTGGGCGCGGTCATGGCCTCCCGGGTCGGCAGCGTCTTCGCCGGCAACTGGCGGGACGCGCAGCTTCCGCCGCTGAGCCCGGGGCAGGAGGCGGGTCTCAAGGCGTCCGCCGAGGTCGGCCTCGCGCCGCCGCCGCCCAAGGGCACCCCCGAGCAGGCGGCCGAGGCGATGAAGCATGTGGTGCACGACTCCTTCATGTCGGGCATGACCCTGGCCTTCACCTGCGCGGGCATCGTCGCCGCCCTCGCCGCCGGCGTGGCGTTCTTCACCAGCAGAGGCGCCAACGACGCGGGCCCCTCGGTCCACGTGTAGGACGGGTCAACCGCGGTACACAGCTTGGCGGTTGTGGACAACGCCGCCACCTGTCCCGGTGAACCGGGCCGACTTCCCTGTACAGGCGCCGAGGCGGCTGGACATGCTGATTTCACGCCGGGCGGCAGGCGCCCGGCGCGGAACGGGGGAGTGATCCACTGTGAGCAGCATGTCCACCCGCATGTCCACCCGCATGTCCAGGCGCTTGTCCACCCGCTTGTCCTCTCGGGTGTCCGCCGCGCTGGCGCCGCTGGCGGCGGCGGCCCTGGCCGCCACGGTGCTGGGGGTCACGGCCGAGCCGGCCCAGGCCCGGCCCGACCGGGCGGCAGCCGGCGGCGCCGGCGCGGCGCCGAGACTGGGGGAGTGCGGGGCCGGAGAGCTGTGCCTGTGGGAGCGCGGAGGCTTCCGCGGCGCGCGCCATGTCTATGAGCTGAGCCGGATCGACATCGAGAGCTGCGAGCCCCTCCCGGCGGGAGTCACTGCGGCCTCGCTGGCCAACAGGACCGGGCGCCCGGTCACGGTCTACCAGAGCCGGGAGTGCGCGGAGACCGCCGAGTTCCGCACCCACCCCACCGGCTCCTGGACCCCGGAGACGGCCTACCACGGACGGGCGTTCAAGGTATGGGAAAACTGAGCGTCCGCCGGTGCGCCGTGCGCGCCCGCCGGTGGGCCGGAGGGCTGCTCCACCGCACCGGCGGCCGGCGCCCCTGGCGTCCGGCCGCCCCGCGTCGGGCGTCAGGCGTCGCCGCCCGCCGCTCCCGGATCCGCTGCCGCGACGTCCAGCAGCTGGTAGCGGTCGAGGGCCTGCTTCAGCGCCGACCTGTCCACCCTGCCCTCCCTGGCCAGCTCGGTCAGCACACCCAGCACGATCGACTGCGCGTCGATGTGGAAGAAGCGGCGCGCCGCACCCCGGGTGTCCGCGAAGCCGAAGCCGTCCGCGCCCAGCGAGGCGTAGCCGCCCGGCACCCAGCGGGCGATCTGGTCGGGCACGGACCGCATCCAGTCGGAGACGGCCACCTTCGGTCCCTCGGCGTCCTGGAGCTTGCGGGTGACGTAGGGGACGCGCTGCTCCTCCTCCGGGTGCAGCAGGTTGTGCTGCTCCACCGCGACGGCCTCCCGGCGCAGCTCGTTCCAGGAGGTCGCGGACCAGACATCGGCCCGCACGTCCCACTCCTGAGCCAGGATCCGCTGGGCTTCCAGCGCCCAGGGCAGCGCGACGCCGGAGGCGAGGATCTGTGCCCGGTGGGTGCCCTGCTCGCCCGGCTGGTAGCGGTAGAGCCCCTGGAGGATGCCGTCGACGTCGACGTCCTCCGGCTCCGCCGGCTGGTGGATCGGCTCGTTGTAGACGGTGAGGTAGTAGAAGATGTCCTCGCCCTGCGGGTGCTCCGGGCTGGAGCCGTACATCCGGCGCAGGCCGTCCCGCACGATGTGCGCGATCTCGAAGCCGAAGGCCGGGTCGTAGGCCACGGCGGCCGGGTTCGTCGAGGCGAGCAGCTGCGAGTGGCCGTCGGCGTGCTGGAGGCCCTCGCCGGTCAGCGTGGTGCGGCCCGCCGTCGCGCCGAGCACGAAGCCCCGCGACAGCTGGTCGGCCATCTGCCAGAACTGGTCACCGGTCCGCTGGAAGCCGAACATCGAGTAGAAGACGTAGATCGGGATCAGCGGCTCGCCGTGCGTGGCGTAGGCGGATCCGGCGGCGATGGCCGCGGCGGTGCAGCCCGCCTCGGTGATGCCGTCGTGCAGCATCTGCCCGGTGGGCGACTCCTTGTACGCCAGCAGCAGCTCCCGGTCCACGGACTCGTAGACCTGGCCCAGCGGGTTGTAGATCTTCGCCGAGGGGAAGAAGGAGTCCATCCCGAAGGTGCGGTACTCGTCGGGCGCGATCGGCACGAAGCGCTTGCCGATCTCCTTGTCCCGCATCAGGTCCTTCAGCAGCCGGACGAACGCCATGGTGGTGGCGATCTGCTGCTGGCCGGAGCCCTTCTTCACCGCGGCGAAGGCGCGGTCCTCGGGGAGGGGCAGCGGCTTCGACCGGTTGACGCGGGTGGGCACATAGCCGCCGCACTCGCTGCGCCGGTCGTGCATGTACTGGATCTCCTCCGAGTCCCGGCCCGGGTGGTAGTACGGCGGGAGGCCGGACTCCAGCTCCTGGTCGGGGATCGGCAGGTGCAGCCGGTCGCGGAAGCCCTTCAGATCGTCGACCGTCAGCTTCTTCATCTGGTGGGTGGCGTTCCGGCCCTCGAAGTTGGGCCCCAGCGTCCACCCCTTGATGGTCTGCGCCAGGATGACCGTCGGCTGCCCCTTGTGCTCGGCCGCCGCCTTGTACGCCGCGTAGATCTTGCGGTGGTCGTGGCCGCCGCGCCCGAGGTGGAGCAGCTGGTCGTCGGTCATGCCCTCGATCATCGTCCGCAGCCGCTGGTCGCCGCCGAAGAAGTGGTCGCGGATATAGCCGCCGCTCTCGGTCGCGTAGGTCTGGAACTGCCCGTCGGGCGTCGTGTTGAGCTTGTTGACCAGCACGCCGTCCCGGTCCTGGGCCAGCAGCGGGTCCCAGGAGCGGTCCCAGACCAGTTTGATCACATTCCAGCCCGCGCCGCGGAAGTAGGACTCCAGCTCCTGGATGACCTTTCCGTTGCCGCGCACCGGGCCGTCGAGCCGCTGGAGGTTGCAGTTGATGACGAAGGTGAGGTTGTCCAGCCCCTCCCGGGCCGCCAGCGACAGCTGGCCCAGCGACTCCGGCTCGTCCATCTCCCCGTCCCCGAGGAACGCCCATACCCGGGACTTGGAGGTGTCGGCGATGCCGCGGGCCTCCATATAGCGGTTCATCCGCGCCTGGTGGATGGCGCCGATCGGGCCGAGCCCCATCGACACGGTGGGGAACTCCCAGAAGTCCGGCATCGACCGCGGGTGCGGATAGGAGGAGAGGCCGTGCGGCGCCTTGCTCTTCTCCTGGCGGAAGCCGTCGAGCTGGTCCTGGCTCAGCCGGTCCAGCAGATAGGCCCGCGCGTAGATGCCGGGGGAGGCGTGCCCCTGGAAGAAGACCTGGTCACCGCCGTCGCCCTGGTCCTTGCCGCGGAAGAAGTGGTTGAAGCCGACGTCGTAGAGCGAGGCGGAGGAGGCGAAGGTGGCGATATGCCCGCCGACCCCGATCCCGGGGCGCTGTGCGCGGGAGACCATGACGGCCGCGTTCCAGCGGGTCGCGTTGAGGATCTTGCGCTCGATCTCCTCGTTGCCGGGGAAGAACGGCTCGTCCTTGGTCGCGATGGTGTTCACATAGTCCGTGCTGCGCATCTCCGGCACGGCGACGCGCTTCTCGCGGGCGCGCTCTATCAGCCGGAGCATGAGGTAACGCGCCCGTTCCCGTCCGCGCTCGTCGACTGCCGCGTCGAGCGAGTCGAGCCATTCCTGGGTCTCTTCAGGATCGAAGTCCGGGACCTGGCTGGGAAGGCCGCCAATGATGATCGGGTTGCGATCGGATCCGGGAGCCACGCTGTTCCTTCGCTGTTTCGGTCGTGTCGTGCTCTGCGTGTCGGGGCGGCAGCGCACGCCGGTGGATTCGGTGCTGTGCCGGTCTCGGCCGGCGCGGGCGTGGACTGGGTCCCGCGCCGCCTCCATCGTGTACCGCTGCCGCGATTACGTCATCTCTACCGAGAGGTAACCGAGCCCTCCGCCGGGCGGGCCGGGGCCTGGGCGGCACCGCGGCCGGAGGGCCAACCCTACGCTGGCGGGGTGCCCCCGCCGGGACGGCGGCGGGGCCGGAAGTGCTCCGCCGAGGGGCGGCCATGGGCAAACGCACGTTCGGATCCATGGTCCACCTGTATGGCTCCCCCCGTGCACTCGGGGCAAACCCGGCAGATTACAGCGGACTCAATGTGGTGCGAATCACTCTCCATCAGGCATTGTGGGGTGACACGTCAACGTTTGTGCGGGATCGGCGGCGGGGTACTTGCGTGATCCGCCCCGCCCGTGTGGACTACGCCCAATGCCCCACGTGCGCGCGGGGCGCAAGCCATATTGAAGAAACATGACAGGAGGCAATCCGTGAGCGCGACCGCGGACCACGCGGAGGAGCGGACCAACCCCGCCGAGAGGCTGGGTTTCCAGCACGGTCAGGTGGTCCAGGAGATCGGCTACGACGACGATGTCGATCAGGAGCTCCGCGAGTCCATTGAGGCAATCACCGGTCAGGAGCTCGTCGACGAGGACTACGGCGATGTGGCCGATGCCGTGGTGCTGTGGTTCCGCGAGGATGACGGCGATCTGACGGACGCGCTGGTGGACGCCATCACGATGATCGACGACGGCGCCCCGGTCTGGCTGCTGACCCCGAAGACCGGCCGGGACGGCTATGTCGAGCCCAGCGAGATCGGTGAGGCGGCGCAGACGGCGGGTCTGTCGCAGACCAGGACCATGAACGCGGCCAAGGACTGGACCGGCAACCGGCTGGTCACCCCGAAGGCGGCTCGCTCGGGCAAGCGCTGAGCCGACCGCGCCGCCGCCTCCGGTGGACCCGGGATTTCCCCGCGGCCCCCGCCCGGCCCTGACCGGCGGGGGCCGCGCGCATAGGGTGGGACCGACTCTGTCCCGTTCACCGAAGGGAACATCCATGGCGATCGAGGTCGGCACCCAGGCTCCGGAGTTCACGCTCAAGGACCAGCACGGGCAGGCCGTCAGCCTCTCGGACTTCAAGGGCGACAAGAACGTCGTGCTGCTCTTCTACCCCTTCGCGTTCACCGGCGTGTGCACCGGTGAGCTGTGCGCGCTGCGGGACGAGCTGCCGAAGTTCGTCAACGACGAGGTGCAGCTGCTCGCCGTATCCAACGACTCGCCCTTCTCGCTGCGGGTATTCGCGGAGCAGGAGGGGCTGGAGTACCCGCTGCTCTCGGACTTCTGGCCGCACGGCGAGGCGTCCCGGGCCTACGGGGTCTTCGACGAGGAGAAGGGCTGCGCGCTGCGCGGCACCTTCGTCATCGACAAGCAGGGCACGGTGCGGTGGACGGTCGTCAACGGCCTGCCGGACGCCCGTGACCTCAACGAGTACGTGAAGGCGCTCGACGCGCTGTGACCCCTCCGGGGGCAGGGCGTGCGCCAGAAATTCACGTGCGGTACTGCCAGAAGGATGTGGCGGGGGGAACCCCTCACTAGGATCGAGTCGTTGATCCGAAGGCATCCGTAATACGGGGGCACCTGGTGCTCCATACGAACAATTATTCAGGAGGACTCGTGGGAGTCAGCCTCAGCAAGGGCGGCAATGTCTCGCTCACCAAGGAGGCCCCGAACCTGACCGCCGTGATCGTCGGTCTGGGCTGGGACGCCCGTACCACCACAGGGAGCGACTTCGACCTCGACGCGAGCGCCCTGCTGACGAACGCGGAGGGCAAGGTCGGCAGCGACCAGAACTTCGTGTTCTTCAACAACCTCAAGAGCCCCGACGGCTCCGTCGAGCACACCGGTGACAACCTCACCGGTGAGGGCGAGGGCGACGACGAGGTCATCAAGGTGAACCTCGCCGGCGTGCCGGCCGAAGTCGAGAAGGTCGTCTTCCCCGTCTCCATCTACGAGGCGGAGAGCCGCCAGCAGAGCTTCGGCCAGGTCCGCAACGCGTACATCCGCGTGGTGAACCAGGCCGACGGCAACGAGCTCGCGCGCTACGACCTCAGCGAGGACGCCTCGACCGAGACGGCCATGGTCTTCGGCGAGCTGTACCGGAACGGCGCCGAGTGGAAGTTCCGTGCCATCGGCCAGGGCTACGCCTCGGGCCTGCGCGGCATCGCGCAGGACTTCGGCGTGAACGTCTGACGACACCGTCCGACGTCAGGGCCCGCGGTATACGGGCCCGCCGGCACAGCAGATGTCATAGACCGGCAATCACGGGCGCCGCAGACTTCCGTTCCCTGGAGGTGTGCGGCGCCTGGTGGTGTGAGGACACTGGGGGCGCGCCGGGGGTGCACCTCCGACGCCGGAATACCGGGGAGAGGAACGAGAAGAATGAGTGTGACGCTCGCCAAGGGGGGCAATGTCTCCCTCTCGAAGGCCGCGCCGAATCTGACGCAGGTCCAGGTCGGCCTGGGCTGGAAGGCCCGCTCCACCACAGGCGCCGACTTCGACCTGGACGCGAGCGTGCTGCTGTGCGGCTCGGACGGCCGGGTCCTCGGAGACGAGTACTTCGTCTTCTACAACAACCTCAAGAGCCCCGAGGGCTCTGTGGAGCACACCGGCGATGAGCTGGTCGGCGGCAGCGGCGGGGACGACGAGACGGTTCTGGTGGATCTCACGCTCGTGCCCACGCAGGTCGAGAAGGTCGTCTTCCCGGTCTCCATCTATGACGCCGACACCCGTCACCAGACGTTCGGGCAGGTCACCGACGCCTATATCCGGGTGATCAACCAGTCGGACGGCGTGGAGCTCGCCCGCTACGACCTGACCGAGGACGCCTCGTCCGAAACCGCGATGATCTTCGGCGAGCTGTACCGCTATGGCGGCGAGTGGAAGTTCCGCGCCGTCGGTCAGGGGTACGCGTCGGGGCTGCGAGGGATCGCCCTAGACTTCGGCGTCAATGTCGCATAAGCCAGCGTCTCGGCACGGACCTCACCGTCCTGCGTAGACCGGAAACCGGATTGGGAAGCCAGTGGTTCTGAAAACCTTCGGCTGGTCCTTCGGCGTCACCGCCCTGGGACTCGCCTGCGCCGCGTTCTTCTGGGGGTGGGAGGCATTCGCGCTTGTCGCGATCCTCTCGGTCCTGGAGATCTCGCTGTCCTTTGACAACGCGGTTGTCAACGCCGGCGTGCTGAAGAAGATGAATGCCTTCTGGCAGAAGATCTTCCTCACCATCGGCATTCTGATCGCGGTATTCGGCATGCGACTGATCTTCCCGGTCGTCATTGTCGCCATCAGTGCCGGTGTGGGTCCCATCGAGGCGATCGATGTCGCGGTGGACGACCCTGACCGATATGAGAAGCTCGTCACCGATGCCCACCCGGCCATCGCCGCCTTCGGCGGGATGTTCCTGCTGATGATCTTCCTGGACTTTCTGTTCGACGAGCGCGAGCACCGGTGGATCGGCTGGCTGGAGCGCCCGCTCTCGCGGCTGAAGGTGGACGGCCTCTCGATCGGCACCGCGCTGGTCGTCCTGCTGGTGACGGCGATGACGCTGGCCGGCTCGGCGCACCAGTACGGCGGGCACCATGCCGACAAGACGTCCACGGTGCTGCTCTCCGGTGTCGCGGGACTGATCACCTATCTCTTCGTCGCCGGCCTGTCGGGCCACTTCGAGGAGAAGCTGGAGGAGGACGAGGAACGCGAGCACGAGGCGGAGGAGGCCGCCAAGCGCGCGGGCAAGCAGCCGACCGCTGTGGGGCTCGCGGGCAAGGCCGCGTTCTTCATGTTCCTCTATCTGGAGGTGCTGGACGCGTCCTTCTCGTTCGACGGTGTCATCGGCGCGTTCGCCGTCACCAACCACATCTTCTGGATGGCGCTCGGCCTCGGCATCGGCGCGATGTACGTCCGCTCGCTCACCGTCTATCTGGTCCGCCAGGGCACCCTGGACGACTACGTCTATCTGGAGCACGGCGCGCACTACGCCATCGGCGCGCTCGCCGTCATCCTGCTCGTCACGGTGCGCTACGAGATCAACGAGGTGGTCACCGGCCTGGTCGGGGTCTGCCTGATCGCCGCCTCCTTCTGGTCGTCGGTGCGCCGCAACCGCACCATCGGGCCCGACGGCGGCGGGGACGATACGGGGGACGGGGGAGGCCAGGCGAAGGAACGCGAGGTGACGTCCGGAGTGTGACCCTCTGCCCGGCGAGGGATGCTCCCAGCGGGGCGGCTTCCGCACCCGGCGCGGGCCTGGGCCCGCGCCCCGGCCGGAGCCGCCCCGCAGGCTGTTGACGAGCGGCACTGACTGAGCGCGAGAGTGGGGGTGCGTGATGGTCTCCCTGTGGGAGAACTGGCGAAACAGCGCGGGCATGGGGCGGCGCGGGCCCAAGTTCGACACCGTCGGCGGAGCCTCGACATATGCGGTGGAGCTGACCAAGCGCCACCCGGAGCTGTCCTTGACCAAGCAGGACGCCGACACCGGCAGTATGCGGGTCAACCTCTCCTGGCGGATGCGGAGTTCCGACCTGGACGGCAGGCCCCGCCGCAGCGGGTCGCTGCGGCACCCGCTGCGGATGTTCAAGCCGGAGGTGGTGCAGGCGCATACCAAGGGCGTGGTGAACGTCGACCTCGACCTCGCCTGCCTGTATGAGCTGGCGGACGGCAGCAAGGGCGTCGTACAGCCGCTCGGCGGCTTCTACGGCGACATGAACGGGCCGCCGTACGTCAAGCTCACCGGGGACGACCGGTTCGGCTCGGGCTCCGGCGAGACCATCTATGTGAACCTGGACCACAGAAGCGAGATCAAGCGTCTGCTGTTCTTCGTCTACATCTACGACGGCACCCCGGCCTTCGACCGTACGCACGCCCTGGTGTCCCTGGTCCCCAGCAACGGCCCGCGCGTCGAGGTGGGCCTGGACGAGCGGGCGCCGCAGGCGCGGTCCTGCGCGGTGATGCTGCTGGAGAACGTCAAGGGCGAGCTGATCGTGCGCCGCGAGGCGCGGTACGTCTACGGCTTCCAGGCCGAGCTGGACCGGCTCTACGGCTGGGGCCTGCAGTGGGGCCGGGGCTACAAGGAGACCCGGGTCTGATCAGCGGCCCTGGAACTGGCTCTGGAACTGGCTCTGGAACTGCGGGCCCTGCGGCGGCAGGGTGAATGACGGGTCCGGCCGCTGCGGATAGCCGTAGCCGGCCTGCGGATAGCCGTACCCGAGCTGCTGGGCCTGCTGGACCTGCTGGACCGGAGGCGGCTGGTGCGGTGGCGGCGCCTGCGGATAGCCGTACCCCGGCGGCGCCATCGGCGCCGGCCCCTGCGGATGGGTGGCGTACTGGTCCGGCGGGGCGAACGGCGGTGCCGCTGCGGCCGGGACCGCCGTGCCCGCCGGGTCGGGCTGCGGCTGCGGCGGCGCGGGCGGTTCGGGCGTGGGCGGCGGCGGTGGTACGGGACCGGGGTCGGGCATCGGCTCGGGCCCCGGTCCGGGGCCGGGCCCCGGACCGGGCTGCGGGTGCGGCTCGGGCACCGGCTCCGGCTCGGGGAAGTCGGGCTCGGAGGGCGGCCGGGGCACCGTGCCGGCGGGCCCGCTCAGCGGGTAGTCGAAGTCGTCGCCGCCGGCGGTGTCCGGGCCCGGCACATGGACGACCGTCGCGTCCGGGTCGGCACCGGCGGGGGCGCCGCCGGGCTGGGGCTGCCGGCCGGGCTCGCTCTCGTCGACCGTGATGCCGAACTCCGTGGCGAGGCCGACCAGCCCCGTGTCGTACCCCTGCCCCAGTGCGCGGAACTTCCAGCCGTCCCCGCGGCGGTACAGCTCGCCGCAGACCATCGCCGTCTCGGAGCCGGTCTCCGGCTCGATGTCGAACCGGGCCAGCGGCGCCCCGGCCTGCTCGCCGCCCGCGCCGCCCGTGCCGCCTGCGCCGCTCGTGCCGTCGTGCAGCAGCAGCCGCAGCCCGGGGACGCCGGCGAAGGTCCCGCCGTCCGCCGAGGCCGCCAGCAGCACGCGGTCGACCGAGGCGTCGAGCGCGGTCAGATCCGCCTCGACGGTGTCCCGCAGGCCCTCGGCCTCCCGGCGCTTGGCGAGGTGCCGGACCAGGCCCGAGGGGTGCCGGGGCTGGTTGTAGAAGACGAAGTCGTCGTCCGACCGCACCTGCCCGTCCGCGCCGAGCAGCAGAGCCGAGGCATCGACGTCCGGCACCTGGGTGCCCGGCGTCCAGCAGAGCACGGCGCGCACTGCCGGGACCTCCAGCTGGATGTTCGATCCCTTCGTCATCGCGTGGGTCATGGACTCATCCTGCCCTCCGTCCGCGGGCCCCGACAACGCGGGGCGGTCCGGTCGGGGAGGGGGGCTGTCTCTTATACACA
>NZ_JAAKZZ010000157.1 GCF_011045075.1 Streptomyces boncukensis
CGACGTGCTTCATGACGAGCGTGGAGGTCAGGCGCTGGACTCCGGGCAGGCGGGCGAGCTGCCGGTCGTAGAGCTGCTGGTAGGCGGCGAGGTCGGTGGTGGCGATGCGCAGCAGATAGTCGGGCTCGCCGAACAGCCGCTGGGCCTGGAGTACGTGCGGGAGGGCGGCGACGGCCTCCTCGAAGGCGGTGACGGTGCCGGAGTCCTCCCAGCGCAGCGTGGCGAAGACGAGCGCCTCGAAGTCGAGGCCGACGGCGGCCCGGTCGACGACCGCGCGGTAGCCGCGGATCGCGCCCGCCCGTTCGAGGTCGCGCAGCCGGCGGTGGCAGGGCGAGACGCTCAGCTGCACGCGGGCCGCGAGTTCGGTGACCGTGAGACGGCCGTCCTGCTGTAGCTCGGTAAGAATTTTCCGGTCCAGTCCATCCATGGGGAAGATTCTCCCTCATAACTCCCGAGTGCGGGGTAAATGCGGGAACATTTCCGCGCGGATCCGACCTAGCCTTCCCTCCGTGACGAAGCACGGGACGGACACGGGAGGGACCGGTTCATGGACGCGACCACGCTGGCGGCCTTCCTGGCGGTGGATCTGCTGCTGGTGTTCACCCCGGGCGCGGACTGGGCCTTCGCGATCTCGGCGGGCCTGCGGGAGCGCTCGGTCCTCCCGGCGGTCGCCGGACTGGTGGCCGGATACGCGGGGTACACGCTGCTCGCCGTCGCGGGCCTGGTGGTGATCGTGGCGAGCTCGCCCACCGCGCTTACCGCACTGACGGTCGCCGGGGCCGGCTACCTGGTGTGGCTCGGGTGGGGCGTGCTGCGGAAGCCGGCGGCCCTGGCGGGCGCCGAGGGGGCGGCCGGCTCCTCGCGTACGCAGGTCATGCTGAAGGGGGTCGGGACCAGCGGCCTGAACCCCAAGGCGCTGCTGCTGTACTTCTCGCTGTTCCCGCAGTTCATCGACACCACCGGCGGCTGGCCCGTCGCCGCGCAGACGGGAGTGTTCGGAACGCTGCACATGACGGCCTGCGCGCTGGTCTACCTCGCCATCGGCGTCCTCGCCCGCACCGTCCTGAGGGCCCGGCCCTCGGCGGCCCGCGCGGTCACCCGGGCATCCGGCGTGCTGATGATCGTCATCGGCGCGTTCCTGCTCGCTGAGGGACTCGCCGCCTGACCGCGCGTACGCCCTTGCGACACTGCTGGTCCGAGGGCGGCCACGGGGCCGGAGGAGAGGCGGTAGCAGATGAGTCCTCCCGGTACGGGTGTGAGCGAGGAGGCCGGTGAGATCCGCCGCTTCTGGACCGGGCTCGGGCTCCCCGGGCTGATCGACGTCCACACCCACTTCATGCCCGAGCGGGTCCTGCACAAGGTCTGGGACTACTTCGACACCAACGGCTCGCTGATCGGCGGCCTGGAGTGGCCGATCACGTACCGGACGGCGGAGGCGGAGCGAACGGCCCTGCTGCGGGCGTTCGGCGTACGGGCCTTCACCGCGATGCTCTACCCGCACAAGCCCGGCATGGCGCGCTGGCTGAACGGCTGGGCGGCCGACTTCGCCCGCCGTACCCCCGACTGCCTGCACACCGCCACCCTCTACCCCGAACCGGACGTCGAGACGTACGTCCGCGAGGCCGTCGCGGCGGGCGCACGGGTGTTCAAGGCCCATGTGCAGGTCGGAGCGTACGATCCGGCCGACGAGCGGCTCCGGCGGGCGTGGGGCGCGCTGGCCGAGGCGGGGATCCCCGTGGTGATCCACTGCGGTTCCGGGCCCGCGCCCGGCAAGCACACCGGCCCCGGGCCCATCGCCCGCGTCCTCGCGCGTCACCCGCGGCTGCGGCTGATCGTCGCGCACATGGGCATGCACGAGTACGAGGACTTCCTCGGCCTCGCCGAACGGTACGACCAGGTACGGCTGGACACGACGATGGCGTTCACCGACTTCGTCGAGGACCTCGCGCCGTTCCCCCGCCGGGCCCTGCCCCGGCTGGCGGCGCTCGGCGACCGCGTCCTGCTCGGAACCGACTTCCCCAACATCCCCTACCCCTATCTGCACCAGCTCCGGGCCCTGGAGCGCCTGGGGCTCGGCCCGGACTGGCTGCGGGCGGTGTGCCACGACAACGCGGCGGAGCTGTTCGGCCTGTAGCGCCACCGGGGGAGCCGCACGCACCGGGCACGGACCGCCCCAGCCGGCCGAGAGCGCGCGGCGGCCGGCTGGGGCGGTCCGTGCAGAATGAGGCCATGGCGACGTGCAAGGAGTGCGGTGCGCGAAAGCGCCGTTGGCCCCGTTCCTGCTCCCGGTGCCGTTCCGAGTCGGGCGGCGCTGAAGTGGCCGGGGAAGCCGCCGACTTGGCCGTGTCGGTGGGGGTGCTCGGGTGGATCACCCGAGGAGTCATGTCAGTGGTGCGGCTGGTGATACGTGCGTTCAACTGAACCCCGGGGACGACACCAGCGTGCCCGGTGGCCCTGGCGCGCCCGGCGGGGCGTACGGAACGTCCACGGTCCGTTACCACGGGCACATATATAGGCTGGTTGAGCGGCCGGTTCTTCGTTCGCAAACTCTGGGCGAACTCTTCTACAACCATCTGTCGTACGCGTCCGTCTGACCAACGCGGAGATATTCGAGTGGATCATGGAGAGGAGTTCAGAACGTGACCGTGCGTTCCTTTGCCCGGCGGATGAGACCGCGAGTCGAGCAGAAGGCCGCCGAGCGCGTGTGGCGGCTGCGTACCAGGCGGCGCCGGCGCATGGCGGCGGTCACGGACCCGGTGCTCCGCCCGGTGGCCGTGCGCGGCCAGCAGCTCTACGGGCGGGTCGTGACCCGGTTCAGCGCCGCCGAGGCGGCCGCGGCCAACCTCGGGCTGGTCGTCGCCGCGCTGGAGCAGGAAGGTATCCCTTACTTCCTGGTACCGACCTCCCGTACGCGCCACGCGGTCGGCGTGAACGCCGTCGACCGGGAGCGCTTCCTGACCGCCCTGGAGGCGCAGAACGCGGGGAAGGCGGTGTTCATCGGCAGGCCGCTGTCCGGCGGGAAGCTCAAGAACCCCGCGCTGTTCATGGACGGTGCGCTGCCGACCCCGCTGCGTTCGGCCCCCATCCTGCGGATAGGGGAGAACCACCTCGGGCCCGCGGGCCAGCTGCTCGCCGGGCCGGAGCTCGCCTGCGACGTCGAGTTCTGGGAGGACGGAGGGCAGCTCCTCGCCTCCGAGGACGGGCCGCGCCGGCTGGCCAAGGTGCAGCCGCAGGCGTCCGAGGACGTCTTCGCCGAGTCCCTCGTCGCACCGCGGAACAACGGCATCACGGACGTCCTGCCGGCGACCGAGCAGGAGCCGGCCACGGTGCGGGTCGGCGAGCGGGAGCTGCCGAGCTTCGCCCCGCTCACCCTGCCCACCGTGAACGACGTGACCTTCCCCGTCGACGTCGTCTACACCTGGGTGGACGGCGAGGACCCTCAGATGCGCGCCAAGCGGGCCCGGCACCAGGAGCGCGGCGTTGCCGAGATCCTGGAGAAGGAGATCAGCGACTCCCGCTACACCAGCCACGACGAGCTGAAGTACTCGCTGCGCTCGCTCGCGATGTACGCCGACTTCGTCCGGCACATCTACATCGTGACCGACGGACAGAAGCCGCACTGGCTCGACGACCAGGCTCCGGGGATCACGGTCGTCGACCACCGCGACATCTTCCCGCAGGGCGTCCTGCCGGTGTTCAACTCGCACGCGATCGAGACCCGGCTGCACCACATCCCGGGACTGTCGGATCACTATCTGTACTTCAACGACGACGTGTTCGTCGGGCGCCGGGTCACACCGGAGCACTTCTTCCACGGCAGCGGTCTGATGAGGATCCCGGTGTCCCCGCTCAAGGTGGGTGTCGGCAAGCCGCACGCCGAGGAGACGGCCACCAACTCCGCGAGCAAGAACGTCCGCCAGCTGCTGTTCGAGATGTTCGGGCGGATGACGACGAACAACTTCATGCACACCCCGCTGCCGCAGCAGCGGGAGACCCTGCAGGCGCTCGAAGAGCTCTTCCCGGAGGACGTCCGCCGCACCACGGCGTCCCGCTTCCGCTCGCCGCAGGACATCGCCATGACGGCCCCGCTGCTCTACCAGTACGCGCTGATGACCGGACACGGCGTGCCGGGCAAGTACAGCTTCCGCTATGTGAACATCAGCCGCCCGGACGCCGAGAAGCGGCTGAGCGATCTGCGCCGCAACCGCCGCTTCGACTTCTTCTGCCTCAACGACGTCGACGTGCCGCCCGAGGAGCGGGAGGAGGTCGGGGTCCGAATGAACGAGTTTCTGGAGGACTACTTCCCCTTCGCGAGCCCCTTCGAGAAGCAGAAGTGACGGGGGCGGGGGGAATGAACCATCGTCATGGCTCCGGCGCGCTGGGGGGCGCGCGGGCCGCACGGGACCTTCTGGCGCGGCTGCCGCTGTGGCTGTCGGCCCGGCTCTGGGCGCTGCGTGCGGCCCGCGCCCGACGGCGCCTGCGGGCCGCCGTCCCCGGACTGCGCCGGGTCGCCTTCGGAGCGGTGCGGCTGTACGGCCGCACCGCTGGCGGCTACATCGCGGCGGACGCCGTCGAAGCCGATCTGGAGCAGGTCTGCACCCTGCTGGACGGGCTCGGCGTCCCGTACTTCCTGGTGCCCGCCGACTCCGGGTACGGCCCCGGCCACGGCGCCGGTCCCGGCCCCGGTCACAGTGCCGGGCGCGGTGTGCCGCGGCAGGCCGTCGGCGTCGAGGAGACGTACCGCGACGCTGTCCTCTCCCGGGCCGCTCAGCACTTCGCCGGCACCGCGGGCTACGTCGCCGCCGTCGGACCGGACGGCGCCGTGACGAGAGCGGCGCTGTGGGCCGACGGGAAGCTGCCGCGGGCGCTGCGGCGGGCCGCGGTGCTCCGCACCGGCGAGGTGCGCCTCGGTCCGGGAGGGCAGGTGCTCACCGGCCTGGAGACGGGGTGCGACATCGAGTTCTGGCGTCCCGGCCGGGACCTCGGCACCGTACCGGGCGCCGATCCCTCCTGGCTCACCGTGCCCGGCAGCAGGCTGCCGGACGTCTTCGCCCCGGCGCTCGTCGCCCCGCGCCGCAACCCCGTGTCCGAAGTGCTTCCGGTTGCGGCGCGGCAGCCGACCGCGGTGGCGTCCCGGCGCCGCAGCGTGCCGACGTTCGCGCCGTTCGCCGAGCCGGGCATCGACGAGGTGTGCTTCCCCGTCGACGCCGTGTACACCTGGGTCGACGGGGACGATCCGGCGATGGCCGCCAAGCGCCGCGCCCATCAGGCGCTCTCCGACAACGCCATCGCTCCGCGCGAGAGCGGCGCCTCCCGCTACACCAGCCATGACGAGCTGAAGTACGCACTGCGCTCGCTGGAGATGTACGCCGGGTTCGTCCGGCACGTCTACCTGGTGACCGACTCCCAGATCCCCGCCTGGCTGGACCCGGAAGCGGAGGGCCTGACCGTGGTCGACCACCGCGACATCCTCCCGGCCGACGCGCTCCCCGTCTTCAACTCGCACGCGATCGAGAGCCGGCTGCATCACATACCGGGCCTGTCGGAGCGCTACCTCTACTTCAACGACGACGTCTTCATCAACCGCCCGGTACAGGCCGAGCACTTCTTCCACGGCAACGGCATCGCCCGGATCCCGCTGTCCCCGCTGAAGCTCGGCGTCGGCCCCCCGCACCCGCTGGAGCCGGCCCCGAACTCCGCCGGCAAGAACGCCCGCGAGGTGATCAGACGCATGCACGGGAGGCAGATCACCAACAAGTCGCTGCACACCCCGCATCCCCAGCTGCTGTCGGTCATGCGGGAGATGGAGAGCCTCGAAATCGAGGAGCTGGAGCGGACCTCCTACTCGCGCTTCCGCTCCACCGCCGACGTCGCTCCGGCGTCCACGCTCCACCACCACTGGGCGATCGCGTCCGGCCGGGCGGTCCCGGCCGACTACCGCTTCCGCTACGTGCAGCTGGACACCCCGGACATGCGGCGGCGCCTGGCCCGCCTCGCGGCCGGCGAGGACGTCGACTTCTTCTGCCTCAACGACGTGGACACGGCGCCGGAGGCCAGGGAGGCGGCGCAGGCCGCCATCCGCGCCTTCCTGGAGCGGAAGTACCCGTTCCCGAGCCGCTTCGAAGCGGCGGCCCGGACCGTCTCACGCCCGGTCGCACCGCTCGCCGCGAGCGACGGTGCCGGCGTGTGAGGGCTGCGGGCGTGCCTCATCCGCGCGCCGTGGGCCTCCCCCTCGTCCGCCTCCTCGGCGGCGGCGTGGCGCGGTCGTCCCGGGCCGTCAGGCGCAGTTCCGAGCCGACGGCGCCGGTTCTCACCCGTACGCGTCCCGCCGGGGCGTCGGCGTCGATCTCCGGGTAGTCGTCGCTGGAGACCCGCAGCACCAGCCGGTGGCCCGCCGCCAGGCGGTAGTGGGTGGGCCAGATGTGCACCTCGATGTCGTACCAGGCGCCGGGAACCACCCGGGAGCGCGCCGTGTGACCGTGGCGGTGGCTGGCCTTGAGCCATCCGGCGGTGATTCTCCTGGCCGTCCCGTCCGGTGCCTGGTCGTAGAGCACCGCCGCGATATTGCCGTCGGTGGCGGTGAACGAGGCGCGGACGCGGGCAGTGGCGTCGCCCGCGAGTACGAGGTCGCGGCGGAGCGCCCGGGTGGCGAAGCGGAGCTGCTCGTGGTCGCGCGGTGCCGTGGTTCCCGTGTTGACGTCGAAGGCGGCTACCGCGCGGGGGCCGGGCGCCGACCGCAGCGAGCCGTCGGCCCGCAGCCGGAGCGTCAGCTCTCCGGCGTCGCGCGGCGGCCACTGGCCGAACTGCTGCCAGCCGCTGCCCGCGCCGGGCCCCGGGATCTCGTACGAGGTGACCCGCGCGGCGGGGAGCGGAGCGCGCCGGTCGCGGGCCAGCCAGCGGTCCCACCAGGCGAGGTAGGCGCCGGGGCCGATGCCCGCGTACTGGTCCTGGGGCGGGCCGTGCTCCCACGGGCCCGACACCAGCCATACGTGGCCGGGCCGGGCGAGGTAGTTCTTCACCATGCCGTCGCGGTAGCGGTCGTACCAGCCGTTGATCTCCAGGGTGGGGACGGTGAGCGCGTCCCAGCGCGACATGACGCTGCGGCCCCGCCAGAAGTCGTCGTACAGGGGGTGCGCGGCATAGGTGCGGAGGGTGCCGGGTGCCGTCTCCCGCTGCCAGTCGCGGATGCGGGCCGAGTAGATGCCGCCGCGGTAGATGGTGTTCTCGTACCAGTCGTGCAGGGCGTTCACCGGGATGATCGCCTTGAGGTGCGGCGGACGGTTCACGGCGGCGAGCAGGGCGGTGTGTCCGCCGTAGCTGACTCCCGACTGGCCGATGCGGCCGGTGGAGGCCGGGTGCCGGGCCAGCCACTCGACGGCGTCGTAGTTGTCGCGCTGTTCCTGAGGGCTGAAGGGGTCGACCGTGCCGGGCGATTCGCCCGATCCGCGGACCTGGCAGACCAGTGCGAGGTATCCGCGGCGGACGAAGTAGGCGGCGTCGTCGCCGAACTTCTCCAGGTTCGCGGCGTAGGCGGTGTACTCGTACACCAGTCCGGGGAACCTGCCGGGAGCCGGGCGGCGGCCCTGCCGGTCCGCGGGCCGGTACAGCTGGGCCGCCAGCCGGCTGCCGTCCCGCAGCGGCACGTGTACGTCCTCGCGCACCACCCCGTATACGGCGGGACGGCCGTAGGAGAAGAACGGATCGGGCGGCGCGGCGGGATCCGGGAGCCCGGTCGGGGCGGCGGGCGCGGCGGACGCGGTGGCGGTGAGCGCCGTGGTCAGTGCCGTGGCCGCGCCCAGCGCGCAGAACGCCCGGCGCCTCAGCGCATCCGGCTGCGGCTGTGGCTGTGGCTCGTCGGTTCCGTACGGGATCGTGTTCATGATCTGTGTCTCCTTCACAGCGGGATGGCTCCGGTGAGCAGCGCCGCGGCGGTCATCACGGCGGTGGTGCCGAAGGCCCAGCGGAAGATGAAGCGCTGGTGCTCCCCCAGCTGCACGCCGCTCATGCCGATGAGGATGAAGGTGGAGGCGGTGAGGGGGCTGAGCGGGAATCCGGTGGTCATCTGGCCGAGGACGGCGGCCCTGGCGACCTCGGCCTCGTCGGTGCCGAATCCGGACGCGGTGTGGGAGAGCACGGGCAGGATGCCGAAGTAGTAGGCGTCCGGGGTGAACGCCAGGCTCAGCGGCATCCCGGCGAGGGCGATCAGCGGCGCCAGATGGCCCCCGAGGGAGTCGGGAACGACGGAGACGAGCGCGTCGGCCATCTCGGAGATCATCTCGGTCTCCGTCAGCACTCCGGTGAACACCCCGGCCGCGAAGATCATCGTGACCACGAGGACCACGCTCTTGGCGTGCCGCTCCAGCAGGGCCTGCTGCTGCTCCCACGAGGGGTGGTTGACGCTGAGGGCGAGGGCGAACGCGATCGCGAACAGCACCGGCAGCGGCATGACTTCCATGATCAGACCGACCAGCAGCACCACGGTCAGCACGAGGTTGAAGACCGTCAGCCAGGTCTTCGGCCGCACCGTCGGCACCAGCAGCGGGGTGCCGGGACCGTCCCCGGCCGCGGCCTTCTCCGAACCGGCCTCGGCCCCGGCCCCGGCACCGGCGCTGGCGCCGCGCTCAGCGCCGTCCTGTCCGCCGTCCTGCCCGCCGTCCTGCCCGCCGGGCTGCGGCAGTGCGGCGAGGCGGCGCCGCTCCCGGCGGCCGATCCAGTACGACGCCAGCAGCACCCAGGCGATACCGCAGGCCATGGCGGGCAGGACCGGCGTGAAGATCTCCGAAGTCTCCAGCTTCAGCGCCGTCGCGGCCCGGACGGTCGGCCCGCCCCAGGGGATCATGTTCATCACACCCGCGCCCAGACAGACGGTTCCGGACAGCACCAGCGGGCTCATGCCCAGCCGCTGGTAGACGGGCAGCAGCGCGGAGACGGTGATGAGGAAGGTCACGGCGCCGTCGCCGTCCATATGGGCGCACATCGCGAGCAGGGCCGTGCCCACCGCGATCCGTGCCGGGTCGTTGCGTGCGAAGCGCAGCACCTGGCGGATCAGGGGGTCGAAGAGCCCGGCGTCCACCATGAGCGTGAAGTAGAGGACCGCGAAGGCCATCATGATGCCGGTGGGCGCCACCGTGGTGAGGCCCTTGAGGACCATGTCGCCCAGGTCGCCCGCGAATCCGCCGGCGAGCGCGGCCAGCACCGGGAGCAGCACCAGGGCCACCAGGACGGACACCCGCTTCACCATCGTGAGCAGGAGGAAGAGGACGATCGTGGTGAATCCCAGGGCTGCCAGCATGGGTGTCGCTCGCTCTCTCCTCGACGGCTCCCGGCGCGGACGAGTCTCAGAGGAGCGACAGATCGGCGTCCAGCATCAAACCGAGATCTATCCATGCGTTCTGTGCAGTAATCCCGCTAGGATCCGGTCGCCATGGAGAGCACTTTGCGCCAACTGGCGGCGTACGCCGCGGTCGCCCGTGCCGAGAGCTTCACCGCCGCGGCCGCGGCGCTGCACGTCTCCCAGTCCTCGCTCAGCCGGGCGGTCGCGGATCTGGAGCGGCAGCTGGGCGCCCGGCTCCTGGAGCGCGACACCCGGAACGTCCAGCTGACCCCGGCCGGCGTCGAGGCGCTGCGGATCGCCGAGCAGATCGTCAACGCGCACCGGTCCGGAATGAAGGAGCTGGAGCGGTTCCTGCTGGGCGAGTCCGGGTCGGTCGCGGTGGCCACCCTCCCCTCGGTCGCCGCGGCACTGCTGCCCCGGGTGATCTCGGCCTTCCGCGAGCAGCGGCCCCGGGTGGCCCTCCAGCTCATGGACGGGCTCGAACGGTCGGTGCTGGACCGCGTCCTGTCGGGAGACGCCGATTTCGCGATCACCACGGGCGAGCCGTCGGGGCAGCTGGAGCACCGCCCGCTCGTCCGGGACGGGTTCGTTGCGGTGCTGCCGCGCGGCCACCCGCTCACCGAGCGCCCGGAGGTCGCGTGGGAGGACCTGGCGCGTGAGCCGTTTCTGGCCGTCGGGCGGGAGTCGAGCGTCCGGCGGCTGACCGACGCGGCGTTCGCCCAGATCGAGGCATGGACGGCGCGGGCGGCACCGGCGGCCGAGGCGGGCAATGTGGCCACGGTGGGCGGGCTCGTGGCGGCCGGGCTGGGGCTGTCGGCACTGCCCGCGCTCGTGCTGCCGCTGCTGGGCACCGGCCCGCTCGTGCACCGGCCCCTCGTCGGGCCCGTGGTCGACCGGCGGCTGGACATCGCGCTGCGGGCACGCGGCCCGCTGCCGCTCGCGGCCCAGCGGTTCCTGGAGACTCTGGAGGAGTTCCGCGCCCGGCGGAGCGAGCTTCCTCCGGGGGTCTCCTGGGCAGACTGATCCGCTATTGATGCGCAAAGCACATGGATTGATGGGCTTTTCTTGCTGGACAGACATTTCCTCGCGTCGGCACGCTGAAGGGCGCCGGAAACCCGCGAGTTGGCGAGGGAGCACAGTGGTGTCGAGCGCACAGCCGGAAGCCGACGGACCCAGCGGCGGGCAGTACGAGCAGTACGAGCAGTACGGGCAGTACGGGCAGCAAGGGCAGCTGCGCGGGCTGCGCGTCGTCGAGTTCGCCCATGTGGTGGCCGGACCGCTGGCGGGCTCTCTGCTCGCCGACCAGGGCGCCGACGTGGTGCACGTGGAGCCGCCGGGCTCCGGCGACGCGGCCCGCGCGATGGGGCCGCGCAGGGAGGGCCACCCGCTGTGGTTCAAGGTCGCCGGACGCAACAAGCGTTCGGTCACCCTCGATCTGCGCCAGGAGGCCGGCCGGGAGGTCGCTCACCGGCTCGTCGCCTGGGCCGACGTCGTCATCGTCACCCTGCGGAACGGGCGGTTGCGCGCGTGGGAACTCGACTGGCCGGCGGTGCACCGGATCAACCCGCGGGCCGTGCTGCTCCAGATATCCGGATTCGGCGCGACCTCCGCGCAGGCCGACGCGCCCGGCTTCGGCAAGGTCGGCGAGGCGCGCAGCGGCGTGGTGCATCTGACCGGCTTCCCCGGCGGTCCGCCGGTGCACACCGGGTTCTCGCACGGCGATGCCGTGACCGGGCTGATGGGCGCGTACGCCGTCCTGGCGGCCCTGCACCGCCGGGACCGCGACCCCGGGTTCGACGGGGAGTGGATCGACCTCGCCCTCTTCGAGCCGCTGTTCCGGCTCGTCGAGTGGCAGGTCATCACCCACGACCAGCTGGGCACGGTGCCCGAGCGCGCCGGGAACCAGCTGGCGGTGGCGCCCGCCGCGGTGATCAACACCTACCGGTCCCGGGACGGCGAGTGGATCACCGTCACCTCCGCGACGCTGCGCTCCGTACGCAACGTCGCCCGGCTGCTCGGGCTCGACGAGGACGAGTTCGCCACCGCCGAGCAGCAGTACGCCGGGCGGTCCCGGCTCGACGAAGGGCTGCGGGACTGGGTGGCCGGGCGCGGCGCCGACGAGTGCCTGGAGGCGTTCGCCCGCGCCGAGGTCGTGGCCTCCCGGGTGTTCAGCGCCGCGGACATCGCCGCCGACCCGGTCTACGCCGAGCGCGCGGACCTCGTCACCGTCGACGACGCGGACCTCGGCCCCGTACGGATGCAGGCGGCCCTCCCGCACTTCCGGCAGCGGCCCGGTCATGTCTGGCGCACCGGCCCGGCACTGGGCCAGGACAACCGGCTCGTCTACCGCGAATGGCTCGGACTCGGCGAGGACGAACTCGCGGAACTGGAGCGGAACGATGTCGTCTGAGCCCTCCCGCCCGCCGCTGCGCTCCCTGCTGTTCGTGCCCGGCACCAGAACGGAGTGGCTGCCGAAGGCGCGGGCCGCGGGCGCCGACGCGGTGATCCTCGACCTGGAGGACGCGGTGCCGCAGGACGGCAGGGCCGCGGCCCTCGACCGGGTGGCCGAGTCGGTGGCCCGGGCAGCCGACGACGGCCCGGCCCTCTTCGTGCGGATCAACCCCCTCGACGGCTGGCAGGCCGCCGGGGAGCTGCGCGCGGTCGCTCGCGCCGGGCTCGCCGGGATCGTGCTGCCCAAGGTGACCGGGCCGGAGGACGTGCACCACGCCGACCGGCTGATCGGCTGGTGCGAACGCGAACAGGGCCTGCCTCCGGGCCGGATCGCGCTGCTGCCCCTCCTGGAGACGGCCCGCGCGCTGCGCGAGGCGTACGAGTGCGCGGCGGCAGCCGCACGCGTCGCGTACCCGGGCGCGGCCACCGGCGCCGGGGGAGACGTCGAGCGCGCCGTCGGCTACCGGTGGAGCCCTGCGGGCACCGAGACACACGCCCTGCGCGCCCGCGTCCTGCTGGACGTGCGGGCGGCCGGAGCCCCCCACCCGGTCACCGGCCTGTGGACGCGCGTCGGCGACCTCGATGGACTGCGCGCCTGCGCCGAGCAGAACCGCGCGCTCGGCTACGCGGGGATGCTGGCGATCCACCCGTCCCATGTCCCCGTGATCAACGAGGTGTTCTCCCCCGGCCCGGAGGAGCTCGACCGCGCGGCCCGCCTGGTGGCCGCCGTGGAGGAAGCCCAGGCGAGGGGCGCGGGGGCGGTGGCGTTCGAGGGGGAGATGGCCGACGAGGCGATGGCAGCAACGGCCCGCGCGCTGCTGGAGCGGTACGGGGATGCGCGGGCGACGACTCCAAGAACCGGGCGAAGGCACGTCGCCGTGCCGGACAGCGTCACCTGCGGGCGGCCGACCGGCGGCGGGACTCCCTGAACCCTCCCTGAACCCTTCCTGAACCAGCGGAGCCCGGCAGCCTGCTGGATGGCCGAGCCCGATGTCTGCGCCGGCCGCGACCATGGCGAAGAGCGCCCGTTGGCCTGAGTATGACCTCCGCCCCGGACGCCCTTCTCGGGGGCTGAGGAACTACGTAGGGCCCCACCGCCGAGGCGGTGGGGCCCTACGTTCAGCCCGGTGAGGCTGGGCGGAGGATACGAGATTCGAACTCGTGAGGGGTTGCCCCCAACACGCTTTCCAAGCGTGCGCCCTAGGCCACTAGGCGAATCCTCCGCCGCAAACAATACAAGACTCCGGGGCGTGCTCGCGAACTCGTACCCGTGGTGGGGGATCGGGTAAGGTGGGGCGCAGCCCCTCACGTGGCGCTATCTGACTGAACTCCCCCAGGGCCGGAAGGCAGCAAGGGTAGGTTGGCTCTGGCGGGTGCGTGGGGGGCGTTTATGTGAGCGGGGCCACTTGTCGGCTGTCCCCGATATCGTCGGGGGTGTGTCGTCCCTCGCCCTGTACCGCCGCTATCGGCCCGAGACCTTCGCCGAGGTCATCGGGCAAGAGCATGTGACCGACCCGCTGCAGCAGGCGCTGCGCAACAACCGGGTCAACCACGCGTACCTCTTCAGCGGCCCGCGCGGCTGCGGTAAGACAACCAGCGCGCGCATCCTGGCCCGCTGTCTCAACTGTGAGCAGGGTCCCACCCCGGCGCCCTGCGGCACCTGCCAGTCCTGCCGGGACCTGGCCAGAAACGGGCCGGGCTCGATCGATGTGATCGAGATCGACGCCGCCTCGCACGGCGGTGTGGACGACGCCCGGGAGCTGCGGGAGAAGGCGTTCTTCGGGCCCGCGTCGAGCCGGTACAAGATCTATATCGTCGACGAGGCGCACATGGTCACCCCCGCGGGGTTCAACGCCCTGCTGAAGGTGGTCGAAGAGCCTCCCGAGCACCTCAAGTTCATCTTCGCCACCACCGAGCCCGAGAAGGTCATCGGGACCATCCGGTCGCGCACCCACCACTATCCGTTCCGCCTCGTGCCGCCCGGGACGCTCCGTGACTATCTGGCCGAGGTGTGTGAACGCGAGTCCATCCACGTCGACGACGCGGTGCTGCCGCTGGCCGTCCGTGCGGGCGCCGGGTCCGTGCGGGACTCCATGTCGGTGATGGACCAGCTGCTCGCCGGAGCCGGCGCGGACGGTGTGACGTACGCCATGGCCACCGCGCTCCTCGGCTACACGGACGCCGCGCTGCTCGACGAGGTCGTCGACGCCTTCGCCGCGGGGGACGGGGCGCGGGCGTTCGAGATCGTGGACCGCGTCATCGAGGGCGGGAACGACCCTCGGCGCTTCGTGGCCGATCTGCTGGAGCGGCTGCGCGATCTGGTGATCCTCGCCGCGGTTCCGGACGCCGAGGACAAGGGGCTCATCGACGCGCCCGGCGATGTCCTGGAGCGGATGCGGGCGCAGGCGGGCGTGTTCGGCGCCGCCGAGCTGAGCCGCGCCGCCGACGTCGTGAACACCGGGCTGACGGAGATGCGGGGTGCCACCTCGCCCCGGCTCCAGCTTGAGCTGATCTGCGCACGGGTGCTGCTGCCCGCGACCTACGGCGACGAGCGGTCCGTCCAGGCCCGCCTCGACCGTCTGGAGCGGGGTGCCGCCCTGGGCGCCGCCATGGCCGCCCCGCAAGGCGGGATGGGAGGTCCCGGCGCGTCGGACGTTCCGGCTCCTGCCCCCGCTCCCGCGGCTCCCGCGGCTCCGGCCGCTTCCGGGGTTCCGGCTCCCGGTGCTGCCGCTCCGGATCCGGCGCCGGCTCCGGCCGCTTCTGCTCCGGCTGCTCCTGCCCCTGAGCCCGACCC
>NZ_JAAKZZ010000158.1 GCF_011045075.1 Streptomyces boncukensis
GGAGGTTCCTCCCGCCCATTCCCCGGAAAGGGAGCTCGGAGCTCGGAGCTCAGCGGGCGGCGGCGCTCTCCGCGGTCTTCGGGCCGCGCACGGCGACGTAGACGAGCAGTACACCCATCACGGCGGCGCCGATCCACATGGCTTGCTGCCAGCCGTCGACGAAGGACTGCTGTGCGGCGTGGATCAGGTCCTGGGTGTGGCTTCCGGTGTGGGGTGCGACCTCGATGGCGTTGGCGATGCCTTCGCGGGCGGTGTCTGCGGCATCCGTGGGGACGCCGTCGAGCTTGCCGTCGATGGCGCCGCGGTAGCCGCCTGCCAGGAGCGCGCCGAGCATCGCGACACCGAGAGCGGTGCCGAACTCGCGGGTGACGTCGTTGAGCGCGGAGGCAACACCTTGCTTGGCGCGGGGCAGTGAGCTGGTGATGGCCTCGGTGGAGGGCGTCATCGACAGCCCCATGCCGATGCCCATGGCGAGCATGCCGGGCAGGATGGACAGGTAGCCGCCGTCGACGGACACGAACAGCGCCATCAGCGCCAGGCTGAGGGTGCCCAGGGCGACGCCCACGGCCATGGTGGAGCGGGCGCCGATCCTGGCGGCCATCCTCGGGGCCAGGCCGGAGGCCGTCATCATCATGACGGCCATCGGCATCATCGCCGCTGTCGACAGCAGCCCCGACCAGCCGAGGACGGCCTGGAAGAACGGGAAGAGGACCACGGCGATACCGGCCTGGACGCCGAAGACGACCAGCAGGGTGATCGAGCCGGAGGCCAGGCCGCGCTCGCGGAAGAGGCGTACGTCCAGCAGCGAGGCGTCGCGGCGGTGCAGCTCCCAGGCCACGAAGGCGATGGCGGCGACGGCGCCGACGGCCAGGCTGATCAGGGTGACGGGGGCGGTCCAGCCGCGCTCGGGGCCTTCCTGCAGGACGAAGATGAGGCCGGTCACGGCGATGGCGGAGGCCAGCGCACCGATGGTGTCGAAGGAATGGGCGGAGCGTTCGCGGGAGTTCGGCACCGACCTCAGCGTCATCGCCAGCGCGACGACGACCAGGGCCACGGGCAGTACGAACAGCCAGCGCCAGTCGGCGACGTCGACCAGCAGGGCGGAGAGGAACATGCCCAGGATGCCGCCGCCTCCGGCGACGCCGGTCCACACGCCGATGGCCTTGCCGCGCTCTTCCTCGGGGAAGGTGGAGGTGATGACGGCCAGGGTGATCGGCATGATCATCGCCGCGCTGACGCCGGCCGCCACGCGCGCGGTGATCATTATCCCGGCCGACGGAGCGAGTCCTGCGACGACGCCGGCGGTGCCGAAGATGACCAGGCCGGTGATCAGCATGGGCTTGCGGCCGAGCCGGTCACCGATCGCGCCGAGCGGCAGCAGCAGCGCGGCCAGGGCGAGGGTGTAGATGTTGATGATCCACAGGACGGTGGTCTGCGAGGCGCCGAACTCGACGGCCATGTGGGTCTGGGCGACGTTCAGCCCGGAGACGGAGGCGATGACGGCCATCAGCGCGATCGAGACGGTGATCAGGATCGCGCGCAGCTGACGCGCATCCGGCGTTCCCCCGCTGCTGACCGGAACGGCCGCCGTCTGAGGAGGCTGGTTGGTGCTCATGGTTTCCTCTGGTTTCCTTCCCGAAAGGGCGTGCGGAATCAGCGCCGGGACAGGACCGGTCGCCAGGTTGGTGGGATAGGGAACTGCTCACGGGAACTGCTCACGGGGAACTGCTCACCGCGCGGACCGCTGGATGACCTGTGTTCGACGTTAAGCTCGCCTTGCATCAAGGGCATAGCATGTTGCCTATGACGCAAGAAGATGGGCGGCTGGACAGCCTCGTACGCAAACGGATCCGCGCACTGCGCGTCGCACAGGGCTGGTCCCTGGAGGAGCTGGCCACCCGGGCCAACCTCAGCCAGTCCTCACTCAGCCGCATCGAGAACGGCCGGCGCCGCCTCGCCCTGGACCAGCTCGTGACCCTCGCCCGCGCCCTGGACACCACGTTGGACCAGCTCGTGGAGAACGCCGCCGACGACATCGTCATCAGCCCGATGATCGACGGCACCCACGGCCTGATGCGCTGGCCCATCAAGGGCGACCCCGGCATGAGCGTGATGCGTCAGAGGATGACCGACCCGCCGCCCGACAACCCGGCCCGCATGCGCGCCCACCCCGGCCGCGAATGGCTCGTCGTGTTGTCCGGTACCGCCGTCCTCATGCTCGGTCACCGGCGCTTTCGCATCGAGACCAACCAGGCCGCCGAGTTCCCCACCATGCTGCCGCACGCCATCGGCGCCGAGGGCGGCCCGTGCGAGATCATGGGCATCTTCGACCGGGACGCCCGCCGCGGCCACCAGAAGGACGCCGGCGCCGACAGCCCCGAAGCCGACTGCGGAGGGACCCAGGGGCCCTGCGCATAACGGGCCGCAGCCCCTCGGTGTGGTGGGCGGTATTGCGTGGCGGGCAGCACGCCCAGCCACCTTCTTGCGCTCTACGCAAGCAGCCGTGCCGCAGGCGCATGACGAGCTTACGGTGAAGCCATGACCCCATCGCATCAGCACACCCCCCACCACGGCGAGCGCGGTCAGGCGGAGATCCTCGATCTGGATGCCGAGGTGCTCGCCGAGCACACGGCGTCCATCACCGCCTGGCTGCCGCTGAAGAGCGAGCCGCGCCGGATCGTGGACCTGGGCTGCGGCACCGGCGCGGGAACCTTCGCGCTCCTTGAGCGCTTCCCCGACGCGCACGTCACCGCCGTCGACACCTCGGCCGGCCACCTCCAACTCCTGCGCGAGAAGGCATGCGCCCGCGGTACCGAGCGGCGCGTACGGACCGTGCAGGCCGACCTCGACTCCGACAGCTGGCCCGACCTCGGCACGCCGGATCTGGTGTGGGCCTCAGCCTCGATGCACCACATGGCCGACCCCGACCGCGCCCTGACGGGCGTCCGTGAACTGCTCGCCCCCGGCGGCCTGTTCGCCATCGTCGAGCTCGCGGGCTTCCCCCGCTTCCTGCCCCCCGGTGCCCCGGAGAGCCGGCCTGGCCTTGAGGAGCGCGCCCATGCCGCGACCGACAGCTTCCACGCCGAGCACGTGCCGCACCGCGGCGCCGACTGGGGCCCGATGCTGACAGCCGCCGGCTTCACCGTCGAGGGCGAGCGCACCGTCACCGTCACCATCGAAGGCGGGCGCAGCGAAGCGGTCGGCCGCTACGCCTACGGCAGTCTGCAGCGCGTTCGCGGCGCCGCCGCCCCCGCCCTCAGCCCCGAGGACCTCGCCGCACTCGACGAGCTCCTGGACATCAGCAGCCCGACCAGCCTGCTGCGCCGCGAGGATCTCGCTGTACGTACCGAGCGCACCGTCTGGGCCGCCCGCCGCGCCTAGGGGGTGTCCTGCGGATCTTGCCGGGCAGAAGCTGCCCCTTACTGCGCCATGCGGGGTGCGGCTGATGCCGTGGGTGCGCGCGCAGTTCCCCGCGCCCCTGACGGGGCACGCAGGGTGCGCCCCGAAGGGGCGCGGGGAACTGCGCGACCAGCCCCATCGGCGCCGCAGCCCGCAATGCACGGGCCGGGGCCGCCCCGACCCGGCTGCCCCGGCAGAGGGCAACCATGATCCGTAGGACACGCCCTAAGGCGATCCTGGCGCGGAGAGATAAGGCAGCTTCCCGATGTGGCGCCCCCACCTGGGGAACGACGCTGGAGCACAGTCAGAGACCGGCTCAGCTCGTGCAAGGAGAGCGTCATGCTGCACCACGAATTCCAGGCCACCCGTCGGGCCGACGTCCTCGCCCGCGCCGCGCGGCGCCGCCGGGCCCGCGCGGCCCGGCGGGCCGGGAGCGCGGCCCGTGCCGATACCGGCGAGCGCCGGTATCGCCTCCACCGCCTCCACCGCTTCCACCGCCTCCGTGCGGCGTGACGGGGCCCGCGGAGCCAGCGGGGCCCGCCGGCGCCGAATCCGCTGTCCCCCACCTGGGGCGCCGTGCGATGCTCGGCATCGTGTACGACAGTCACATAAGCCCCGTCTTCGTCGGTCGCGGTGCCGAGCTGGCCGCTCTCGGCGAGGGCCTGTCCCGGGCCGGCGCCGGGGAGCCGCGCGCCGTGTTCGTGGGCGGCGAGGCCGGGGTCGGCAAGACCCGGCTGGTCCAGGAGTTCCTCGGCCGGGCCGTCGCGGACGGGGCCGTCGCCGCCGTCGGCGGCTGCGTCGAGTCCGGCGCCGAAGCCCTGCCGTACCACCCCGTCTCGACCGCGCTGCGCTCGCTGCACCGCCGGCTCGGCGCGGAGCTGCACGCCGCCGTCAACGGCCAGGAGGGCGAGCTGGCCCGGCTGCTGCCCGAGCTCGGCGAGATGGACCGGGGCCGCCCCGAGACCGACGGCCGTGCCCGGCTCTTCGAGCTGACCGTCCGCCTCCTGGAGCGCCTCGCCGCGAACCGGACGCTCGTCCTGGCCCTGGAGGACCTCCACTGGGCCGACCGCTCCACCCGCGAGCTGCTCAGCTATCTGCTGCGCGCCCTCACCGACGGCCCCCTGGACAGCCGGCTGCTCGTCGTCGCCACCTACCGCGCCGACGACCTGCACCGCCGCCATCCGCTGCGGCCCGCGCTCGCCGAGTACGAGCGGCTGCGCACCGTCACCCGCCTCGAACTGCCCCGCTTCGACCGCGCCGAGGTCCGCCACCAGCTCGCCGCCATCCGCGGCGAGGACCCGCCCGAGCAGGTGCTGGACCGGGTCTTCGCCCGCTCCGAGGGCAACGCCTTCTTCGTCGAGGAGCTGGCGTGCAGCATCCGCGGCGGCTCCCCGGGCAGCATCAGCGACTCCCTGCGCGACCTGCTGCTGGTCCGGGTCGAGGCGCTGCCGGACGAGGTGCAGCGCGTGGTGCGGATCGCCGCCGGGGGCGGCTCGGAGGTGGAGTTCCGGCTGCTGGCCACCGTCACCGGGCTCGCCGAGGACGCGTTGATCGAGGCCCTGCGCGCCGCTGTCGGCGCCGCCGTCCTGCGGCCCTCCGAGGAGGGCGAGTCCTTCCGCTTCCGGCACGCGCTGCTGCGCGAGGCCGTGGTCTGCGATCTGCTGCCCGGCGAGCGCTCCCGGCTCAGCCGCCGCTACGCCGAGGCGCTGGAGGCCGACCCCGCCCTCGTACGCGCCGAGGAGCGGGCCGGGCGGCTGGCCGGCTACTGGTTCGAGGCCCGCGACCCCGCCAGGGCGCTGCCGGCCGTCCTCGCCGCGGCGGGCGCCGCGCGCGGCCGGCACGCGTTCGCCGAGCAGTACCGGATGCTGGAGCGGGCGCTGGAGCTGTGGGACGACACCCCCGAGGAGCTGCGCCGCCGCGCGATGCGGCACGCCGTCGACGACGGCCTGTGCCCGGCCGTCTCCCCGGATGTGCCCGGGGACTTCGTGGACCTGCTCGCCGCGCTCAGCATCGCCGCGCGCCGTATGGGGGAGCGCGAGCGGGCGCTCACCCTGTGCAAGCGGGCGCTGCGCGACCTCGACTCGGACCCCCTGCGCGCGGCCTGGTTCTGGACCGAGCGCCACCGGCTGGTGCGCGACCTGTCCCGCTCCGACGGCTGGGAGGAGATCGCCCGCGCCCAGGAGCTGGTGCGGGGCCTGCCGCCGTCCGTCGTCCACGCCGATGTGCTGACGCACGCGGCGCGCTGGCACGTCGTGCACCTGCCGGGGCCGACGGCGATCGAGACCGCGCGCGAGGCGGTGGAGCTGTGCCGGATGACGGGCGCCGAGGTCACCGGCCTCGACGCGCAGCACACCCTGGCCTGGCTCACCATCGACGCGGGCGATGTCGAGGGCGGCCTCGCGCAGGCCCGCGCGGTGTGCGCCCGGGACCTGGAGCCGGGCAACGCCGGCGTCCTGCTGCGCGGCTACGGCAACCTGGCCAACGCGCTGCACGGCGTCGGCCGCTACGCCGAGGCCGTGGAGACCGCCGAGCAGGGCAGCGGGCTGGCCGAGCGCCACGGACTGCCGGACACCGCCTCGTTCATCGACGCCAACCTCTCCGAGTCCCTCATCCAGCTCGGCCGCTGGGCCGACGTCGACGACGTGCTTGCGCGGGCCGACGGCCGTCGCGGGGTGAGCGTCCGCATCCGGGGGCAGCTCGCCGAGCTGCGGGCCGAACTGGCCCTGGCCCGCGGCTCGTACGACGAGGCCCGGCGCCGGCTGGAGGAGTCCGGCAGCTCCACCGCCGGCCCCTACCCGGAGCCGCAGCACACCCTGACCAAGGCCCGGCTCGCCATCGCGCTGGCCGTCGCCGACGGCCGGATCCTCGACGCCCGCTCGCTGCTGGCGGCGGCGGCCTGCGACGCCATCGCGCCCGGCCACCAGCGCTACGTCTGGCCGCTGCTGTACGAGGCCGCGGCGGCGGAGGCGCGGGCCCGCTCCCTGGCGGCGGCCGAGCCGGAGCGCGAGGCGGCGGTGGAGCGGATCCGCGAGGCGATGCGGGGCCAGCCCGAGTTCGTGCCGGTGTGGGCCGCGTACGCCCTGATGACCGAGGCCGAGCTGCGCACCGCCGAGGGCCGGGACGCCACGGCCCGCTGGACGGAGGCCGTCGCCGCCGCCGAGCGACTGGAGGCCCCGGCGCTGCTGGCCGTCGCCCGGTCGCGGCTCGCGGAGGCCCTGATCGCCCAGCGCGGCGCCGGTTCCCGCGAAGCGGCCGAAGCGGCCGGCGAACTGCTGCGGCAGGCCGAGGCGGTAGCGCGCGAGCTGGGCGCGGTACCGCTCGCGACGGAGATCACCGCGCTGGCCGGCCGCGCCCGGATCCCGCTGCGGCAGGACGACCGGGCCGACGGGGAGGCGGACCCGCCCCCGCCCCCGCCCCCGGCGGAGGCGCTGGGGCTGACCGCTCGGGAACGGGACGTGCTGCGCCTGGTCGCCGCCGGGCGGAGCAACCGGCAGATCGCCCAGGAGCTGTTCATCGCGCCGAAGACGGCGAGCGTGCACGTCTCCAACATCCTGGCCAAGCTGGGCGTTTCGGGCCGGGGCGAGGCCGCGGCCCTCGCGCACCGGCTCGGGGCGCTCGACGCGTGACGCTCCGCCGCCGGGGCTGCCTTGTGGTTGCCCCTTGCTGATTCGTCGCAGGCCGCGGGTGCTCCGTGGCCGGTCGCGCAGTTCCCCGCGCCCCTGACGGGGCGCCTCGTCAGGGGCGCGGGGAACTGCGCGCGCAACTACGCATGCAGCCGCAGTCCGCAGTCCGCAGTCCGCAGTCCGCAGTCCGCAGTCCGCAGGACGCGGGCAGGGGCAGGGGCAGCCTCGACCCGGCTGCCCCGTCAGAGGGGAACTACGATCCGTCGGCCAGGTGCTAGGGGGTGTTTCGCAAGCCCCGTGCGGCGCATGGGGCGTCCGGTGCGTGCTCTCGGCGTGCCGGGTGAAAGCCCTCGTACTGGGCGTACTCGGGCTTTCGGCCGGTGCGGCGAGAGCGCGTGCCGGGCGTTCCAGGCGTCGTGCGGGGCTTTCGAAACACCCCCTAGCGCCACTCCAGGACGGTGCCCGCCCGCAGCGCCCGCTGCGCGCCCGGTGCCGTGATCTTCTTCGGGGTCGAGCCCGGTGTCGTCGCGACCCGGAAGTGCTCCGTCCGGGAGCCCTGCCGGGAGGTGAAGATCAGTTCCCCGCCGTCGGCGGAGAGCGCGCGCGGGGTGTTCTCCCGCTTGGTGGTCGGGAGGATGGGGTCGCCCGCCGCGCCCTCGGGCGTGTCCTCGTCCTCTCGGAGGCTGCCGGCGTCCACCGTCCAGAAGTTGTTCGCCCGCTCAGGGTCGTTCGCCGCGATGCTCCGGTCGCCGCACAGCACCGTCGTGCTGTCCGTCCAGCCCCAGGGCCGGCAGCTGCTGGGGAGCGGGTAGAGGGTCGCATCCCCGTCCCGCACCGTGAGGGGGTTGCGGGGGACGTCCACGACGTTCACCCCCTGCATCTCTTGGAACCCCGCCGCCCTGCGGCCGTCAGGGCTGAACGTGACGGCCTTCGCCGTGAACGCGCTCACCGGCCTGCCGCCCAGCGAGAATCCGCGGCGGTCGCCGCGCAGGGTGTTGCCGGTGCCGTGCGGGACCGGTTTGCTCACCTTCGACCCGGTCAGCCGGACGCTGGCGATCTTCGGCGCCCTCTTGTCCTCGTCGGTGCCGGAGACGAACCAGACCTCCTTCCCGTCGCTGCCCGGAGTGAAGAGAGGGTGCATCTCCCCCGGCGCGTCCGCGTAGTCCGCGGTGCTCTCCTTGGTGAGCTTCGTCGCCTTGCCGTCCGGCGTCACGACGGCGGCCCGCGTACTCTCCGTCTCGCGGTTGTGCAGGACGACGGCCATCCGGGAGTAGTCGTCGTCGAACACCTGCCGCACACTCGGCTCCGGGATCGGGTCCGGGCCCTTGCCGCTCGGCTTCGTGTGGGGAAGGTTGCGCTTGCACAGCTCGGCCACCGGCGTCCGCGCGTCATCCTCCCGCAGCGCCGTCTCGGCGGGCAGCGTGAACTCCGTCCTGCCCCTGGGCTTCCAGGACGTGGGGTCCCACGCCTCCACGGTCACCCTGGCGGGGCTGCTCGCCGGCACGGTGCACCACGCGGTGACGACGACGCCCTTCGCCGGTATCGCCCCGTCCCGTGCGCCCCCGCCCTGCGAGCCGCTCTGCCGGGGGTCGGCGCTCGGGGACGCCTTGTCGTCACTGTCGCCGCTGTCGCCGTCGCCGCCGCAGCCCGCGAGCGCGATGGCGGCGGTGAGCGTCAGGACCGCGAGAGGTGTGTGATGCCTTCGTCCACGCATGCTGCGCGAGTGTATCCGGCCCCTGTCCGCCTGCCCTGCGCGCACGGAGGGAGAACGGTGCCGACTGGGGCGGGATGCTGCGCCTGGCCGACTCCCTCGAAGACGCAGCCAGACAGCGGCAGTCCCAGCTCATCCGTGCCGACATCACCGACGGGGAGTTCCGCATCCACATGGTGAGCCCGTCCAACCCGCACGGCGTGATTGTTATGCGGGTCGGTGTGCAGATCTCCCGCCAGGACCCCGGCGCTGTCGTCTCCGTCGAGAACCGCATCCACCATCCCGGGGTGGGCATGGTCCGGACCCCCGACCTCATCGTCATGAGCCAGGAGGCGTTCGAGGGGCAGGAAGACGACTACGCGGTGTTCGCTCCGGACATCGCGCTGGCCGTGGAGGTCGTCTCACACTCCAACCCCGGCAACGACTACGTGGCCAAGCTGCGCGACTACCCGCGTATGGGGGTTCCCGTCTACATGATCATCGATCCTCGGGAGGGTACGGCCAGCGTGCACTCCTCTCTGGGCACGACCAGCGGCCAGCCGGGCTACGCCGAGACCGCGCGGTGCGGTTCCGGCGGGACCGTCCGCGCCGCTGACTGGGACATCGACACCACTGGCTTCCCCCGCTACCGGAGCTGAGACCGGGCGAAGGCCGACCACGCGGGGCCCGGGAAGGTGAGCTCGGGGCCGGTGCCGCCCTGCTTGGAGTCCCGGACGTGGACGGACTGGGGGCAGTTCGTCGCCACTTCGACGCAGGCGCTGCCCTCGTCGTCGCTGTACGTCGACTTGTGCCAGTCGAGGGCGACTTCGACGCAGTTGCTGCCCTCGCCGTCGCTGTAACTCGACTTGAACCAGGCAAGGTTGGTTCTCACAGCTCTTTCACCATCCGCTCGATGAAGCGTGAGGTCTCCTCGGTGCTGAGGGCCTCCTGGCGGATCCTGCCATAGCGTACGGTCAGCTCGCTGACGATCTCCGCGTCGGTGGTGAACTGCGTCAGCGACTGGCCCTCCGTCAGCGCGAAGTGGTCGTGGCTCTGGTCCTCCAGCAGCACCATCGGCCCGTTGAGGGCGGCAGAGATCGCGCTGGTGAAGGGCAGCACCTGGAGGGAGATACGGCGCTCCCGCATCAGGTCCAGCAGGTGGAGCAACTGGTCCCGGTGGACCTTCGGGCCGCCGACGGGGCAGCGCAGGGCCGCCTCGTAGACCACGAAGTGCAGCGCGACGGCGGGCTTGCGGTGCAGGATCTCCTGGCGCTTCAGCCGGGCCTGGACGCGCTCCTCCGCCGTGCCCTCGTCCAGGGGCGGGTAGCGGTCGCTGATCAGCGCCCGCATGTACTCCTCCGTCTGGAGCAGGCCCGGGATCAGCGCGACCTCGTACCAGTGCAGCACGCGCGCGTCCGTCTCGTACCCGAAGTAGTCGTGCGACCGCTCCGGGAAGCGGTTGTCCTCCTGGTAGTTGAGGCCCGCCTTCAACTTCCCGTTGGCGCCCACCATCTCGTCCGTCATCGTCGCGGCGCGCGGCGACAGGGGGCGGCGGCCCTGCTCCACGGCCTTGACCGTGTCCACCGAGCAGTTGACCGTCTCGGCGATCTCCTCGCGGCTCAGCCCTGCCTCGATGCGCCAGCGTTTGAACTGGTCGCCCAAGTAACGGCGGCTGAGGGGCTGCTGGCTGTTCCTGGGGCGTTCGGCCATACACACGCTCGCTTCTCAGGGGCACCCACGCTGGGTATCCGGACCGTGACTCCTGATGTTACTGCGCGTGAGCCACCGTGAACCCATGAACAGTGAGATTCCCCTGTGCGGCAGCTTCGCCGTGGACACCCGGGACGGGCGGATCGGCGTCGTCATGGACACGATGGACGGCGTCGTGCAGTTGCGCCCGCCGCAGGGCGGGCGGGAGTGGGACGTGCCGTACGACGTCGTGCGCACGGCCAGCAGGGACGAGCGCATCAAGGGGCGGGTCGCGGAACTGAACTGGCAGAGCCGCAGGCTCCAGTGAGAGGTGTAGTTATGTACACCGTCCGGAACACCACCCAGGCGGCTGCCGGGATCCGCCGTGCGGGACGATCGTGGAGACATGACCACGACGATGGAGTTCCCGATGACCCCGACCAGCGCTACCCAGCCTGCGGTGGGCGCCCGCGTTCCCGGGCGCTTCCGTCGCGAAGTGGGATATCTGCTCTCCGGGCTGCCGCTCGGTACGGCGGCGTTCGTCCTGCTGGTGACCGGCTTCTCGCTGGGCGTCTCGACGCTGGTGATCGCGCTCGGGGTGCCGGTGCTGGGCGGGACGCTGGCGATGGCGCGGTACTTCGCGCGGGTGGAGTCGGCGCAGATCGAGTACGTCACCGGGCGCGCGCTGCCCCCGCTGCCCGAGCGGACCCCGCGCGGCGGCTGGGCGATGCTGGCTGACGCGCAGGGGTGGCGGGACCTGCTGCACGCGGTCGTGATGTTCCCGGTGCGGGTCACGACGTTCTCGCTGTCGGTGTCCTGGATGGCGGGGGCCGCGGGCGGGCTGACCTACGGGCTGTGGTCCTGGTCGCTGCCGAGGGACGAGAACGACGGGCTGGCGGACCTGGCCTTCGGCTGGTCCGGGCGGGGTCCGGACATCGCTTTCATGATGGTGCTGGGCGCTTTCTTCCTGGCGACCTGCGTTCCGGTGATCCGGGGGCTGGTCGCCGCGCAGACCGGGCTGGGGCGTGTGCTGCTGCGGGACGGGGGTCGGCTGTAGCACGGGCCCGGCCCGCACCAGGCTCCCTCCGCCGCCGTCGGGGACGGCGGAGGGGGCCTTTGCCGTGTGCCCGCCGTATGTGTCCGCCGTCACAGCGCGCTGTGAGATAGGGCACGCGCTGAGCGGTGGGGGGTATCCGCATAGCGGAGTAGGCTGCGGAAGATTTTGTGGAATGTTGTCCCCCCGGCCGGTGCTCCGCGCACCGGCCGTGATCTCCCCGAGGACGCCGCGTGGATTCGCTCAACTCGTTCATCGTCGACGTCAACGACGCTTTCTGGACCTGGCTCCTGATCCCCCTGGTGGTCGGCGCCGCGCTGTACTTCACGCTCCGCTCACGCGGCGTACAGATCCGGCTGCTGCCCGAGATGGTGCGGGTGCTCGGCGACAAGTCGGAGCCGGGGACGGACGGCCGCAAGCCGGTCTCGTCCTTCGGGGCCTTCACCATCTCCGCCGCCGCGCGGGTGGGCACCGGCAACATCGCGGGCGTGGCCGCCGCCATCACGGCCGGCGGCGCGGGCGCGGTGTTCTGGATGTGGGTGATGGCGCTGCTCGGCGCGTCGTCCGCGTTCGTGGAGGCCGCGCTGGCCCAGCTCTACAAGGTCCGGAACCGGGACGAGGACGGCACGCCGTCCGGCACGTACCGCGGCGGGCCCGCGTACTACATGCAGCGCGGCCTCGGGAAGCGCTGGATGGGCGTGGTCTTCGCGGTCGTGATCACCCTCACCTTCGGGTTCGTGTTCAACGCCGTGCAGTCCAACACCATCACCTCGGTGACCCAGGGCTCGTTCGGCGACGGCTTCCCGGCGGGGGTCGCGGGCGGGATCGTGGTGGTGCTGCTGGCGCTGGTGATCTTCGGCGGCGTACGGCGCATCGCGTCGGTGACGCAGACCGTGGTGCCGCTGATGGCCGTGCTCTATCTGCTGCTCGGCCTGGCGGTCGTCATCGTCAACATCACCGATGTGCCGCGCGTCTTCGGGGACATCGTGGGCGGCGCGTTCGGCTTCCGGGAGGTCGCGGGCGGCGCGATCGGTGCCGCGATCCAGCAGGGCATCCGGCGCGGCATGTTCTCGAACGAGGCGGGGCTGGGCTCGGCGCCGAACGCGGCGGCGACGGCCGAGGTCTCGCACCCCGTCAAGCAGGGGCTCGTGCAGTCCCTCGGGGTGTTCTTTGACACCCTGCTGATCTGCTCGATGACGGCGTTCATCATCCTCACCACCAACCCGTCGCTCTCCGAGCGGGGCGGCGCCGACCTGACGCAGTCCGCGCTGGAGGACTCGCTCGGCGGCTGGGCCGGGCACGCCCTGACCCTGGTGGTCTTCCTGCTCGCCTTCTCCACGCTGATCGGCAACTACTACTACGGCGAGTCGAACATCCAGTTCATGACGGGCGACCGGGCGCGGTGGGTGCTGCCCGGGTACCGGGTGCTGGTGCTGTGCGCCGTCTTCGGCGGGGCGCTGGGCTCGGTGGACGTGGTGTGGAACCTCGCGGACGTGTTCATGGGCAGCATGGCGCTGGTGAACCTGCTGGCGATCCTGCCGCTGTCGGCCATCGCCTGGAAGCTGATGGACGACTATCTGGCGCAGCGGCGGCAGGGGCTCAACCCGGTCTTCGAGCGGAACCGGCTGCCGGAGCTGCCGGGCGAGATCGAGTGCTGGGGCGGAAGCGGCGAGGGCGACGGCGCGTCCGGGAGCGGAGTGCGCTTCAAGAAGGACCGGCCCTCGGTCTGACGGCCCGACCGCCTGATCGCCTGACCGCCCGGCCGCCGGGCTTCCCGGCCCGCGCGGCTTGACCCTCACCCCGTGTGAGGCGGTGGAGTCGGAGACGTCATGTTCAGTATCGGAGCTTTCGCCGCGCACGGTCGGGTGTCGGTACGGATGCTGCGGCACTACGACGCGGTCGGGCTGCTGAGGCCCGCCCGCGTCGACCCCGCCAGCGGCTACCGCTACTACACCGCCGACCAGCTCGCCCGCCTCAACCGGATCATCGCGCTCAAGGACCTCGGGTTCACGCTCCAGCAGGTGCGGGTGATCCTCGATGAGCGGGAGCCGGTGAGCGCGGAGGAGCTGCGCGGCATGCTGCGGCTGCGGGAGGCGGAGCTGGAGGCGTCGCTCGCGGCGGACGCGGCACGGCTCGCGCGGGTCGGGGCGAGGCTCCGGATGATCGAGAGTGAGGGACGTATGTCGTCCGGTGACGATGTCGTGATCAAGAGCCTGCCCGCCGTGCGGGTCGCGGAGCTGACCGGTCTCGCGGAGCGGTCCGAGCCCGACGCGATCGGGCCGGTGATCCAGCCGCTCTACGGGGAGCTGCTGGAGCGGCTGGAGACGGCCGGGGTCGCCCTGGCCGGGAACGGGCTGGCGTACTACGAGGAGACCGGGGCGGGGGAGGACGGCGACGGCGGTGACGCCGTACGGGTGCACGCCGCCGTCCAGATCGACCCCGGTACGCCGCCGGACGTCCCCGGCGCGTTCGAGGTGCGCGACCTGCCCGCCGTCGAGTGCGCCGCCACCCTGGTGCACCGGGGGTCCATGGACGAGGTCATGCCCAGCCTGCAGACGCTGGCCCGGTGGATCGAGGCCAACGGCTACCGCTCGGCGGGGTACCCGCGCGAACTCCAGCTCTCCTGCGAGGGCGGGCCGGACCAGTGGGTGACGGAACTCCAGGAGCCGGTGGTACGGGCGCGGCCCGGCAACGGGTGAGGGGCGGCAGCGGGTGAGGGGGCGCCCCGGCAGCCCCTCCGGTCACGGGGTCAACAGGTCCGCCAGCCCCCGCCAGCCCGACTCGGTGTCCTCCGTGCGCGTGTGCGGGGCGCGGAACCAGGTCACGTACTCCGCGGCGTCCTCCAGGTCCCAGCGGAGCCGGTACACCTCCAGCGCCTGCGGGTCCGGCTCGCGGCCGGTCGCGTCGGCGTAGCGGGCCAGGTCGTCCGCCGTGCCGGCGACCTGCCACAGGTCGCGCTCGGGGAGGGCGAGGCCCGCCGTGTCCCAGTCGGCGAGGAGGAGACGGCCGCCGGAGTGGCCGTTGGAGTGGCCGCCGGAGGGGTCGGCGGAGGGGTC
>NZ_JAAKZZ010000159.1 GCF_011045075.1 Streptomyces boncukensis
GTTCCCGCCCCCCGCGGTGCCCCCGACCGCCGCGGCTCCGCGGCCGGGGTACGGGCGCAGGTCCGGTCCGCCTCCCGCTGTCGCGGTTCCGGTGCTGATCGTCGCCCTGCTGTGCCTCGGCGTCGGCGTGTGGGCCCTGGTGGCCCTGTAGGCGAACCGGGCCCCGGGGCACCGGGCCGCTGGGCCGCCGGGCCACAGCTCAGTGGCCCGGCGGCCCGGCTCTGTTCGGCCCTGTCCGGTCCTGTCAGCGGGGGCCACTGCCGCGTCGTACGCCGCGCCGTGCCAGCGCGTACCAGGCGCCCAGCCCGGCGAGCAGGGCGAGTCCGGTGCCGCCCGCCACGGCCGCCACGAGGGCACCGCTCCAGCCACCGTCGCCGCCGTCGCCGCTGTCGTCGCCGCCGCCGGCGTCACCCGCGGGTGTAGGCGAGCTCCCGTCCGGGCTGGCGTCCGGGCTCGCGTCCGCCTTGGCGTCCCGTTCGGGTCCGGAGCGCGCCTCGCCCTGGACGCCGACGCGCAGCGTGATCCCGATGTCGGGGTTCTCCGCGATGCGGGCGGCGCGGCTGGAGAGGGTGACGGCGATGTAGTGCTCACCCGCCGCGTGGACGGGGCGGATGTTGGTCCTGGTGACCCAGCGGTTGCTCCAGGAGACCTGGGCGGCGCCCGCGACCAGCGTCTTCTCGGTGCCGCGATAGGTGCCGAGGGCGTGGAAACCGGGCCGGGAGCTGATCTCCTGCCGCTTCGGGGAGTAGGTGAGGGCCCGGATCCGGGCGTACGAGACGCCCGGCCGGTCCACGGTCGGCTCGTTGCCGAACTCCACGTCGTAGCGCAGCCGCTGGCCCCAGCCGACCGGCACCCGGTACCAGAGGGTCTGGCCGGGGAGAATCTTGTCGCGCCAGACGCCGGTGCCGACCTTGGCGGCGTCGTTGAAGCCGGTGCCGCCCTGGACGCGGCGCGCGTCGGTGCGGGGCAGCGGCGCCTCCTCGGCCGCCCCGGGCGGGTCCGCGGGAGGGGCGAGGCGGTCCGTGCGCTCCGGGCGCTTCTCGACGTCGTAGCGCAGCTCCAGCGGCCAGCGGGCCCGGTCGGCGGTGCGCTTGTTCGTCCGGCGCTCGACGGAGAGCAGATAGCGGCCGGCTCCCCGGTCGCAGGTTCCGGAGCCGCTGCCGAGGCGGGGGATCCGGGGGACGCTGGAGATGACGGGCATACCGCCGTCGTCGCTGCGGAAGTACCCGTGGTCGGTCCGGCAGGCGATGCCCTTGACGCCGCGGCCCGGCCCGTACAGCTTCGTGCGCAGCCCCGCGGAGCGGCTCTGGTCGGAGCCGGGCTGCGGGATGCCGGCGGCGGAGAACACGTTGGTGGAGGTGCCGTCCATCTCCACCGAGTACCAGCGGGTCTGGCCGAGCCCGATGGAGTCCACGTACTGCCCGGACTTCTCCGACAGCGGCGCCGCCGTCGCGGGCGAGTCGCCGCCCTCGACCCGCTTGCCCCGGAAGCGGTAGCCGTCGACGGAGAGCTGTCCGGCGCGCTCCAGCTGGCGGACCAGCGCGTCGGCGTCGGGCGCGTCGTAGTAGTGGCCGTTCCCGGAGTCGGCCACGCACTGCAGCTGCTTGCGGGCCTTGCCGCGCACCTGGAAGCCGATGGTGTCGATCCGGAGGTTGATGCCCTTCTTGGCCAGTTCGGCCGCCGCCTCGCAGGGCGGGGGCTCGCCGCAGGTGTCCTCCCCGTCGGAGATCAGCAGGATGGTGCGCTGGTCCAGGGAGCCGCGCGGCGCGTCGGGCAGGTCCTCGGCGGCCTTGCGCAGCGAGTGGCCGATGGGCGTGTCGCCCTTGGGCCGTACATCGGCGACGGCCTTCTTGATCGCGCCACGGTCCAGCGGCCGCACGGGCTGGGCCAGCCGGGTGTCGGTGCAGCCGCGCGCCCGGTCCGCGCCGTAGACCCGCAGCCCGGTCCGGTAGCCGTCCGGCAGCTTGTCGACCACCGTGCCCACGGCCTTGCGCGCGGTCTCGATACGGGTGCTGCCCGAGCCGTCGTCGTCGGCCATGGACCCGGAGGAGTCCAGCACCATCACCAGCGAGCCGCGCGACGCCGGGGACTTTTTGTCCGCAACGGTCGCGGACGCCGTGCTGGGCCGCGCCTGCGCGGTGCCCACCAGCGGCCTCGCGGCAAGCAGCAGCGCCATGCCCCCTGCCAACGGCCCGGCTATCCGGGTGTGTAGGCGTCTCATCTGCCGTGTTCCCCCTCTGTCACGGTTCCTCTCGCAGATCGTGCGCCTACGCTATGCATTTGCATACGCACACAGCAAGGGGAGAGCCGTCACGGAACGGCAACAGCACCCGGCAGGGTGACGGGGAGCCCCGCACAGCAGTGAGGCCCCAGCCGGCTGGCTGGGGCCTCACGGAAATCCGGATTCGCTGAGCTTCACACGCCCGAACCTGCGGGCACGGAGTCGGTCGCCTCCGTCCACAGATCCTGCTCGGCGCGGTCCGCCTGGATCTGGCGGTACACGAGAAGGCCGCCGATGGCGGCCAATGCGACCAGGAGCAGCTTCTTCACCGCGCTACCTCGTCCTTCTTAGACGTTGGGACCTCTCTGGCAAGCGATAATACCCAACCGTCCGGATACCCGAAGCGGTCGGCTCGGCCGGGCGCCTCCTCACCCGCTCCGCCTGAACGTCAGACGCCCCCGGCTCCACTCTGCGGAGACGGGGGCGTTGTGCCTGGTGCGGCTACCAGGACTTGAACCTGGGGCCTCTTCCTTATCAGGTCGATCCGCAGGTTCGGACAAGCCTGTCAACCTGGGGTCGCGGATTCCCTCCGCGCAGCTCAGAGCAGACTGTCGGCTCTCGAAGACAGCCGCCGTACACGCCCCACGAGGAGCCAGCCCGCTCCGGGGTGAAGAGCGGGCCACCCGTCGGCACCGGAGCCCGTACGCTACGAGCCCAGTGCCGCGACAGTCGCGACAGCCGCGACCGTGGCGACGATGGCAAGGCCGACGAGTATCGGCTCGACGACCGCTGGATGCTGGTGCGCAACATACGCCCCAAACACGGCTGCGAGCATCACCGTCACGGCGACGGCCAGGACTTCGGGATTGATGTGCATTGCGTTCTCCCACGGATAGAGCAGTTCGTTCGGTGGCTCCGGAGCCGTGGAAGATGTTGAGGGGATCGAGGGCAAGCCCCGCAACCCTGCTCCACATCACCGAGCGTCCATGTTTCCGCAGGTCACAGGAGAGTGAGGCGTTCACACGGAGTTATCCACTCGGTGAGACCTTTCGCCCTGCCCGCCCGGATGCGCGGACACGTAGCAGGTGGGGATGCCTCTACGACGTCATCTCCGCCGAGCAGAAGTACGCCTCCGAAGGCGCGCCCGCGAAGACGCGTCGCTTCACCGATTTCTGCCGCGATCTCCGGTTGGATGCCCGCACCTTGTCTATGCACCCCTCGTAGGCGTCGAGCTTCGCGGTGTCCCAGCGCTTCAGCAGCTCGTGGCGGTTCCGCTGCGGCTCCATGACATAGCTCGTGATGTGCGTCGTCAGGGCACCGAGGAGCACAGCCCGCTCGTGATGAGCTGCTCACCGGTGCCCAAGAGATCCCCCGCAGACGGCGCCGGGGCAGTCCCCCGGAGACGATGAGGACCTGCCCCCCAGAGGACTTAATGAGTCAGCCACTGCCAGCACACGGGTCCGCTGTCGGCGGCCAGTGAGAGTTTCCCGCGTACGGCCAGTCCGATTCCCCACACGGCAGTCACACTCAGTGGTCCCGGTCCTGGCTGGCCGATACCCGCTCGCCCTGCGAGCTGATCGCCTACGAACCGCTGCTGTCCGACGACGGCGCCACCTGGCTGGGCACGGCGGCACTGCTCCGGGCGCCGACCCCGGACGCGGCCCGTACCGTCCTGACGCCGTACCGATACGCCGCCATCGAGGTGCACAACTGGCAGTTCGGCGGCGGCCGTCATGAACGAGGGTGTCCAGGTCGACGCCCCCGCCGAGACCTCACGCTCTGTAGACGAAGTGGCCACAGGCGGGGCACCCCAACTGGCCGCTGACAGTCCGCAGCGGCTCCGGTGAGCGCGTGGCCGCTTGGAGTAATTGTCACATCCTGTGGATCCGATCAGCGTGGTCGGGCTTCCCACGCCGGCTGCTGGGGCTCGTCGTTGTGCACGATGATGTCGGCGTGATCGGTCGGGCGGACCGTGTCGAAGTAGAACTGCTGGGATGGGCGGTAGCGGCTGTGGAAGCGTCGCTCGACTTCGGTCACGGAGCCGTACACCGCCAGGTCACGGGTCCGGGCGCGATCCAGTGTCTGCTCAAACGCGGCGGACACGAAGATGCGCAAGTCCCATCGGTCAATCAGCTCCGGGCGCATGAGGAACACGCCATCGAACAGCAGTACGGCATCGGCGGCTGCCGTTGTGACCGGCTCGGACAGTGCGGTGTCCGTCGCCTTGTCGTAGACCGCCTGCCGGAACGCTCGGTTTCCGCCCGGGCCCAGCGGATCGAGCAGCGCCCGGTGCAGCGCGTCGAAGTCGAAGCTGTCGTGATAGCAGCCTTCGGCGGAGTGTTTGCCGCGCCGGTAGCGTTGTGACCGAGGGGTAAGGAAGTCTTCGATCTGCGCGCGGATCACTTCGCGGCCCTGCGCGCGCAGGACGACAGCGAGCTCGTCGGCCAGCATGGTCTTGCCGGCTGCGGGCGGTCCGTCGACGGCGACCCGCGTGGGGTGCACGTTCGTGACGGATTCAATCGCCTCGGCCAGGCAGCCAAGGAGCTCGCCGCGGGTGCCGTTGTCCATGCTCAGCCGCCCGCCTTGCGTCATGGATGTCACGTCGGGCTCACCCTATGCCGGTCTCACCTCATGTCAGGCTGCGGTGGCCTCTTCGCGCTCGACGAGGACGCCGTTCTCGAACCGCGCGCCCGCGCGGACCAGGGGCACCAGGTGCGCTCCGGTGATCGCCCGCCAGCGTTCCAGGGCGGACTCGACCAGCTTGAACACCATCGCCATCGCCGGTCACGTGGGCGAGACCCGATGGGGCCGCAGCGCCCGCACACCCTGTTGGAGCTCCTGTCCGAGTGCGCCGAGGCGGACGGCGGCATCCTGGGCGAGCAGCGCGAAGGGCTCGCGCTGCTCTACCGCACCCGCACCAGCCTCTACAACCAGCCCCCGGCGCTCGTGCTCGACTACGCGCGGCCGGGCGAGGTCATGCCGACGCTGGAGCCGACCGACGACGACCAGCGCACCCGCAACGACGTCACGGTCACACGCGAAGGCGGCTCCTCCGCCCGCGCCGTGCGGGAGGACGGGCCGCTGTCGATCCAGCCGCTGCCCGCCGGAGTGGGCCTGTACGACGAGACGATCACCCTCAACCTCGCCCGGGACGAGCAGGCCGAGCCGCTCGCCGCCTGGCGCCTGCACCTGGGCACCACCGACGAGCTGCGCTACCCCACCGTCACCCTCAACCTGGTCCGCGCCCCGCACCTGATCCCCGCCGTGCTCGGCCTGGAGGCCGGAGACAAGCTCGTCATCCGCAACCTGCCCGACTGGCTCCCACCCGGGGACGCCGAGCTGCTCGTGGAGGGCTGGCGCGAGCAACTGCGCCCCTACGGCTGGACCATCACCCTCACCTGCTCCCCGGCCCGCCCGTGGACCGTCGGCGTCACCGACGACCCGTCCCTGGGCCGCGCGGACACCGACGGCACCGAGCTGGACGACGACGCGGGCGCGGCCGACACCGAACTGGTCGTGCGCACCACCGCCGGCCCGCCATGGGTGACCGACGCCCCGGAGTTCCCCTTCGACGTCCGCGTCGGCGGCGAAGTCGTCACCGTACTCGGGATCACCGGCAGCAGGCCGCAGACCATGACCGTCCGCCGCGCCACGGACGGGACCAGCACACCGCACCCGGCCGGAACAGACGTCCGCCTGGCCCAGCCCACCGTTGTCGCCCTGTAGCTGCGCAAGGAGGCCCTCATGCCGCTGTGGCAACCCGGCATGCGCATCACCGCCGCCCGCCTGAACGCGATGGCCGGGGACTGGACCGACTTCACACCCGTGTGGACCGCGCAGTCCGGCACCACCAGCATCGGCAACGGCTCGCTGGACGGCCGCTACAAACTCGACGGCCACACCTGCGAGTTCACCGTACGCCTCCAGTCCGGGGTGCCTGGGAGCTGGACGGCGAGATGGCCGTGCCCTGGGGCAGTGAGACGAATCCGACGTGGAAGCCGAAATCGGTCCTGGTCCATATCGGCCAGGTCACGAGGGAGACCCGGGGCCGCGTGAAGGAGCTGGAGACCGCAGTCGCGGAGCTGGCCGCCCGAGGGGCGGCGCGGGACGCGGTGCTGGAGCGGCTCGCCGAGGGCGGCGGGCTCGACGCCGCCGAGGTCCAGGCCGCGGCCGAGGCCGGTGCCCAGGCCGCTCTCGATCGGCTCGCGAACGCGCTGACGGAGGAGGAGAGCTGATGACGACCACAGCGTTCTGGAAAGCCACGGCCGAGCGGATGATCAGAACGTTCGCGCAGGCGCTCATCGCCGCGCTCGGCCTCGACACCACCGGAGTGCTGGACGCTCCCTGGGGCGATGCGCTCTCACTCGCGGGCGGGGCAGCGCTCCTGGCGCTGCTGACCGCCATAGCCACCTCCGGCGGCGGGACGGAAGGCCCGGGGGTGACCGAGTCCGTACGGAGAGGGGGATGACCGAGGAGTCCGCGCAGTCGGTCGCCGTCGAACTGGAGCGGCTGCGCGGCACCGTCACCACCGGCTTCGCCGAGGTCAAAGGGTCCCTCGCGGTCCTGGTCGAGCAGTCCAACCGCAACCGCGAAGACCTCCAGCAGCTCCGCGCGGACACCGAGAAGGACATCACCGACCTGCGCGCCGACGTCGAAGCCTTCAAACGCACCCGCTGGCCCCTGCCCTCCCTCGCCGCCCTCACCGGACTCGGCGCCCTCGCCGTCAGCCTCTACCAACAGCTCGCCCGCTGAACACCGCGCCCCCTCCCGCCCCACCAGGGGCCGGGAGGGGGCGCCTTCGGCATGAGCTCACCCATTCCGTGATGCCGGGGCGGGTTCCGCCGGGCCCCAGCAGGTGTTCGTTACACGTCCACGTGTAGGTGCCACACGTTGTCGTGGCGCTTCAGCGTGGCCCGCAGTTGGCCGGTGGATGGGGCTCCCTCCTGCCTCCACCGGCTGATGAGCTGGCGCATGGTGTCGAGAGCGGTTGAGTCGGCGCTGTCCGCCACCAGAAGCTCCCCGGCCGCGAACGACGCAGTGGCCGGTACGCCGCTGGTGTCGCCTACGCCGACCCCGTTCCCCAGCGGGGTGGCCGCTTCCAGGAGTTCTTCCGGGCGCACGGCGAGCAGCCAGTTCTTGAAGTCCAGGTACTCCGTCGCGTCCAGCCCGGAGGGCTCGCTGTGCGGCCTGTCGGTCAGCGCGTCAACGAGCGCCTGGTGGTCTTCGGAGGCAGCCGTGGCCAGGGTGCTCACGGTGGCGTTCCCGCTGCCGAAGGCGGGAACGGTGTGGCTGGCCGCTGCGGTCATAGGCGTGTAGCCACCGGGGTGGGCCTGAACCGTGCCGGGGCCGCCGTGGTCGTCGGCGGTGATGCGGGCGATGGCGTAGGACCCGGGGAGAGGCCCCAGCCGCACGCCGCACACGAGGATGCCGCCGGGAGCCAGCTGTTCCAGCCAGGCGTCGGGGATGTGGGGTGGGGTGGCTCCGGCCAGGATCCGGTCGTACGGAGCCGCTGGTGGATGCCCGAGCATTCCGTCCCCCACCTGCACCCGCACATTCAACCCGTGCTGGTCGTAGAGGGTGCGGGCCCGCTGGGCCAGCTCGGGGTTGATGTCCACGGCGGTGACCTGCCCACCGGGGGCGGTCAGGCGGGCCGCCAGAGCGGCGGAGTAGCCGGAGCCCAGACCGATGTCCAGGACACGGTGGCCGGGGGCGAGGTCGAGCATGCGAAGGTGGCGCGCGGTCACCTCGGGCGGAGTGCACGGGCGGACGGCGCGGCCGTCGTCTCCGTGGAAGGCTTCGGCGGGGAGGTCCTCGGCAGCGTGTGCTACCGGGTCGTCGGCTGTTGTGGCCACGGTGGAGCGGGTTCCTTTCTCAGACGCGAACAGTGACATACAGGGGGCGGTCAGGGCTTTCGGGTTCTCCCACGGCGGTGCCGTCGGTCTCGATCCAGGCGTGTCCTTCGCAGGGGTCGAAGCGGCAACCCAGGCACCAGTCCACGGCCGCGCCGGTAGCGCAGCACATCAAGAAGGCGGCCAGGGAGCGTTCCATGCAGGCGGCGCGTCCCGGGACACAGCGGGTGGCCCAGTCGCGCGCGTCGATCACGCGACGGGCCTGGCCGGTGCTGGCGGCGCGGCGGGTCGCCCATTTGAGGGCGCGGGCGAGGGCGAGGGTCACGCGCAAGGGCGAGGCGCGCACCAGCACGGAGGCGGCAGCGAGTGCGCCCAGCGCACCCAGCGCGGTGAGCAGGGCAGGACGCTGCCGTGCCGACTCGGGCATCGACATGGGGATGCTCATGTCCACCACCACCGCCGCCCGCGCCCGGCCTCGCGCAGCAGATGCCGGGCGAGCAGTTGCCGGGCCAGCGCCCGCATGTCGGCCCGCACCTGCTCAACCGGCGCTCCGTAGTGTTCGGCTACCCGGTCGGCGGCGGTCTCGGCGTCGTCTCCGGCGGCCAGGTGGCTCCACCACAGGGCCCCGGACGACGAGAGGGCGTACCAGCGGCCCCGGCCGCGTACATCGAGCAGCACCGCGCCCTGCTGGGCGGTGGTCGCGTACACCGTGCGGGAAGGCACCACGTCACGCATGCGAACCTCCTGCGATGGAGTGCTGGGCGAGCCACATCTCGGTGGTGGTGAGCGCTTCCAGCGCGGACCATTTGCCCGCCGCGCCAGCCGTGAGTCGATCGACCTCCGCCAGGGCGGCGCCGGCGTCGATCCATCCCTCGGCCGCCAGACGGCTGGAGGCGATCAGTTCCCGCACGGTGTCCGCGTTGCGCCGCAGCCCCGTATAGGCGCTGCCGAAGTAGGCTCCCTTGGTGGAGCGGTGCAGCAGCCAGTCGGGAACGAGACCGTGCAGCGCCGCCTCCAGCAGCGGTTTCTGCACGACGGTAGAGGCGTGGCCGACCACCGGCACCGCGAGGGCGGCTCGTACCACCGTGGAGTCCAGCAGCGGCGCGTGATGCGGGACTCCCATGCCCTCGGCCTGAGTGCGCAGTTCGGCCTCCCAGGAGCCGAACTCGTGCAGTTCGGCCACATACCGGTGACGGCTGGTCTCGCAGACAGGCACAGCGCACTCCTCGGCGGCCCGCAGGAGGCGGCGGCTCAGCTCGTCCCGGGCGGCGTCGGTGAGCCAGGAGCGGACGGCCGACAGCCGCATCCATCCCAGGCTCTCCCTGGAGGCCCGGTGCGGGGGCGGCACGGGGGCGCCGGTGGTCAGATCACGGGCCAGGCGGCGCAGGGCCTGGGCATTGCTGGTCCGGGAGGTGAGCAAGGCCCGGGCCGCCACCGTGTAGACGGGGAAGTGCCGCAGCCGCGCCCGCAGCAGGCAGTGCCGTGCGAAGCGTCCGGAACCGCCTGTTCGTGTCAGGTCCGCCAGATAGAAGGGGGAGGCGGTCAGCAGAGTGTCCCCGCCGGAGCCGGTCAGGTGCACATCGCTGCCCCACTCGGCACAGTGCCGCTGGTAGGCGTAGCGCATCCGCCACCGTGCGGCGTCCGGGAACGGCTGGTCGGTGGGCGGCGCCTTGTGCAAGTCCTCGAAGAACAGCCCTCGCTCGTCGCGCACCTCGCGGTGGGTGAGCCCAGTCTGTCCGGCTGCGGCCTGCCGGGCGTAGTACAGGTCGTCGTTGTCGCTCTGGGATGTCGGATGGTGGGTCACGCCGAACAGCTCAGCCCCGTCCCGCAGGGCGAGCAGCGCGACGCTGGTCGAGTCCAGCCCTCCGGAGAAGTCCGCCGTCAGCCGCCATGCCGAACGCGCCCGGCACTGAACAGCGGCCACCAGGCTCTCCCGGAACTCTCTCGCGGCCTGCTGGAAGGGGACAGTGCGCCGGGGCTCGTAGGCCACAGTGCGGCAGCTCCCATCCCGCCCCAGGAGGAGGGCGTGTCCCCCGGGTAACCGGCGCACCCCGTGAAACGCGCTCTCCGTGCCGCAGATCTCCGGAACGGTAGGGCAGACCATGCGGGCCGTCAGCGCGGCATGGTCCACGTCCGCTCCCGAGCGCCGGGCCAGCGCGAGGGCCGATGTGGACCAGGTGCACCCGTCGTCGAAGCCGGGCATGTAGTAGACGGGGCGGGTTGCGGCCAGGTCTGTGAGGACCGCGGTGGTATCGCCGTCGTCGGCGAGTACCCAGTAGCTGCCCGGCCACCTCGTCAGCGCGGTCCAGTCCCGGGCGCGTACCGCGCGAAGCCCCTTCCGAAGCTGGCTTTCACCCGCGTAGCAGTGCCCCGCAACCGCCAGGCGCAGGAGTCCGTCCTCGACAGCGCGCCACGGTTCGTTGTCCTCGGTGGCCACGGGAGACGGTTCGGTGGACCAGACACGGCGTCCGGGCGCGTGCGGCGTGGGGCTGCTGATGATGAGCGGCATGTCACCTCCCGGTGGAGAAGGGGCGGGGCCACCGCTGATGGCAGCCCCGCATAGCGCCTTACTCGAAGTACCGGTCCTTGTCCTGGGTGTCCTCGGCGTACTTCCCGAACGTGACGTTCGGGACCGAGTCCAGGTCCACCAGCACAGGAGTCGCGTAGGTGTCCTGCGGTCCGTGGGTGTCGTCCGCTTCCATGGCCAACCTCCTTCCATCACATGGGGTGTGCTGTGCCCCCCTGGTGAGGAGGGCGACGGTGCTGAGGAGCCTGCGTTCCCTGGCCGTACTCAACCGGGCTCACCCACTGCTGGGGTCAGGCCGCCTCCCTGCTCCTGTTCCTCTTCGGCGTCGTCTCTGCCGAGCCGAACAGGAACAGGTCGGCGTTGCAGTTCCGGCAGCCGGGGCAGTTCTCGTCGCACGGCTCGATGCTCGTCTGGAATCCCTTCGGCTAGAGGTAGAGCTGGGCGCGGCAGTCGGCGCAGTACGTCTTGCCGTCCTCGCCCCGCACGGTGTTCTGGTGCTCGCACTCCGCCAGGACGGGCTCCATACCGGGCCACGCGTCCGGGACGGACACCGGCGGCCGGGCGGGGGCGACCGTGCGCCCCGTGGCATCGGCCTGGACAGCGTGCACGATCAGCGCGGCGGGGACCGCGGCGCCGATGAGCCCGAGCAGCGCCAGGGGCCGCCACACGGGCGTGTCGATGGGGTCGCGCTCAGCGGCGTGACGGCTCACTGGTCCACCTCCTGAATGGACTCGATCGGTGTCGTCCACTCCCGCCCGCCCCGCTCCGGCGCCAGCCAGGCGACCGGATCGCTGACCTCGGGCAGGAAGGGAGCGAGGGTGCGCTGTGCCTCGGTTGTCGGCTCGGGCGCGACGGCGCGCAGCACGCCGATGACGTGGTGTGCGGTGTCCAGCACGCGGTGGCCGAGCAGTGGGTGGTCTTCGTGGGCGAGGCCAAGAGCGGACTTCATCGGCCTGCCCTCCTTCGGTGTCATAGTGGGTCGGGGGAGCTGCCGCCTCCGGGGGCGGAGGGGCACAGCGGAGCCGACGGCGCCCTGCCCACGTCCTCAACTCCGCGATGGGCAAAGCCTCCTGGGAATCTCCGCGTCCTGAACGTAAAGGCGCTGCGCGTGCGGTAGGACTGACTGTGGGTACGGGTTACGCGGGACACGCTTCGGGAGCGTGATGACTGCTCGACGTACGGCCGCAGGCACCATCACCGGGTTCGTGCTGCGTCTGGCCCGCGAGTCCATCCCCCTCACGCAGACAGCGGCGGCCGAGGCGCTCGGCGTCGATCTCGCCACGGTGCAGGGTTGGGAAAGCGGGCGGCGGCCGGTGGCGAACATGCGCGCCGGCGCCTTCCTCGACCTCCGCCGGCGGCTGCTGGCACTCAAGGCCGACCACGTAGTCCTGAGTCTGCTGGACGCGGCACTGGACGCCGACCGGATCGTCGGAGCCGCCCTCGATCCGCCAGACGCCGCCGACCTGCATCCGCTGGCCGGATGGGTGCACACACGCTCCACCGCGCATCTGCTCTCCTGGGCCCTCAACGGCATCCGCCCGCCTGCACTCGGCAGCCTGACCACCCCGCACAGGCGCGGGCCCGTGGCAGCCGCCCCGCTGCTGGCCGTCAGCGAGCGGGCAACGTTCTTCGATCAGCTGCGTACCTCGGTGGAAGCCGCGGGGACCAGCGAGACGCTGGCTCTGCTGCGAAGGCAGGCGCTGTACCTGTGCGCTTACGACCGGAGCCCCGAGGGCGCCTCGTGGACCGCGCACACGCTCCAGGCCCGCCGGGACGTTCTCAGCTTGCGGGGATGGACGCCGCACTGGGCGGAAGCGCGCTCCACCGCCACCGCTCTCGTACGGCAGGGTGACTTACAGCCGCTGCTGGACTTCATCGACCGGGCCATGACCGACGACGACCGGGCCGAGGCAGCGAACCTCACTTACTGGGCGTACTGGCTCGGTGTTCTCCCCGGCGCCCAGCCCGACGACGGCTTCATGTGCCGGCGGACGGACTGGGACCCCGTGGCTCTCCTGCGGAGCCTCGTGGAGGGCCTGGACCAGGCCCCCGGGTACGTCGACCTGTACGCGCATACGATCTGGGCGCTGCTCACCGCGCATCCCTGGCTCCCCCAGGCCGTGCCCGCGCTCGCCGACAGGCTGGACGGCCAGGCGGTGCGATTCCTGGACGAGGGGCGGCTTTCCCCCCGGACGAGCTCTGAACTGAGCACCGTGCACTACGTTTTACGAGATCAGCACTGAGAGCCGGAGGGAACTGTGGCGGACGAGATGAGCGACGAGCAGGCGCGGGGCACCGCGGGGTTCCTGCTGGAGATGGGCATGCTGAAGCGGGCGAAGCGGTCCGGCTGGTGGATCGCCGGGGTCAAGGACCCCGAGACGATCGCGGAGCACAGCTTCCGGGTCGCGCTCATCGGATCCGTCCTGGCCATGATGGAAGGCGCCGACCCGGCGAAGACAGCGCTCCTCGGGCTCTGGCACGACACGCAGGAGACCCGGGTCAGCGACATCCCGCACATCGGCCGCCGCTACTTGGACGCCGCGCCGAACGAGAAGGTCACCGCGGACCAGGTGTCGGCCGCGCACCCCGCGGTGCGGACCGGGGCGCAGCGCGTTGTGGAGGAGTACGAAAACGGAGACTCCCTCGAAGTGGTCTGTGCGCGCGACGCGGACAAGCTGGAGTGCCTCATCCAGGCCGTCGAGTACCGCGAGCAGGGGTGCTCGAACGTGCAGAACTGGATCGACAGCAGCCGGTCGAAGCTGAAGACGGCGTCCGCGCAGTCGCTCGCCGAGGCGGCCTTGACTATGACGTCGGTGGAGTGGCAGCAGACATACCTCCGCTGACCCGCGAACGCGCCGGGCGCCCCTGGAACTGACCTCTTCGAGAGCGGTGCTCTCCGCCGATCAGCTCGGCGGAGAGCACCTGTCCGGCCGGGGGCCTCCCGAGCACCCCGGCCGGGTCTGTCGGGGTTGCTCCTCAAGACGGCTCGTGGTTCCCGTCTCCCCCCGAGGAATCGATTCCCCCCACGGTGAGCAACAGGCGATCAACGGCTCGTATCACCCACCGGCACCATGGAACGCCTGCGCACCATGATCATGCGGAGTTTTGGCAAATTTCTGGCAGACAGTCGCCGCCCCATGTAGAACGCCCAGCCCCTCCAACGAGGTGCCGGGCGTCTGACCTGCTGCGATGCTCTGTGCGGCTACCAGGACTTGAACCTGGGGCCTCTTCCTTATCAGGGAAGCGCTCTAACCGTCTGAGCTATAGCCGCGCGCTGCACCGAAAGATTAGCGCACTTCAGCCTGTGCCCCAAATCGCTTACTCGTCCTCCGCAAGGGTCAGCTCGATGCCGCCGACGAAGCCGGCGGAGAGGTTGTAGATGAAGGAGCCCAGCGTCGCCAGGGCCGTCATCAGCACCATGTTGATCACCGAGATGACCGAGGTGAACAGCAGCACCCGGGGCAGGGAGAGGAACGACTCCAGGTCGAAGCCGCCGCTGCCCTCGGCGCTGGTCGCCTCGCTCACGGTGCCGCCGATGCTGGAGAAGACGCCCATCGCGTCCATCACCATCCACAGCACCGCGACGGCCACGATGGTGCACAGGCCCAGCGCGATCGACAGCAGGAAGCTGACCTTCATCACCGACCAGGGATCGGCCTTCGCCACCCGGAGCCGTGCCTTGCGGGTCCGTGGAACCGTACGGGCGTTCGTACGCGGGCGCCGTACGGTGCCTGTCTCTAATCATCATCTGACGCTGACGACGAACCTTCGAGTGTAGATCTCGGGGGTGTCCGTATGATTAAACAAAAAACACAAAGAGTAACTATAA
>NZ_JAAKZZ010000015.1 GCF_011045075.1 Streptomyces boncukensis
GTGCGCGGGCCGGGGAGGGTGTGCGGGACGCGGCGGTCGCGGAACGTCCGCGCGCTCGGCGTCCGTGCTCACCTGCACCCCTCCCGCGAGTGCCGCCCCGCGCCAACACCGGGCCGGGGCAGGCGGGTTCGTATCGGATCGCACGCCCCTGCCGGCCGCACAGCGTGCTGCGTCACTCTACGGTGCGCACCGGGAGGTACGGCAACCCGGCCGCACCTGCCCGGACCAGCGAGGGGCTGTGCCGGCGCGGGACGTTCTGGCAAGCTGCGGGAATGTTCGACACGACTGCCGATCCCGCCGCCGACCGTGTCCGCTACGACCGCGCCACCGCCCATCTGGACGCGCCGCTCGCCGTCGTCGACCTCGAAGCGTTCGACGCCAACGCGGCGGACCTGGTCGGCCGCGCCGGAGGCAAGCCCGTCCGGGTCGCGAGCAAGTCGGTGCGCTGCCGGGCCCTGCTGGAGCGGGTGCTGGCCCGGGACGGATTCAGCGGAGTGCTCAGCTACACGCTGGCCGAGTCGCTGTGGCTGGCCCGCTCCGGGATCACCGACGTCCTGCTGGCGTATCCGTCCGCCGACCGCACCGGATACGCGGAGCTGGCCGCTGACCCGAAGCTGGCCGCGTCGGTGACCGTGATGGTCGACGACATCGCGCAGCTCGCGCTGATCGACCGCGCGCGGGACGGCGGCACCGAGGAGATCCGGGTCTGTCTGGAACTGGACACCTCGCTGCGGCTGCTGGGCGGCCGGGTGCGGATCGGGGCCCGCCGCTCCCCGGCGCACTCCCCGGCGCAGCTCGCCGAGCTGGCCCGCGCGGTGCACCGCCGCCCCGGCTTCCGGCTGGTCGGCGTGATGGCGTACGAGGGCCATGTGGCGGGTGTCGGCGACGCGGCGCCACACGCGGCGCTGCGCTCGCGCGCGGTACGGCTGATGCAGGCGGCGGCCCGGCGGGAGCTGGCCCCGCGGCGTGCGGCTGCCGTCAGCGCGGTGCGCGCGGTCGCCCCCGATCTGGAGTTCGTGAACGGCGGCGGCACGGGCAGCGTGCAGCACACGGCGGCCGAGGCGGCGGTCACCGAGATCGCGGCGGGCTCGGGGCTGTTCGTGCCGCACCTGTTCGACACGTACACGTCCTTCACCGGGCGCCCGGCGGCGCTGTTCGCGATGCCCGTGGTGCGCAGGCCGAGCGTCGGCGTGGTGACCGTGCTGGGCGGCGGCTACCCGGCGTCCGGCGCGGCGGGCCCGGACCGGCTGCCGCAGCCGTATCTGCCGCGGGGGCTGCGGTACGACGCGCAGGAGGGGCCCGGCGAGGTGCAGACCCCGCTGCTCGGGCCGCCCGCCGACGATCTGCTGATCGGCGACAAGGTGTGGTTCCGGCACGCCAAGGCCGGGGAGCTGTGCGAGCGGTTCGCCGAGCTGCAGCTGATCGAGCGGGGCCAGGTGGTGGAGACGGTGCCGACGTACCGGGGCGAGGGGCACACCTTCCTCTGACGGGTTGGTGGGTGTGTACCGGTCGAGTCGAGCCAGCAGATCGGCCGGGTCGGTGGTGGTGAACTTCCACTGGAACGGCTGTGCCGTGGCGTTGTAGCGGTCTTCGAAGGCGCGAAGCCGGTTCCGGACCCGGGACAGGTCCGTGAAGTCGTTGGGTTGGACGACCTTTCGCTGGACGATGGAGAAGAAGATCTCTATCTGGTTCGTCCAGGAGGCGTGGACAGGGGTGTGGACCATGACCGCGTTCGGAAAGGCCCTGGTGAGACGGTCGATGGCCTTCTACCCTCGGTGGGAGGAACCGTTGTCGACGATCCAGAAGACACGTCTGGCGCTCGCGTAGGGCTCCTGGGCCATGAGAGCGCACCGCCGCGGCCGTATTCGTGATTGACCCGCATCGCCCGGGCTTGGCCCGGGGCCAGGGTCGGATGGCAGCGGCAGCGGGCTTGGACGGAGGTCTTCTCGTCGCTGGAGACGACGTACTCGCCCGGCCCGAGCGGGACACCCTCGAAAGTACGGGCGTATAGGTCAAGGACGCGCCCGGCTTTGGCGCGGAAGTCCGGGTCGCGGATGAAGATCCAGGACCGGTACTGCCAGGGCTTGAGCACGTCCTCGCGCAGCCAGCGGCGCACCGAGGACGCGGAGACGGTGTCGGTGATCCCGCGTGCGGTCAGCTCGGCGGCCAGCTCCGGGCAGGACCAGCGCGACAGCGGCACACCCGTCTCGGCTGGTAACTGGCAGGCCAGCGCCTTGGTCTCGGCGATCTGCACGGGAGCGAAGCGGGCCGGGCGCCCTGAGCGTTTACGGTCGGCCAGGGCCGACAGGCCGCCGTGAGCGAACCGGCCGCGCCAGGCACGAACCGTGTCCAGATGCAGGCCGGTCTCGTGTGCGATGCGCGCGTTGGAGCGCCCCCGTGCCGCGTGCAGAACGATCTGCGCACGGCACCGTAGCCGGTGCTCGGTCTTGTGGCCATGGGCCATCTTCTTCAGTCGCTCGCGCTCGGCGGCGGTCAAAACGATCGGGCAGGCCGATCATGGGAAGCGGAACACGACGGGTCGCAGCCCTCCGGGCCTGCGCCAATATCCAACAGAACTCAGCCTTCCGTGACCGCCGACTCGATCAGGGACAGCGTCTGGTTGTCCGCGTCCACGTCTGCGCGGACGCCGAGAGGCAGCGGCAGGTTCGGCGAGGTGTGACCGAAGTCGACCTGTGCGAGAACCGGGATGTCACGTCCAGCCAGGACATCGAGTACCACGTCGCGTAGATCTGCGCGCTCTCCGCCGCCCTCGTGGGGCGTGACCTCGGTCGGGATGCCGACCACCATGCCCGCGATCCGGTCCAGCACACCGGACAGCCGCAAGGTATGCAGGTCGTTCCAGATCCGCGAGACCGGCCGCTGCAGTTCCTCCCAGAACAACACGGCGCCCTCGAACCGTTCGGCGGCCGGCGCGAACGGTGTCGCCTGCAGTAGGACCAGGCGGTTCAGCAAGCCGCCAAACAGTGGTCCCTGCGCGCGGCCCGGCCGCCAGGTTTCCCAAGCCTCCTTCGCCGGCAGCGCGCCCGGCGCCTCGGCCTTGGTGAGCACACGGGTGTAGAGGTCGATGAGCTCGGAGCGGCGGGCCTCGTCGCCCAGCGTGTACCAATCGCTGCCGAAACCGTGGGTGGCGATGTCGGCGTGGAAGCCGACGAGGCCGGTTTGGGCGTACAGCGCCATGTGCAGCAGCGAGATATCGCTGTAGCCGATGATGGGTTTCGGGTCGGCCCGGATCGCGTCCAGATCGATCAAATCGAGATAGCCGATGGTCGCCTGTCCACCGGTATGCGCGACGATGGCCCGCACCTCCGGGTCACGGAGTAGACCATTGAGCTCGGCGGCCTGCTCCGCCGGAGTGCCCGACGCCCACCAGCGGTTCCGCGCCGGGTTGACCATCGGGCTGACCCGCACGCGGAAACCCATCCGCTCGAGTATCGCCACACCGCGGGCGAGCAGTGGTTCCTCACCCGGCTCAAGCTGGCCCGAGGGCGCGGTAACGACCACGAGGTCGCCGGAACGTAGCACGCGGGGCCGAAGGATCGCAGGCATGGGGGGTCTCCTCCTTGTTGATCAGCAACGGCGAGGAACAAGGTCCGTGCTGCCGGTATTCCGCCTCCCCGGCGTGAGCAAGCCGAGCCCCGAAACCCCGGCTGAGCCCACCGACCGCCTCTACGCGGACAAGCCAGGAAGGGCGAGTGCCGATGACGGGTTCGTCGGCACCCCGAGGACTCCTTCGACTGTGCCTGCTCCCCGAAGGACTTCCGGAGCCGACCACTTAGCGCCGGGCGCGGCGGCGCACGGCGAGGACGCCGATCACCGCCAGGCACCCGGCGCCGCCCGCGGCCAGGGCGACGGCCGTCGCCGGGGTCCCGGAGCCGCCCGTTGCGGACTCCCCCGTCCCGCTCGGGCAGTCGCGCAGCGACTCCGGGGGCGGGACGCGCGCGGTGTCGTTGCCGCTGCGCCGGTCGCGGACGAACTCCGGGCGGCCGGCGGCCCGCACCCGGCCGCTCCCGCGCACCGTACCCGTGCGGCACAGCTCGAAGGTCTGGGCGAAGCCGGCGCCTGCGGGCAGTCCGGTGCCGCCGGAGGCGACGCAGTCGTACGAGCGCGCGCCGCCCTTCGTCGGCTCGCACTCCCACAGCAGTTCCTCCAGGTCCTCCTCGCTCGGCCCGAGGACGGACGTGCCCGGGGGCGGGGTGAAGCGGAAGCGGCCGGCGTCGGACGACAGGGTGCCGGGGCCGTTGTTGCGTACGCCGACGACGAGGCGGCCGTTCTCCACCGTGCTGTACGCCTCCAGGTCGACGGTCTGCCGGGTGCGTATCTGCGTCCGCAGCAGCCGCTGGTAGCCGTCGGTGCCGACAGAGCCGGGCAGGGCTTCGAGGGTGAGGCGCTCGCCGGTGCCGCGCCGTGTGTAGCGGTCCTTGCCCGCCGGGTCGTTCTCCCATGGGGAGTACTGCCCCGACCGCCAGGGCGAGGTGACGATCACCGCGCTGGTCATGGTGCGGGAGGCGGTGAAGCGCAGCGGCGCGGAGAGCCGGTAGGCGGTGTGCGGGCGCAGCCTGCCGCCGAACCAGCAGTAGGCGCTGCGGCCGGTGGACGCGTCGTAGCGGCAGTTCCGGTACTTCTCGACCAGGCGCAGCGACAGGTGCTGGGAGGACACGCTCAGCCCGACGCCGTAGGCGGGCAGCCGCCCGATGTTGGCGATGACCGGCGAGAAGGCGGCCCGGCCGCCGGGGCGGACCCCGCCCACGCTGTCGTGGTCGGGGTCCTCGCCGCGTATCCGCAGCCGCGCGCCGCCGACGCGCACGGTGGTGACCGCGGACGCCTCGGCGCCGCCCGCGGCGGTGACGCGGTAGCGGATGGTTCCCCGCGCGCCGTCCCGGGCGCCGGGCGCGTTCTCGATCCGCAGGCCGCGCACCCGGGTCAGTCCCGCGTCGAGCTTGTCGTACGCGCAGGTGAACGCGGCCTTGCGGCCCTCGGCCGGCGCGCACTTGCCGCGTGCGGACAGCTTCACCGCGCCCTGCAGCCCGCGGGTCTCGACGGTCAGCCGCACATCGCGCGCGCCGCCCGCGCCGGCGCGGATCCCGGCGCGCAGCGAACTGGTGGCGTCCTGCGCGGGCTGCTGGGAGGGCACGAAGGTGGTGAAGTCGCGTACCACGTCCAGCGAGAGCCGTCCGTCCCCGGCGCCGTCGGCGCTCGCGGGCAGCGGCCGGCCGGTGACCGCGGCGAGCGAGGCGAGCAGGCAGACGAGGGCCGCCGCGGCGCGGTGCGCCGGGCGGGTGCGGGCGGGGCGCACCCTCAGACGTCTCGCTGTGCGCCGTCGGCGGCGGAGCCCCGGCGTACGCCGTCGACCAGCTTGTCCAGATCGCTCAGCGGCGGGGCGTCCTTGTGGATGTCGATGCCGGAGCGGATGACGAGCATCCGGCCGGAGCCGTCGGGGTGCGGGAAGGCGACGGACTCGACGTAGGCGTCCGGGTCCGTCTTGTTGTCGATCTTCCAGCGGATCCGGTAGCCGTCCTGCCCCGCGACCTTCACCTCGCCCTTCTTGACGACGGAGTGCGAGGTGATGCCGCCGTAGCTGTCGGCGCCGTAGGACGACGTGGCGTTCTTCTCGATGTCCGCCTCGGCGACCTTCTTCGCGGAGCCGGTCTCCTCGGCCCGGACGATGGCCGAGCCGCCGCGTACGCACTGCTTGGCGCCCTCGCCGGGGCAGCGGTACTCGTGGATGCCGACGGCCGCTCCGCCGCTGCCCGGCACGGCCCGCCACCCGTTGAGCACCGGGAGCCGGACCCCCTCGGCGGGGGCCGGGCCCCGCTCGCCGGGCGGCGCGGTGGGCGGCTCCGACTCCGGGGCGCTCGGCTCGCCGGGGGCGCTCGGCGCCGGGGTCCGGGACGTCTCGGGCCCGCCGCCGGACCGCGGTTCGCCCTCGGAGTCGCCGTCCGAGCCCGCGAAGAGCAGCACCGCGCCCACGGCCAGCGCCGCGAGGAGCACGACGGCGCCCACGAGGCCCGCGATGAGCGGGCCCCGGCCGGCGCCGCCGCGCGGATGCGGCGGCGCCTGGGCGGCCCCACCGGCGGGACGGCTGTGCTCGGTCCACGACTGGCCGTCCCACCAGCGTTCCTGCGGGGGCTGCTGAGGTATCTGCCCGGGGTCGGGATACCACCCGGGAGGGGTCGTCATGCTCACCCCATGAACCCTAGGGCACCAGGGGCCCGACCTGCAGCGGGTCCCGTCGCGTTCAGGCCGTGGCCGCCACGCCCGGACCGTGCGCGGTGTCGTGCTGGTCGGGGATGACGGAGCCGTCGTCGCGGCGCACCGGCCCCTGGCTGCCGTCGGGGCGGGTAAAGGCGGTGGTGGAGCACGGGTACGGCGTGCGCTTGGCGGGCAGCGGCTCGATGAACATCGGGTTCACCGCCCAGCGGCCGTCGGCGTCGTCGTAGCCGCGGCACATGATCTCCGGCTTGTTGCGGTTGAGCACGAGGTGGGTGCCGGTGGCGTCGCCGACGAAGGTGACGTCGGTGTCCGCGTCGCCGCCGCCGATGGCGATGCGGTGCCGGGCGTTCTGCTTCTTCCAGGCGTCGGCGCCCTTGATGCCGAAGATCTCCTGGTTGATGACGCAGCGCTTGCCCTCGATATAGGGGATGACCCCGCCCTGGCTGTCGGGCACGTCGCCGCAGCCCTTGGTGTAGGTGGTGATCCGGCCGTGCCGCACCACGCTGCGGATGGCGTAGGTGTGGGCGCGGTTGACACCGATGCCCTTGGCCCACTCCTCGGCGACCGGCTCCGAGCCCGCGGAGACGACGTTGACGTTGAACCCGGCCTTCTTCAGGGTGCGGATCAGGTCCTTCTGCTGCGCGTAGTAGCGGCTGTAGCCGGGGACGGTGTGGCTGCCGATCCGCTCGGTGGCGCCGATGGGCGCGGCCAGGAACTCGTCGCGCGCGTGCCGCGCGTACGAGCGCAGCTCGGCGACGGTGTGCCCGGCGAAGAGCTGGGGCACCCAGGCGTACTGCGGGACGGTGCGGCGGTGGTTCCAGTCGCCGGCGAACGCCTGCTGTCCGCTCATGGTCCTGGCCTCGCCGCGGACTTCGAGGATCTCGTCGGCGCAGGCGGTGTTGGTGGAGGTGGGCAGCGGGCGGCCGACGGGCACATCGGTGCCGCACGCCTCGGTGAGGGCGCGGTCGGCGGCCGGGGTGAGCCACTGGCTGGTGGCGGCCCAGCTCCTCGGGCGCAGGATCTTGTCGTTCTTGAGGGCCCAGACGATGGTGGCGTCGGTGGAGTCGTTCTTGACGAGGGTGTTGTCCCAGTCGAAGGCGGCGACGGGGCGGTGGCGGCGGTCGTAGCCGGGGGAGCACACGCCGCGCTCGTCGATGGTGCGCTGGAGCTTGGCGCGGTTGTCGCCGAACCACGGCAGCTTCGTGGAGAGCTGCGGGCAGTGCTGGGGGCGGGGGTGCTGGTGGTGCTGAGCGGAGGTCCTGGCCTGCGCCGGAGCCGCGGTGAGCGCGACCGTCGCGGCGGTGAGGGCCAGCCCCGTGAGAAGGGTTCTGCGATACATGGCTGCACCGTACAACTGGCGAGGCCCGGGGGCATCTGACGGCACGTGGGAGCCCGCCGGCTCCCCCGGTTGCGCGCGGGCAGCACGGAGCCGGGTGGGAGCGTCCCCTCCGCGCTCCCACCCTGTCCGCCCGGCGAGCCGCTACTGCGGCGTCACATACGCGCCCGAGATGCCGCCGTCGACCAGGAACTCCGAGGCGTTCACGAAGGACGCGTCGTCGCTCGCCAGGAAGGCGACCGCCGCCGCGATCTCCTCCGGCTCCGCGAACCGGCCCCCGGGAACGTGCACCAGCCGCCGCCGGGCCCGCTCCGGGTCCTTGGCGAACAGCTCCTTCAGCAGCGGCGTGTTCACCGGTCCGGGGCACAGCGCGTTCACCCGGATGCCCTCCCGCGCGAACTGCACGCCCAGCTCGCGGGACATGGCCAGCACCCCGCCCTTGGAGGCGGTGTAGCTGATCTGCGAAGTGGCGGCGCCCATGACGGCGACGAAGGACGCGGTGTTGATGATGGAGCCCCGGCCCTGCTCCCGCATATACGGCAGCGCCGCCTTGCAGCACAGGTAGACGGAGGTGAGGTTGACCTCCTGCACCCGCTTCCAGGCGTCCAGCCCGGTGTCCAGGATCGAGTCGTCGTCGGGCGGCGAGATCCCGGCGTTGTTGAAGGCGACGTCGACCGAGCCGTAGGTCTCGTACGCCGTGCGGAACAGCGCCTCGACCTGCTCGGGGTCGGTCACGTCGGCCTTGACGTACAGCCCGCCGGTCTCCTCGGCGGCGGCCTTGCCGCGCTCGTCGTCGACGTCGGCGCACACGACGCGCGCGCCCTCGGCGGCGAGGCGGCGCGCGGTGGCCAGGCCGATGCCGCCTCCCGCTCCGGTGATGACGGCGGTGCGCCCGGCCAGACGGCGGCCGGCGGCGGTGGTGTCGGTCACTGCTGCTCCCTTACTCCCCTGTGGTGGCTGTGCTGAGGAAGACGTTCTTGGTCTCGGTGAAGGCGGCCAGCGCCCCCGGGCCCAGCTCGCGGCCGAGTCCGGACTGGCGGTAGCCGCCGAAGGGCGTCGCGTAGCGGACGCTGCTGTGCGAGTTCACGGAGAGGTTGCCCGCGCGCACGGCCTGCGAGACGCGCAGCGCCCGGCCCGTGTCCCGGGTCCACAGGGAGCCGGAGAGGCCGTAGTCGGTGGCGTTGGCGAGCCGTACGGCGTCCGCCTCGTCCTCGAAGGGGAGTACGGCGGCGACCGGGCCGAAGACCTCCTCGCGGGCCACCCGCGCGTCCGGGTCCGCGGCCACCACGGTCGCCGGGTACCAGTAGCCGGGCCCCTGGGGGGCGCGGCCCCGGATGAGCGCGGGCGCGTCCTCGGCGACGTAGGAGCGCACCCGTTCGCGGTGCGCGGCCGAGATCAGCGGGCCCATGGCGGTGGACTCGTCGGCGGGGTCGCCGACGGCGACGGCCTGCACGGCGGGCTCCAGCAGCTCCAGGAAGCGGTCGTAGACCGACCGCTGCACCAGGATGCGGCTGCGGGCGCAGCAGTCCTGGCCGGTGTTGTCGAGGAACGACCCGGGCGCCTCGGCCGCCGCCAGCTCCAGGTCGGCGTCGGCGAAGACGATGTTCGGGCTCTTGCCGCCGAGTTCGAGCGTCACCCGCTTCACCCCGGCGGCGCACTGGGCCATGATCCGCTTGCCGACGGCGGTGGAGCCGGTGAAGACGACCTTGGCCACCTGGGGGTGCTCGACCAGCGCGCTGCCCGCCACCGGCCCCTCGCCGGGCAGCACCTGGAACAGGTGCTCGGGCAGCCCGGCCGCGCGGGCCAGCTCGGCCAGCCGCAGCGCGGTGAGCGGGGTGGCCTCGGCGGGCTTGAGCACCACCGCGTTGCCCGCGGCGAGGGCCGGCGCGGTGCCCCAGGCGGCGATGGGCATCGGGAAGTTCCACGGCGCGATGACGGCCACCACGCCGAGCGGCTCGGCGAAGGTGACGTTCACCCCGCCGGCGACGGGGATCTGCAGCCCCGTCAGCCGCTCCACTCCCCCGGCCGCGTACTCCAGCAGGTCGCGGACGTTCCCCGCCTCCCAGCGCGCGCCCGCCACCGGGTGGCCCGCCTCGCGCACCTCCAGCCGGGCCAGCTCCTCGCGGCTGCCGTCCACCGCGGCGGCGAACCGGCGCAGCAGCCGGGCCCGGTCGGCGGGCGCGAGGGCCGCCCACTCCGCCTGGGCACGGGCCGCGCGGGTGACGGCGGCGTCCGCCTCGGCGGGCGAGGCGGCGGGGACGGTGGCGATGACCTCCTCGGTCGCCGGGTTGACGACGTCGAGGGTCTCCCGCCGGTCTGTCTGCTCTGTCACCACAGTTCCTTACATGCGTTCGAAGGAGCGGAAGCGCTCCCAGTCCGTCACGGCGCTGTCGAAGGCCCGCTGCTCCACCCGGGCCATATGGCGGTAGTGCGCGACGACCTCGTCCCCGAAGGCGTCCCGCGCGAGGGCGCTGGCCTCCCACAGCTCCGCCGCTTCCCGCAGCGTGCCGGGGACATGCGCCGCGTCCCCCGTATAGGCGTTGCCGGTGCACGGCGCGGGCAGCTCCAGCTCCCGCTCCACGCCGTGCAGCCCGGCTGCGATCATCCCGGCGACGGCGAGGTAGGGGTTGACGTCGCCGCCCGGCAGCCGGTTCTCCATCCGGTGCGCCGGCCCGCGACCCACGACGCGGTAGGCGCAGGTGCGGTTGTCCGGGCCCCAGGCGACGGCGGTGGGCGCGAAGGAGCCGGGCTGGTAGCGCTTGTAGGAGTTGACGTTCGGGGCGTACAGCAGGGTCAGCTCGCGCAGCGCGGCCAGCTGGCCGGCGAGGAAGTGCCGCATGGTGCGGGACATCCCGTACGGGTCGGCGTCGTCGGCCAGCACGGGGCGGCCCGCCTCGTCGCGCAGCGAGAGGTGGATGTGGCACGAGTTGCCCTCGCGCTCGTCGTACTTGGCCATGAAGGTGAGCGCCCGGCCCTCCTGGGCCGCGATCTCCTTGGAGCCGGTCTTGTAGACGACGTGCTGGTCGCAGGTGGTGAGCGCGTCGGTGTAGCGGAAGGCGATCTCGTGCTGGCCGAGGTTGCACTCGCCCTTCGCGGACTCGACGGTCATCCCGGCGCCGGCCATCTCGTTGCGGATCCGGCGCAGCAGCGGCTCGACGCGTCCGGTGCCGAGGATCGAGTAGTCGACGTTGTACTGGTTGACGGGGGTCAGGCCGCGGTATCCGCCGTCCCAGGCCCGCTCATAGCTGTCCTCGAAGACCATGAACTCCAGCTCGGTGCCCACATACGCGCTCCAGCCGCGCTCGGCGAGCCGGTCGAGCTGGCGCTGCAGGATCTGCCGGGGCGAGGCGACCACCGGCGCGCCGTCCTGCCAGGCCAGGTCGGCGATCAGCAGCGCGGTGCCCGGGTTCCAGGGGACGCGGCGCAGGGTGCCGGTGTCGCCGTGCATCGCGAAGTCGCCGTAGCCGTGCTCCCAGGACGACATGGCGTAGCCGTCGACGGTGTTCAGGTCGACATCGACGGCGAGCAGGTAGTTGCAGCCCTCGCTGCCGTGGTCCAGAACGTCGGAGAGGAAGAACGGGGCGGCGAACCGCTTCCCCTGCAGCCGGCCTTGCATATCGGTGAAGGCGAGGACGACGGTGTCGATCTCGCCCGCGTCGACGAGCCGGCGCAGTTCGTCGACGGCGAGTGGAGGTGTGCGGTCTGCCACGGGTGGGCCTCCTGTCGGTCCGTGGGAAGCCATAAGGTATCCAGGGAAACCATTGTTCGGGAAGGGGTTCCGATGAACGAGCGGTACACGGCCCGCGTCGCCGAGGACCGGCTGTCCACCGTGCTCCGCCCCGTCCGCGCGGGCAACGGCTTCGAGGAGGCGCTGGAGCAGATCCTGCAGATCGTGCGGCTCGGGCTGGTCGCGGAGGGCGAGCGGCTGCCCTCCGAGCGGGAGCTGGCCGACCGCCTGGGCATCAGCCGGGTCACCCTGCGCGAGGCGCTGCGGGTGCTGGCGGACCAGGGCCTGGTGGAGAGCAGGAGGGGCCGGTACGGCGGCACGTTCGTACGCCGCAGCCCGTCGGCCGAGGCCGGTGCGCAGGGCACTGAGGCCCACCCGGTCGACCCGGCAGGGCTGGAGGACACGCTGCTGTTCCGCGAGGTGCTGGAGACCGGCGCCGCCGGGCTGTGCGCGGCGCGCGGCCTCACTCGCGAGGAGACGGCGCGGCTGCGGACGGCGCTGGACGCCACCCGCGAGTCGGCGCTGCCGGACTACCGGCGGCACGACACGCTCTTCCATCTGACCCTGGCCGAGCTGGCCGGCTCGCCCTCGCTGACCGCCCAGTACGCGGCGGTCCGCGCCTCCCTCAACGATCTGCTGGGCCGCATCCCGCTGCTGGTCCGCAACCTGGAGCACGCCCAGGTGCAGCACACGGCGCTGACCGACGCCGTCCTGGAGGGCGACGCGGAAGGCGCCCGCGAGATCATGCGCGAGCACTGCGCGGGCACCGCGGCCCTGCTGCGGGGCTTCCTGGCGTGACGGCAGGCGTGAGCAGGGGCTGGTGTAACACAGACTTCACGCACAGGTCTTGCGCAACGGCCACTCGCCCCACAAAGGTATGCCATCACACCAATAGCTGAGCCAGGCAGGAGCGTGTGGCACATGTCCGAGGAATCCCAGGAGTACCTCCAGCGGCGCGCCCTGCGCCGCGGCAACGCGGGCCCGCTCCTGCTCACCGGGCTCGGCGTCGCCTACGTCGTCTCCGGCGACTACTCCGGCTGGAACCCCGGCCTCGCCGAGGGCGGCTTCGGCGGGCTCGCCATCGCCATGGTGCTGATGGGGCTGATGTACACCTGCATGGTCTTCGCCCTCGCCGAGCTGTCCGCCGTCCTGCCCACCGCGGGCGGCGGCTACGGCTTCGCGCGCCGCGCCCTGGGCCCCTGGGGCGGCTTCCTCACCGGGACCGCGATCCTCATCGAGTACGTGCTCGCCCCCGCCGCGATCGTCTGCTTCATCGGGGACTACGTCGAATCGCTCCACCTGTTCGGACTGGAGTCCGGCTGGCCCGTCTATCTGGCCTGTTTCGTGATCTTCATCGGCGTCCATCTGTGGGGCGTCGGCGAGGCGCTGCGCTTCTCGCTGATCGTCACCGCCATCGCGGTCGCCGCGCTGCTGGTGTTCGTCCTCGGCGCCCTCACCGACTTCAGCGTGGCCAACCTGGACGACATCCCGGCGGACTCCGGCGCCGCCGGATCCAGCTCCTGGCTGCCGTTCGGCCTGCTGGGCATCTGGGCCGCTTTCCCCTTCGGCATGTGGTTCTTCCTCGGTGTGGAGGGCGTGCCGCTGGCCGCCGAGGAGACCCGGGAGCCCGCGCGTACGCTGCCGAAGGCCATGGCGCTCGCGATGGGCATCCTGCTGCTGCTCGCCCTGTTCACCTTCGTGGCGGCGACCGGGGCGCGCGGCTCGGCGGCCATCGCGGACGTGGGCAATCCGCTGGTGGAGGCGCTGGAACCGGACGGCGAGGCGACGACGCTGTCCCGGGTGGTCAACTACGCGGGCCTCGCCGGGCTCGTGGCGTCCTTCTTCTCGCTGATCTTCGCCGGCTCGCGACAGCTGTTCGCGCTCTCCCGCGCCGGATATCTGCCGCGCTTCCTCTCCCTCACCAGCCGCCGCAAGGCCCCGTACCTGGGTCTGCTGCTGCCGGGCGGGCTCGGCTTCGCGCTCGCCGCCTCCAGCGGGGACGGAGCGAAGATGCTGAACATCGCGGTGTTCGGGGCCACCATCTCCTACGCGCTGATGTCGCTCTCGCATATCGTGCTGCGCAGGCGGGAGCCGCGGCTGCCGCGCCCGTACCGGACACCGGGCGGGATCGTGACGTCCTCGACCGCGTTCGTCCTGGCGTGCGCGGCGCTGGTCGCCACCTTCCTGGTGGACAAGCAGGCGGCGTTCATCGCGCTGTGCGTGTACGCGGTGGCGGTGGCCTACTTCGCGCTCTACTCCCGGCACCGGCTCGTGGCCGCAGCCCCCGAGGAGGAGTTCGCGGCCCTCGCGGAGGCGGAGGCGGAGCTGAGCCGTGACTGACGGGCGCCGCGAGGATCGCGCCGGGCAGGGGCTGCCCCTGCCGGTGCGCCGCAGAGTGCGGCTGGGTCGTGGTTGCTTCAGGGGCGCGGGGAACTGCGCGACCAGCCACGGAGCACCCGCGGACTGCGGCGCGACAGCAAGGGGCAGCCCAGCCCGCCGGCCTGTTCTCATGAGTCACCGTCATCACAGGAGGAAGCCGTGACCCGACCTCTCGTCGGCATCAGCACCTATCTCGAACCGGACGTCCGGTGGGGCGTGTGGCGCAAGCCGGCCGCCGTCCTCGCCGCCGGCTACCACGAGCTGGTCCAGCGGTCCGGGGGCCACGCCGTGCTGCTGCCGCCGGACCCGGACCCGGCCACCGCCTCCGCGCTCGTCGCCCGGCTCGACGGCGTGGTCACCGCGGGCGGCCCCGACGTCGAGCCGGCGCGCTACGGCGCCGCCCGCGACCCGCGCACCGGGCCCGCGTACCCGCAGCGGGACGCCTGGGAGGCGGCCCTCACCGAGGCCGCGCTGGAGCAGCGCAAGCCGCTGCTCGGCATCTGCCGGGGCCTGCAGATCCTCAACGTGCTGCGCGGCGGCACCCTCACCCAGCACCTGGACGGCCACCGGGGCGCCGACGCGGTCTTCCTCCCGCACACCGTCAAGCCCGTACCCGGCACGCTGCTGGAGCGGGTGCTGCCCGCACCGGTGGACGTCCCCTCGTACCACCACCAGGCGGTGGCCGCGCTCGGCGAGGGCCTGGTGCCCTCCGCGTACGCCGAGGACGGCACCGTCGAGGCGCTCGAACTCCCGACGCCGGAAGGCTTCGTCCTCGCCGTGCAGTGGCACCCGGAGGAGGGCGACGACCTGCGGCTGACCCAGGCGCTGGTCAGCGCCGCGCTCGGGTGAGCGACAGCAGGTCCCGCGCGGGGCCGGCGGGCCGCGCGCCCCGGGGCCACACCGCCCGCAGCGCGCGGCTCAGCTCCACCCCCTCCACGGGGACCCGGACGAGCCGGCGGGCCGCCAGCTCCTCGCCGACGGCCAGCTCGCTCACCACCGCGGGGCCCGCGCCGCTCACGGCCGCGGCCTTGACGGCGGTGGTCGAGGCGAGCTCCAGCAGCGGCGGCGCCAGCCCGCCGTGCCCGGCGAGCGCGCGGTCCAGCACCTGACGGGTCCCGGAGCCGGTCTCCCGCAGCACCAGCCGGGTCCCGGCCAGCTCGGCGGGGGCGAGCGGCCCGCGGCGCCGCGCCCATGGATGGCCGGGTGCGGCGACGACGAACAGCCGGTCGTGCGCGATGACCACGCCGTCCAGCCCGGACGGCGTCCCGAGGCCCTCCACGAAGCCCAGGTCCGCCTGGCCGTCGGCGAGCAGCCCGGCCACGGCGGCGGAGTTCCCGACGCGCAGCGAGACCGCGGTACCGGGGCGGGAGGTGCGCAGTGCGATCAGCCAGCCCGGCAGCAGATACTCCGCGATGGTCATGCTCGCGGCGACCCGGAGCCGCGAGTCGCGCTGGTCGCGCAGCGCGCTGACGCCCGCGTCGAACGCCTCGGCCGACTCCACGATCCGCCGCGCCCAGTCCGTCACCAGCGCCCCCGCCTCGGTCAGCCGGGAGCCCCGCGGCGAGCGCTCCAGCAGGGTGACGCCGAGCTGCCGCTCCATCGAGCGGATCCGGCCGCTGGCGGCGGGCTGCGAGACGCCCGTCTCGCGCGCGGCGCCGCCCAGGCTGCCGAGCCGGGCGACGGCGAGCAGCAGCTGCAGCGCGCCCAGGTCGGGCACCCGGTGCGCGAGGCCCGGCGCGCCGTGCTCGGCGCGCGGCGCGTCCGCCGCCGCGGCGTGCGGTGTGGACCGACTGCTCATAGGAGCAGCTTATGCCCCCATAGGGACATGCTCCCTGGTGGGAGCCGCACGGCGGCGGGAGCGTGCAGTCATGACCCTTGACGCGCACACCCAGGCCCCCGCACACGAACCCCCCATGGCCCGGCCGGCGCCCGCAGCCCGGCTGCGCGGCCTCGGCCCCAACTGGTACGCGTCCGTGATGGGCACCGCGATCGTCCCCACCGCCGGTGCCGCGCTCTCCGTGCCCGTGCCGCGGGCCCCGCTGCTGGCCGTCTGGGCGCTGTCCGCCGCCATGCTGGCCGTGCTGCTCGTGGCACGGGCCGCGCACTGGGCGCGCCACCCGGACCAGGCGCGCGCCCATCTGCTGGACCCGGCGGTCGCGCCCTTCTACGGCTGCACGTCGATGGCGCTGCTCGCGGTCGGCGGCGGGGCGCTGGCGCTGCGGGTGCCGGGCGGGGTCGCGGTGGACGCGGTGCTGTGGTCCGCGGGTACGGCCGTGGGGCTGGCGGCGGCGGTGGCGGTGCCGTATCTGATGATCACGCGGCACGCCATCGAACCCGGCACGGCCAGCCCGGTGTGGCTGCTCCCGGTGGTGGCGCCGATGGTGTCGGCGGCGCTCGGCCCGCCGCTGGCCGCGCACGCGCCGGAGGGGCAGCCCCGGCAGGCGCTGCTGCTGGGCTGCTTCGCGCTGTTCGGCGCGAGCCTGCTGACGACGTTCCTCATCCTGCCGGCCGTCTTCTCCCGCCTCACCCACCACGGTCCGCTGCCGCTCGCGCTGACCCCGACGCTGTTCCTCGTCCTGGGCCCGCTGGGGCAGTCGACCACGGCGCTGGGCAACCTGGCGGACGCGGCGCCCGGCGACTTCGCCTCCCTGGCCGTGCTGTACGGGGTGCCGGTCATCGGGTTCGCGCTGCTGTGGCTGGCGCTGTCCACGGCGCTGGTCGTGCGCGCCGCGCGGCGCGGGATGGGCTTCGCGATGACGTGGTGGGCGTTCACCTTCCCCGTCGGCACCTGCGTCACGGGCACGGCCTCGCTCGCCCGGCACACCGGGCTGGACGCGTTCGACTGGCTGTCGGTCGCGCTCTACGCCCTGCTGGTCGCGGCCTGGGCGGCGGCGGCCGTGCGGACGGCCGGCGGCCTCGTCAGCGGAGCGCTGCCCGCAGCGCCGCGCCGATGACCCGCGGCGCCTCCCGCAGCGAGGGCCCGTACCAGGTGAGATGGCGCCCGCTGACGAGCGCGGAGGGGAGGGCGGGGAACGCCTCGGGCCCGTCGTCGGCCGTGAACAGGTAGGGCTCGTCCGGCAGTACGGCGAGGTCGGCCAGGCCGGGCGCGTTCAGCTCGTCGACGGGGATCCGCGGATAGCGTTCGGGGTGCGCCGCGTACGCGTTGCGCACCCCGAGCCGCGCGAGGAGGGCGCCCGCGAAGGTGTCCCGGCCCAGCACCATCCACGGCTTGCGCCACACGGGCACGACGGCCCGTACGTCGAACTCGGCCCGCGCCTCGTGCCACGCCGACTCGGCCTCGTCCAGCCACGCCGGGCGGCGCAGCCCGCACCCCTCGGTGAGCACCCGGTCCAGTTCGGCGAGCCCCTCGTCCAGGTCGCGGATCTCGGTGACGAGGACCCGCAGCCCGGCGGCGCGGAGCGCGGCCAGGTCGGGCGGGCGGTTCTCCTCCTCGTTGGCCAGGACGAGGTCGGGCGCGAGGGCCGCGATCCGCTCGACGTCGGGGTTCTTGGTGCCGCGCACACGCGTCACCTCCAGCCCGGCCGGGTGGCTGCACCAGTCGGTGGCCCCGGTGAGCAGCCCGGGCTCCGTGGCGGCCACGGCCTCCGTGAGGGACGGCACGAGAGAGACGACGGAACGCACCATGCGCCCACGGTACGCCCCGCGCGCCCGGCGCAGGGGCGCCGCGTACGGCGACGGGCGGTGCGGGGAGTCGAATCCCCGCACCGCCCGTCGCTTTCCGGCGTGTGGTGCGCTGCCGCGGACCGCTACCGGGTGGGTTCCGGTGGTGCGTCCTTGGCGCCGGAGGGGGCGGCCCGCGCCTCTTCCGGCACGGCGTCGGAGTCGCCGTTCTCCTGGTTCTCCTCCATGGCCGCTACCGCTCTGCCCACCAGTTTCTTCTGTTCGGCGGCGCGTTCGGCCGCCTCGTAGGCATGGCGTTCGCTGGCGAACGCCTTCGCGGTGGCGATACACATACCGATCATCACGAAACTGAAGGGCAGCGCGATGACGATGGCCGCTGTCTTGAGCGTATTGAGTGACGATGGACTGCCCAGATCGGAGGCCAGCAGCAGCGCGGCGGCCACGGCGCCCTCCGTCACAGCCCAGAACACCCGGCTCCAGACGGGCGGGTTGGGGTCGCCGCCGGAGGACAGCATGTCCACCACGAACGACGCCGAGTCGGACGACGTCACGAAGAACGCCACGATCAGCAGGATGGTCACACCGGCGATGAAGGTGCCGCCGGGCAGCGTGTCCAGCACCTGGAAGAGCGCGGTGTCCGTGCTGACCGCCCCGTCGGGGGCGTAGTTCTCCGCGCCGGACGCCTGGTCCTTGACGGCGGTGCCGCCGAAGACCGCGAACCAGAAGAACCCGAGGAGGGTCGGGACCAGCAGCACGCCGCAGACGAACTCTCGCACCGTACGCCCCCGCGAAATACGGGCGATGAAGACGCCTACGAACGGAGCCCAGGAAATCCACCAGCCCCAGTAGAAGACGGTCCAGCCGTTGACGAAGCTCGTACCCGCGTCACCGTGCGAGGCGCCCGTGTCGAAGCTGAGGCGGAGGATGTTCTGCAGGTAGCCGCCCAGGTCCTGGACGAAGCCATTGGCGATGAACAGCGTCGGGCCCACGGCGATCACGAACAGCATGATCAGGCCGGCCAGCACCATGTTGAAGTTGGACAGCCACTTGATGCCCTTGCCGACGCCGGTGACCACGGAGATGGTGGCCACACCGGTGATGGCGGCGATGAGGATCACCAGCAGCGGCTTGCCCGGGTCGTCCACCCAGTCCAGGAAGCCCATGCCCGCGGACACCTGCATGACGCCGAGGCCGAGCGAGGTGGCCACGCCGAACAGGGTGCCGACCACGGCGATGATGTCGATGACGTCGCCCAGCCTGCCCTTGACCCGGTCCCCGAGCAGCGGCTCCAGCGCCCAGCGGATGGAGACGGGACGGTTCTTCCGGTGCACCGCGTAGCCCACGGCGAGACCCACGACGACATAGATCGCCCACGGGTGGACCCCCCAGTGCAGGAAGGTCTGCACCATCGCTGCCTCGGACTTGGCGGCGTCACTGCTGCCGGTTCCGGGCTTGGGGTCGACGAAGAAGTTCAGGGGCTCGGCCGCGCCGAAGTAGACCAGCCCGATGCCCATTCCGGCCGCGAAGAGCATCGCGAACCAGGAGAGGGTGGAGAATTCGGGCTTCTCGTTGTCCTTGCCGAGGCGGATCCGCCCGTAACGGCCGAGGCCGATCCAGAGGACGAAGATGACGAACACCGAGCCCAGGGCCATGTAGTACCAGCCCAGGTTGTCGCCGATCCCCTCCTGGACGTCCGCCATCTGCTCGGCGGCGTCCTCCTGGCCGATGACCGCGTAGAGGATGAAGGCCACGATGATCACCGCGGCCGGCCAGAAGACGCGGTGGGAGATCGTCGCGGAGAGCTTGCCTATGCCCTGCGCCTCCAGAACTTCCCGGTCACGGTCGCCGCCCGGCGGTTTTTCCTGCGATTGCGCTGCCACGCACTCAATCCCTTTGCTGTAGAAGGTGGTTGCTCATCAACCCGGGGTGTCTATCAGCCCGAGAGGCGCGTCTGCCCGCAGACTCCGGTGATATGCATCACAAAGAGATTATCGTTTTGCAACGGGCCGTTACACAGCGACGGGACCTCCGGGGCACCGGGTGCCGGGGAGGTCCCGCCGCTGTCTGCCGACGCGCGGGGCGCGAGTCTCAGCCGACTGGCGCCAGCTTGTCGACCAGGCCGGGTCGGGAGTCCAGCCACTTGCGCGCCGACTCCTTCTCCTTGCCCTTGCCGCCCGCCTGGATCGCGGCTTCCAGGGAGCCGAGGTCCTTCTCGGACATATGGAAGTTCTTCAGCCAGCCGTACAGCTCGGGGAAGTCCTTCTTGAAGTCCTTCTTGGCGGTGACGTGGATCTCGTCGCCCTTGCCCCAGGCGCCCTGAGGGTCCTTGAGCTTCTTCATCGGGTACTTGCTGTACACCCAGTGCGGGGACCAGGTGGTGGCCAGGATCGGCTTCTTCTGCTTCACCGCCCGGTCCACCGCCGAGAGCATCGAGGAGGTGGACGACGAGACGACCTTGTACTCCTTGTCGAGGCCGTACTTCTTGAGCACGGTCTTGAGGATCTTCATCTCACCGGCGCTGGACTCGATGCCGGTGATCTTGTGGTCGAACTTGTCGCCCTTCCCCTTCAGATCCGCCAGCGAGTCGATGCCCTTGACGTACTCGGGCGTCGACAGCTCCAGCGACGTCTCGTCGTACCAGGGGCCGAGGTCGGTCGATCTGGACTTGTACTTCTTCCAGTACTGCGCGTGCGTGGTCGGCAGCCAGGCGTCCGTCTGGAAGTCCATCTGCCCCTGGGCCAGCGCGGTGAACAGCGGACCGGGGTCGAGCTGCTTGGCGGAGGGCCGGTAGCCGCGGTCCTCCAGGACGTTCTGCCACAGGTACGTGGTCGCGATGGCCTCGTCCCAGGGGAAGTAGCCCATCTTGACCGCCTTGCCCGCGTCCCTGCCGTCCTTCTTCTGGCCCGGGACCGGGGCGTACTTGTCGACGAAGCCGGGGTGCTTCTTGAGCCAGGCGCGCACGGCGTCCTGCTCCTTGCCCTCGCCCGCCTGCTGGATCCGGTTCTCCAGGGAGGTGAGCTGCTGGTCCGACAGATGGAAGTTCTTCAGCCAGTTCGCGACGGTCGGGTCGTCCTGGGAGAAGCCCTTGCGCGCCACGCTGTAGAGCTTCTCGCCCTTGCCGAAGGCGCCCTTGGGGTCCTTCAGCTTGGTGAGGTCGTAGGCGTTGTACGCCCAGTGCGGCGACCAGAGCGTGACGACGACCGGCTCCTTCTTGGCGATGGAGCGCTTCAGCTCGGCCAGCATCGAGGAGGTGCTGGAGGAGACGACCTTGTACTCGCCCTCCAGGCCGTACTCCTTGAGGACCTTGTCCTTGAGGATCTTCATCTCGCCGGCGCTGGACTCAATGCCGATGATCTTGCCGTGGAACTTCTTGCCCTGCCCCTTCAGATCCGCCAGGGACGTGATGCCCTTGACATACGAGGGCACGGTCAGCTCCAGCGAGGTCGGGCCGTACCAGGCGCCCAGCTTCTCCATCTTGGAGCCGTACTTGTCCCAGTACTGCGCGTGGGTGGTGGGCAGCCAGGCGTCCGTCTGGAAGTCCACGTCGCCCCGGGCGATGCCGGAGTAGAGCGGGCCCGGGTCGAGCTGCTTGAGGTTCGGCTTGTACCCGCGCTCCTGCAGCATCTCCTTCCACAGGTACGAGGTCGCGATGCCCTCGTCCCAGGGGATGTAGCCCATGTTGATCTGCTTGCCCTTGCCGACGTCGGTGCCGGCCACGCTCTTGTCGCCGTCGCCGCCCGCGAGGTTCATACCGCCCGCGACCAGCGCCAGGACGACCACGCCGCACAGCGCGACCGCGGTGCCCGGCCGGTAGCGGACGAACTTCATCCGGCCCATCGCGGCCGTCGCCTTGGCGGCGGCGCGGCGGCCCAGCGGGGAGACCCGCGCGTTGAGCGCACCGGTCATCCGGTCGAGATACATCGCGAGGATGACCACGCCGACGCCGGACTCCACACCGAGGCCGACCTGCACCTGGGTGACGGCGGCGTAGACCCGCTCACCGAGCCCTGGGGCACCGGCCATACCGGCGATCACGACCATGGACAGCGCCAGCATGATGACCTGGTTGACGCCGGCCATGATCGTCGGCAGCGCCAGCGGGAACTGCACCCGGGTGAGGGTGTGCTTCGGGCTGGTGCCGAACGCCTCGGCCGCCTCGACCAGCTCGCTGTCCACCTGCCGGATGCCGAGCTCGGTCATCCGCACGCCCGGCGGCATCGAGAAGACGATCGTCGCCAGCAGACCGGGGGTCGTGCCGACGGAGAAGAACATCACGCCGGGGATGAGGTAGACGAAGGCGGGCATCGTCTGCATCACGTCCAGCACCGGCCGGACGAACGCGCTGAACGCCTTGGAGCGCGCCGCCCAGATGCCCAGCGGCACCGCGATCACGATGGTGATCACGGCGGCGGCGAGGACCAGCGACAGCGTCTCCATCGCCTGGTCCCACAGCTGGAAGGAGTCGATCAGTGCGAAGCCGGCGAAGGTGACCACGCCGGCCAGGGCGCCGCGCAGCCAGAGTGCGATGACCGCGAAGATCCCGGCCATCAGCAGCGCCTCGCCGCCGCCGAGCACGTCGTTGATGCGGTCGTACAGGCCCGTCAGGACCGTGTTGATGAAGTCGAAGAGCCAGCCGAGGTGCTTCTGCAGCCAGTCGACGGCGTCCTCGACCCAGTCACCGGGGTGGAACTCAGGCACGTGCGGTCACCCCGGCGCTCTCGTCGTCGCCGCCGCCCGCGGCGCCGTCCTTGCCGCCGTCCTCGGCGCGGCCCCGGGCGCGGTCCGCGCCGTGCCCGTTGACGTGCGGCTCCTCCGCGAGCGCGGAGAGCAGCCGCTCGCGGTCGACGACACCCACCGGGGTGCCGTCCTCGTCCGTGACGACCATGGTGTTCCCGCCGCTGGAGAGCGGGGTGAACAGCTCGGCCAGCGGGGTCTCGGCGGTGACGGTCGAGGCGTCGCCGAGCTCGCCGTCCCGCAGCGCCGAGGTGCCGCCCTCGGCGTCCTCCATGATCGAGCCCGCGGTGAGCACCCGGGAGCGGTCGACGTCCTGGATGAACGAGGCGACGTAGTCGGTGGCCGGGCGCACCAGGATGTCCTCGGCGGTGCCGATCTGGACGATCCGGCCGTCGCGCATCACCGCGATCCGGTCGCCGAGCCGCATGGCCTCGTTGAGGTCGTGGGTGATGAAGACGATCGTCTTCTTCAGCGTCTTCTGCAGCTCCAGCAGCTGGTCCTGCATATCGCGGCGGATCAGCGGGTCGAGCGCGCTGAAGGACTCGTCCATCAGCAGCAGCTCCGCGTCCGTGGCCAGCGCGCGGGCCAGGCCGACGCGCTGCTGCATACCGCCGGACAGCTCGTCGGGCCAGGACTGCTCCCAGCCCTGCAGCCCGGCCAGCTTCAGCGCCTCGGTGGCGCGCTCGTCGCGCTCGGCGCGGGGTATGCCCTGGACCTCCAGTCCATAGGCGGCGTTCTCCAGCACGCTGCGATGGGGGAAGAGCGCAAAGTGCTGGAAGACCATGCTGATCTTCTTCGAGCGGACGTCGCGCAGCTCGCGGGGGCGCAGCGCGGTCAGGTCCTCGCCGTCGATCTCCACACGGCCGGACGTGGGCTCCAGCAGACCGTTGAGCATCCGCAGGAGCGTGGACTTCCCGGAGCCCGACAGGCCCATGACCACGAATATCTCGCCCTCATCGACCTCGAAGGAGGCGTCGATGACCGCGGCGGTCACGCCCTTGGCGCGCAGCTCCTCGCGATCGACCCCGGATTCGAGCCGGGCCACCGCATGGTCTGGTCTCCTGCCGAACACCTTGTACAAATGCTCGGCCCTCAGCCTGGACACATTCACCTCTTGCGTCGACAACAGAAACCTGGCACTCCCCCGCGCACTCTGCGCACGCGAGGCCGAACCCCGCGTAGAACCGCAATCTGCGCATACCAGAAACATGCATCCTACACCAGAGCCCTGTTCTCGGATCGCCTACTCGATTTCGTCACCTTGAAACTGAACGCGATACATCTCATACGTTCGCTTGACGAACGCCTTGGCAGTCCGTGGGGAGCAGCGCACCAGCTCATTACCTGCCGACCTGCGGCATCATCGGGGGCGTGACGATTCCCACAGCTCCCGCAGCCGGCACAGCGATGCTCCTCGACACCTCCTCCCTCTACTTCCGCGCCTACTTCGGTGTCCCCGAGACCGTGCGCGCCCCCGACGGGACGCCGGTGAACGCCGTGCGCGGCCTGCTCGACTTCATCGCCCGGCTGGTCCAGGACCACCGCCCGGACACCCTTGTGGCCTGCATGGACTTCGACTGGCGCCCCGCGTGGCGGGTCGAGCTCATCCCCTCGTACAAGGCGCACCGGGTCGCCGAGGAGAGCCCCGGCGGCCCGGACGCCGAGGAGACCCCCGACACCCTCGCGCCGCAGGTCCCGGTGATCGACGAGGTGCTCGACGCGCTCGGCATCGCCCGCGTCGGCGCCGACGGCTACGAGGCGGACGACGTCATCGGCACCCTGGCGGCGCGCACCGAGGGGCCGGTGGACATCGTCACGGGCGACCGCGACCTCTTCCAGCTGATCGACGACGAGCGCGCCATCCGGGTGCTGTACCCGGTCAAGGGCGTGGGCAGCCTGGATGTCTACGACGGCGCTGCGCTGCGCGCCAAGTACGGCGTGGACGGGCCGGGTTACGCGGACCTCGCCCTGCTGCGCGGCGACCCGAGCGACGGGCTGCCCGGCGTGCGCGGCATCGGCGAGAAGACCGCCGCCAAACTGCTCGCGGACTACGGCGATCTGCGGGGGATCGTCGCCGCCGCCGCGGACCCGGCCTCCAAGGTGACCCCGGCGCAGCGCACGAAGTTCGCGGAGGCGGCCGACTATCTGGCGGTCGCACCCCGGGTCGTCCGGGTCGCCCACGATGTGGACCTGCCGCCCTTCGACCCCGCCCTGCCTGCCGCGCCCCGCGATCCGGGCGCGCTCGAAGACCTCTCGGAGCGCTGGGGATTGGGCGGATCGCTGCGCCGGCTGCTCGCCGCACTCGCCGGGTGATCTGTTAGCTTAGGTAAGCCTAAGTAATACACATCCGAGCAGTATCCGCCCCAGGCACCAGGGAGGACGTCGTGGCAGACCGCCCGGCTCGCACAACCCCCCAACTCCACCGCGGCGAGGTGGTACGCACCGAACAGCTGACACCGCACATGGTGCGGATCGTCCTCGGCGGCGCGGGCCTCGCGGACTTCTCGGCCGGTGACTACACCGACCACTACGTCAAACTGCTGTTCCCCCAACCCGGGGTGGACTACGGCGAACCGTTCGACATGACCCGGATCCGCGCCGAGCTGCCCCGCGACCAGTGGCCCACGATGCGCACCTACACCGTGCGCTCCTGGGACCCCAAGGAGCGCGAGCTCGCCCTCGACTTCGTGGTGCACGGCGACAAGGGCCTCGCGGGGCCCTGGGCCCGGCGCGCCCGCGCCGGGGACGAGATCCGCATGCTCGGCCCCGGCGGCGGCTACGTCCCCGCCCCGGACGCCGACTGGCACCTCCTCGCGGGCGACGAGAGCGCCCTGCCCGCCATCGCCGCCACCCTGGAGCGGATCCCCGCCGGCGCGCCCGTCCACGCCCTGATCGAGGTCGCGGGCCCGGAGGAGGAGCAGGAGCTGCAGGCCCCGCTCGACGCCCGGATCACCTGGCTGCACCGCGGCACCCGGCCCGTGGGCGGGCCGCTGACCGAGGCCGTACGCGCCCTGGACTTCCCCGCCGGGCAGGTGCACGCCTTCGTCCACGGCGAGGCCGGCTTCGTCAAGGACCTCCGCCGCCATCTGCGGCTGGAGCGGGGCGTGGCCCGCGAGCAGCTGTCCATCTCCGGCTACTGGCGGCTGGGCACCGACGAGGACGGCTGGCAGGCGTCGAAGCGGGAGTGGAACGCGCAGGTCGAGGCGGAGCAGGAGCACCGGTCCGCCGCGTAGCCCCGGCCCGCGGGTTCAGCGCTCCAGGTCCGGAGCGGGGCAGCGCCGCACGGTCACCGGGTTGCAGCGCACCGTGGTCGCCCCGCCCGGCAGCTCCGCGACGTAGTCCGAGCCGTACCGCGCCGCGAGCCCCGGCACCGGGAAGTCCGTGCTCACCATCTGCGCGCCCGAACGCAGCGCGTCCCGCTGCATCGACGTGTCACCGCTCGTCGCCTGGACGAGCGGCACGTCGGACCGCGTGCGCACATAGAAGCCCTGCCGCACCAGCTTCCTGATCCGGTACGCGTTGGCCCCGGTCGGGTCGTTGACCTTCATGAACGCCGCGTCCGCACGCCACGGCTCGGAGTCCGTGAACAGCACCCGGCCCTGCAGGCTCTCCCGGCCCCCGGCGCGGTAGGCGTCCTGGATCTCCCGGCCGTCGTTGTCCATGAAGAACATCACCTGCCCCCGGGTGTCCCGCACCCGGGGCCAGCCGTACTTCCGTACGGACTGCCCCAGCGTCTTGCCCGGACGCCGGATGTCGTCGGGCGTGACCGTCTCGTCGTCGGGGAAGACCGAGCGGATCTCCCGGTCGAGCGCGTCCAGCATGGCCGTGTCCCACTTCGGGCTCCTGGCGCCGCCCTGCTCCTCCAGCCGGGGGTCGGTCGACTTCAGCTCCAGCAGGATCGGCGCCGCCACATGGCCCGGCTGCCGCTCGGACCACTCCTTGACCTGGGTGAGACAGCCCTTCAGCGTCACACAGCTCGTGCGGTAGTCGAAGTCCGCCCAGTGCAGCACCTTGAAGCCGGGCTTCTTCAGCTCCGGGTCGGCGAGCGGCGGCAGTCCGGCCCGCTTGCGGATCAGCGGATCCGCGTACAGCCCGCCCTCCGGGTCGGGGAAGACGTCCAGCTCGATCCCCCGCACCCGCTGCCGCTCGAACTGCACGGGCAGCGACGCATGGCTGTAGAGCAGCGACTGCCAGTTCGGGTCGTGCTGCGACATCAGCTGCTGCTCCGGGAAGGAGACCTCCCGGTGGTAGCTGTTGTGGGTGGCCATCGCCTGCACCTGGGTCAGCTTCAGCCGCCCCGCGGGGTCGCCGTGCCGACTCGGCCCCGCCGCCTGGGCCTGCGCCGCGGACAGCAGCCCCGCGACGGCGCCGAGCGCGGTCGCGGCGGCGGCCCAGCGGCGTACCCGGGATCTCAGCGGCCTCTTCGGGCTGTTCGTGCGCACATCGACCTCCTGTCGAGCACGGAACGCGCGGCGAGCGCGCCGGTCACACGGAACACTGCCGGGCCCGTACGGCTCGCACGTGCCCGGCAGTTGACGCACGCCTGAACATGCCCCGCCGCGCGGGCAGGGTCAAGAAGGCCGGGACGGCCCCCCATCGCGCCCGCGCCCGCACCCGCGCCCTGCACGAAACAGCAAGGGGCCGCCCCGGCCCAGCACGGTCCGCCGGGTGCCGCCGGGTGCCGCCGGGTGCCGCCGGGTGCGGAAAGAGATCAGCCCACGCTGGAGTAGGCGACAACCCCCCGCAGCATGCCGTCGATCGCCTTGCGGGCGTTCTTCGCGACGGTGCCGTCCGCCGGCGCGGCGGCGGCCAGCTGCCCCAGCACATCGATGACCTGCTTGCACCAGCGCACGAAGTCACCGGCGGGCATGTCCGCCTCGCGGAGCACCGTGTCCAGCCCATGGCCGTCCGCCCAGCGGTACGCGGCCCAGGCGAAGCCGAGGTCCGGCTCGCGCTGCCCGACCCCTTCGGCGGCGGTCAGCCGGTGGTCCTCCTCCAGCGCGTCCAGCCTCCCCCAGATCCGCACCATCTCGCCGAGCGCGGCGCGCGCCCGACCGCCCGGCAGCTTCGGCGGCAGCGAGTCGTCCCCCACCCGGGCCTCGAACACCAGCGCGGAGACGCAGGCGGCCAGCTCGGCGGGCGGCAGCCCTTCCCACACCTGCTCGCGCAGGCACTCGGAGGCCAGCAGATCCAGCTCCCCGTAGAGCCGCGCCAGGGTGCGCCCGGCGCCGGTGACATGGTCGCCGTCGAGATAGCCCAGCTCGGACAGGAGCGCGTAGACGCGGTCGAAGGTGCGCGCGATGGTGTTCGTCCGCCCCTCGATACGGCGCTCCAGCTGCCGCGTCTCGCGCTGCAGGCGGTGGTAGCGCTCCGCCCAGCGGGCGTGGTCCTCGCGCTCGTCGCAGCCGTGGCAGGGGTGCTGGCGGATCTCGGCCCGCAGCCGGGTGATCTCCTGGTCGTCCGCGGCGGCCGAGCGCTGCTTGCGGTGCCGCGGAGGGTCGTAGTGCCCGGCCCGGGTGCGCAGCGCGGAGGCGAGGTCGCGGCGGGACTGCGGACTGCGGGCGTTGAACGACTTGGGGATCCGCATCCGGTCCAGCGACTCCACCGGGACCGGGAAGTCTATCGCCGCCAGCCGCTTGACCTGCCGCTGCGCGGTCAGCACCAGCGGGCGCGGGCCCTCGTGCTCCAGACCCCGGTGGTGGGCCGGGCTGCGCCCGCCCACGCCCGGGTCCAGCACCAGCGCGAGCCCCGCGTACTTGCCCGTGGGCACATGGATGATGTCGCCGGGGCGCAGCTTCTCCAGCGCCGCGGCGGCCTGCGCACGGCGCTGCGCGACGCCCTGCTTGGCCAGCTCCGTCTCCCGGTCCTTCAGCTCGCGGCGCAGCCGCGCGTACTCCCCGAAGTCCCCCAGATGGCAGGTCATGGAGGCGCGGTAGCCCTGCAGGCCCTCCTCGTTCTTCCGCACCTGGCGGGAGATGCCGACCACCGAGCGGTCCGCCTGGAACTGGGCGAACGACGTCTCCAGCAGCTCCCGCGAGCGGTGCCGCCCGAACTGCGCGACGAGGTTCACCGCCATGTTGTACGACGGCTTGAAGGAGGAGCGCAGCGGATACGTCCGGGCGCCCGCCAGCCCGGCGAGCGCCCCCGGGTCCATGCCGCGCTGCCACAGCACCACCGCGTGCCCCTCGATATCGATGCCGCGCCGCCCGGCCCGCCCCGTGAGCTGGGTGAACTCCCCGGGGGTGATGTCAGCGTGCTGCTCGCCGTTCCACTTGACGAGCTTCTCCAGCACCACCGAACGCGCGGGCATGTTGATGCCCAACGCCAGGGTCTCGGTGGCGAACACCGCCTTGACCAGGCCGCGGACGAACAGCTCCTCGACGACCTCCTTGAACGTCGGCAGCATGCCCGCGTGGTGCGCTGCGATGCCCCGCTCCAGGCCCTCCAGCCACTCGAAGTACCCCAGGACGTGCAGGTCCTGGTCGGGGATCTCGGCAGTGCGCTCCTCGACGATCTCCCGCACCCGGGCGCGGGCCGCGCTGTCGTTGAGCCGCAGGCCCGAGTGCAGGCACTGCTGGACGGCCGCCTCGCAGCCCGCGCGGCTGAAGATGAAGGTGATGGCGGGCAGCAGGCCCTCGGAGTCCAGCCGCTCGATCACCTCGGGGCGGCCGGGCGTCCACACCCGGGAGCGCTGGCGGCGCTCCCGCTCCCGGTCGGCCTCCCGTCTGGGCCGCCCCCGGCGCCGGTCGCGCGGGTGGGAGACGCGGCTGTTCTCCATCCGGGCCATCCGCACCAGGTCCGGGTTGACCTCGCGCTTCTCGCCGGACTCCTCGAACAGGTCGTACATCTGCCGCCCGGCCAGCACATGCTGCCACAGCGGCACGGGCCGGTGCTCGGAGACGATCACCCGGGTGTCGCCGCGCACCGTGTCCAGCCAGTCACCGAACTCCTCGGCGTTGGAGACCGTGGCGGACAGCGAGACGAGGGCGACGGACTCCGGAAGGTGAATGATCACTTCCTCCCAGACGGCGCCGCGGAAGCGGTCCGAGAGGTAGTGCACCTCGTCCATCACGACGTAGCCGAGGCCGAGCAGCGACTGCGAGCCGGCGTAGAGCATGTTCCGCAGCACCTCCGTCGTCATCACGACGATGGGCGCCTCGGAGTTGACGCTGTTGTCCCCGGTCAGCAGGCCGACCTTGGCGGCGCCGTAGCGCTTGACCAGATCGCCGTACTTCTGGTTGGACAGCGCCTTGATCGGGGTGGTGTAGAAGCACTTGCGGCCCTGGGCGAGGGCGAGATGGACGGCGAACTCACCGACGATGGTCTTGCCGGAGCCGGTCGGAGCGGCCACCAGCACGCCCTTTCCGGCTTCGAGCGCATGGCACGCCTCGATCTGGAAGGCGTCCAGCTCGAAGTCGTAGAGGTCACGGAAGGGAGCGAGTGCGGTGGCCTGCTCGGCGGCACGCTTGCGAGCGGCCGAGTAGCGCTCCGCTGGGGACAGGTCCTCGGTCATCGTGTCTACGAGCCTACCGGCCACCCCTGACAGCGCTCACGATCTTTACCGGCCCATGGCCCGTCACCAGCGGTGCCGCGGCCGGTGCCGGGGGCGCCGGGGCGCCGACGGCGTCACGGAACGTGCCCGGCGGCTCATGTGGCGTCGTCGTAGCCGTTGTAGCCGTTGCGGCGGGGCGAGCGGCGGCCGTCGTCGCCGCCCTCGGACTCGGGGCGCGGCGCCGGGACGGCGTCGGCGGGCTCCACGTCCTCGGGGTCGTGGTCGAGCGGGGACGCCTCGTCGTCGTCCAGCCCGGCGTACGGGCTGGCGCGGCGGCGCCGGCGGTCGTTGAAGAAGCAGACGGCGACGGCGGCGAAGTACAGCAGCACGATCGGCGCGGCCAGCGCGGTCATGGTCAGCGGGTCACCGGTCGGGGTGGCGACGGCGGCGAAGACGGTGATCCCGAGCACCATGGCACGCCACCAGCCCAGCAGCCGCTTGCCGGTCAGGATGCCGCCGAAGTTCAGCATGACCAGCAGCAGCGGCAGCTCGAAGGCGAGCCCGAAAACGATCACCAGCCGGGTGACGATGTCCAGGAAGTCGTCGAGCGGGATGAGGTTCCCGGTGCCGTCGGGGCTGAAGTCCAGCAGGGTCTTGGCGGCGGTCGGCAGGATGACGTACGCCAGTGCGGCGCCCCCGACGAACAGCGGCGCCCCGGCGGCGACGAAGGAGCGCGCGTACTTCTTCTCGTGCTGGTGCAGACCGGGCGCGAGGAAGCCCCACAGCTGGTAGAGCCAGATCGGGGAGGCGATCACCACACCGGTGGTCAACGCCACCTTCAGCATGATCGTGAACGGCGCGACCAGGCCGTTGATGGTGATCTCGGCGCAGGTCTCGCCTTCCTTGGCGGCCTCGCCGAACCCCTTGGTGCAGCCGACGGAGTCGCGCACGGGGTCCATCAGGAAGTCCGCGATCTGCTTGTAGTAGAACATGGCGACGATGGTGACGGCCAAGATCGCCAGCACCGACTTCATCAAGCGATTGCGCAATTCCCGCAGGTGATCCGCGAGCGGCATCCGCCCCTCGGGGTCCTTCCCCTGTTTCCCCTGCTTGCGGGCGGACTTGAGCAACCCTCGTCCTCGGTCTCGGAGTGTCGGAGTATCAGATCAGGCGGGCACGGGTGACGGCGGCGGCGCCGGGTCAGCCCTGCTTCTGCTGCTGCTCGGGCTCGGAGACCGGACGGGAGCTGGAGACGTCACCGGGAGCGGCCTGAATCGTCTTGGGCGCGGACTGCTGGGACTCCGCCGTGCTGCCCGCCGCGTCCTTCTCGTCGCCGCTCTCCTTCTTCATCTGCTTGGCCTCGCTCTTGAGGATGCGGGCCGACTTGCCGAGCGAACGGGCCATGTCCGGGAGCTTCTTGGCGCCGAACAGCAGCAGGATGACAAGGAGAATCAGTACGATCTCCATGGGCCTCAGGTTGCCGATCATGTGCCACTACCTTCTCGCCGGGGCGGCGTGTGTCCTTGCCTGCCGTGTGAATCGGACGGGCTGCGTCGTGGTTCCACGCTGACGTGCTGACAGCGATCGTAACCCTGGGGAGTGAACGCCAGGCAATCCCCGTGCGTCCACCACCTTTCGCTCACGTCCCGCAGCGACACAGCCTCTCGCAGCGTACCCCTCCGATGACCGAAGCAGGAGACCGCCTGCGGCCTCACCCCGCGTCGGGCTCGCCCGGCGCCGCTCCCGGGGTCTGCGCGGCCCGCCCGGCCAGCGGCTGCGCGGCCCGCTCCAGGTTCTCGGCGGCGCGGGTGATCCGCTCCGAGCTGTCGCCCACGGCACGGGAGAAGCGGCGCACCTCCAGCCCGACCCGGACGGCCAGCACGCCGAGCACGGCGATACCGCAGAAGGCGAGCGTGAGGAAGAACATCGGCCAGAGCATGTGCGCAGCCTACGGCAACCGGCGCCCGCGGTTGCGCCCTCTCAGCCCTTCCGCCGGGCCTCCGACGGGGCCCCGTCAGGGGGCGGCGCGACAGGCGGCGGGTCGCGCTACTCGCCGTACGCCGCCAGGGCGCTGCGTGCCGCGTCCCGGGCGCTCTGAGCGAGCTCGCGGGGCGCCACGATGCGGCCGTCCCGGCCCAGCCGCAGCGCGAGCCTGCGCAGCGACGCCGGATCCGGAGTACGCAGGGTGATGCTGAGCCCGCCGTCCGGCAGCTCCTCGGCGCTGTCGTACGGGTAGTACTCGGCCACCCAGCGTCCGCCGGGCCCCACCTCGATCACGACCTCCGGGTCCTGCTCCGAGGGCTGCACCAGCCCCGCGCTCAGATCGCGCGGCTCCACCGGCGGCGGGTCGGCCCGCTCGTCCAGCAGCCGGATCTCGGCGACCCGGTCCAGCCGGAAGGTGCGCCTGGCCTCCGAGAGCCGGCACCACGCCTCGACATAGGTGTGCCCGACCGCGAACAGCCGGATCGGGTCCACCTCGCGCTCGGTCAGCTCGTCCCGCGCCGGGGAGTAGTAGCGCAGCCACAGTCTCCGCCGCTCGGCGATGGCCCGGTCGACGTCCGCGAAGACGCCGCTCTCCGACTCGAAGGTGACCGAGACCCGGGAGCTGGCGCCCGCGCTCTCCCCCGCCGCGCTCTCCAGCTTCGCGGTGGCCCGCTGCAGCGCGTCCCTGTCGCTCTCCCGCAGCCCCGGCAGCGTGGCCACCGCGCGCGCCGCGACCAGCAGCGCCGTCGCCTCGTCGGCGGCCAGCCGCAGCGGCTGCGCGGTGTCGCTGCCCAGCGCGTCCGCGTTCCGCCACCAGATGCGCTCGCCGTCGGTGTCGATCTCCAGCAGGTCCCCGCCGCGGAAGCTGGTGCCGCACATGGGCAGCACGTTCAGATCGGAGATCAGTTCGTCCGTGGTGATCCCGAAGGCCCGCGCCACCTCCTCGACCCGGGCGCCGGGCCGGTCCCGCAGATAGGTGACCAGCGACAGCATCCTGCGGGTCTGGTCGATCGCGTTCACGGCCATCCGTACCGCTCCCCCTCAGCCCTTGGCGACGGCGCGCAGCCGGTCGACCACGTCGGCCCGCAGCTCGGCGGGCTCCAGCACCACCACATCGGGCCCGAACTCCACCAGCCAGGCGTCCAGCCCGTGCCCGTACGGGATCTCCAGCTCGTCCCAGCCGTCCCCCAGCTCCCGTACCTGGGCGGCGCGGGCCCGCAGCGGATAGCCGGCGCCGGAGCGCAGCCGGATCCGGGCGCTCGCGGTGGCGGTCTCGCCGGCCCAGCGCTCCACCGTCTCGCGCACCGTCACCTGGTCGGGCACCGGCGCGGTGAAGGCGGCGGAGCGGGAGCGCACGGAGCCGGTGATCCGGGAGAGCCGGAAGACCCGCTCGGCCCGCCGGTCCCGGTCGTAGCCCGCCAGATACCAGTGGCCGCGCCAGCACTCCAGCGTCCACGGCTCGACCTGGCGGCGCTCGGCGCGCGCCGCGTTGGACTTGCGGTAGTCGAACACCACCGGCTTGCGGTCCCGGCAGGCGAGCATCAGCGGCTCGAACGCGGCCTCGCGCGCCGGGATGTGCGGCTCCAGCGTGCTGTGCCGGCCCTCCGCGTCCGGAGTCCGGCCGGGCGGCATGCCGCCCGCCGCGTGCAGCTTCTGCAGCGCCCCGCTGGCGGCCCCGGCGAGCCGGGCCTGCTGCCAGACCCGCGCCGCAACGCCGAGCGCGGTGGCCTCCTCGGCGTCCAGGGCGATGGGCGGCAGCCGGTTGCTGTCGCGGCGCGCGACATAGCCGGTCTCGCCGTCCAGGCTGTCCACGATGTCGATGACGAGCCCGAGCTCCCGCAGATCGTCCTTGTCCCGCTCGAACATGCGGTTGAACGAGTCGTCGCTGCCGGTGGTGTGCTCGCTGGGGCCGAACGCCTCGACATACGCCTCGATGGAGTCGCGCAGCTCCCGCTTGGTGAGGGGGCGCCGGGCGCCGAGCAGGCACAGTGCCAGATTCATCAGCCGCTCGGCCTTGGCGATCGCCATGGGTGCCCTCGTGCCCTCTCTGCTATCCGTCCCGGCCGGGCGGCCGGAAGTCCGGGAATCCGGAAGGTTACAGCCGGTTCCCGACCGTACCGCTCCCGGGGCGCGCCGCAAAAGCCGAGGGCCCCGCCGTGCGGCGGGGCCCTCGGTCCGGATCCGTCAGACGGACACCAGGTCGCAGACGAAGATCAGGGTCTCGTCCGGAGCGATCCGGCCGCCGCCCGCACCCTGCTTGCCGTAGGCGAGGTGCGGCGGGATGGTCAGCCGGCGCCGGCCCCCGACCTTCATGCCCTGGACGCCCCGGTCCCAGCCCGGGATGACCTGGCCCGCGCCCAGCTGGAACTGCAGCGGCTTGCCGCGGTTCCAGCTGGCGTCGAACTCCTCACCCGTGGAGAACGAGACGCCGACGTAGTGCACGGAGACGCTGTCCCCGGCCTTCGCCTCGGGCCCGTCGCCCTCCCACAGGTCCTGGACTTCCAGATCCGCGGGCGGAGCACCCTCCGGGAAGTCGACCTCGGGCTTGTCTTTGTTCACGAAATTGCTCCTACGAACGAGTCTTGAGGACAACCGCGCCAGTCTGTCACGGAAGCGGTCACTTCACGTCAAGGACGTCCACGGAGAAGACAACACCGGACTTGAACTGCTTCTGCTGCTCCTTGGGGAACTCGCTCTTGGGAACGGAGATCACCACACGGCTGCCCTCCTTGGCCCCCTTCAGCCCTTCCTTCCAGCCCGGAATCTGGCTGACCGGAATCTGCTGCGGACCGCCCTGCGCCCAGGTGTCGTCGAGCTGCTTGCCGCCCTTCCACAGCTTCGCGGTGAAGTTCGACAGCACCTTGCTCTTCCCGGTGACCGCCTTGCCGTCGCCCTCCACCACGGTCTCGCTGACCAGCTTCCCGGGCGCCTCCTTGCCCTTGGGCATCTTGATGGACGGCGCCTTGTTCTTCTCGATCTTGGTGCTGACCTCGGGCAGATCCGGGTTCTGCGGCTTGTCCACCGGCTTGCCGTCGATCTGGCTCGGCATGATCTTCTTCAGGTCCACGACGAAGACCAGCGTGGAGTTCCCCGGAATCGTCGGCGGCTGCCCCTGCTTCCCGTACGCCTTGTCCGGCGGCGCGACGATCTCGACCCGGCTGCCGAGCCGCTTGCCCACCAGCGCCTCGTCCCAGCCCTTGATCACCTTGCCGGTGCCGATCTGGAACGTGGCGGGCTCACCCCGCTTCCAGCTGCTGTCGAACTCCTTGCCGTCCCAGAGCTGGCCGAGATAGTGCGCGTTGAGCGCGTCCCCCTTCTTGACCTTCTGGCCCTTGCCCTCGTCGAGGACCTTCACCCCGAGCTTCTTCGGCGGGTCGCCCTCACCCTTCTCGATCTTGGGCTTCTTGCCCTTCGCACCGGTGACCGCGGGCGTGCCGCCCTTCGCGTCGGAGGACGAGTCGTCGTCACTGCCGCAGGCCGCGGCGGACGCGATCAGCAGCGGAACGGCCAGCGCCGCCGCGGTACGACGCGCGGTCTTCGCGGAGACGCGCCTGAAGCGGGGTGTGCGGGGGGTCGACCCCCCGGAGAGATGCAGCATGAGTCCAACTCGCTGAGTAGGGGTATCCGGGCAGTTCTGACAGCCTACGGCTCCGCACCGCCACCCTCGCCACCCACGACACGGAAACCGCCCCCGACCCCGTCAACGCGCGCTGACGCGGATGACCGGAACGGGGGAAGGGCCCGATGCCGTCACATCCCGGCGATCAGCTTCTCCACCCGCTCGTCCACCGAACGGAACGGGTCCTTGCACAGCACCGTGCGCTGCGCCTGGTCGTTCAGCTTCAGATGCACCCAGTCCACCGTGAAGTCCCTGCGCTGCTCCTGGGCCCGCCGGATGAAGTCCCCGCGCAGCCGCGCCCGCGTGGTCTGCGGCGGCACCGACTTGCCCTCGAAGATCTTCAGGTCGTTGCAGATCCGGGCCGCCTTGCCACCGCGCTCCAGCAGGTAGTACAGCCCCCGGCGGCGGTGGATGTCGTGGTACGCGAGGTCTATCTGGGCGATCCTCGGGTGCGACATCGTGATGTTGTTCTTCTCCCGGTACCGCTCGATGAGCTGGTACTTCATCACCCAGTCGATCTCTGTGTTGATCTTGTCCAGCTCCTGGGCGCGGATCGCGTCCAGCGACCGGCCCCACAGCTCCAGCACCTGTTCCACCCGGCCGGAGCGGATCCCGCGGCGGTCGCAGAAGTCCAGCGCCTTCTCGAAGTACTCCTGCTGCACCTCCAGCGCCGACGCCTCCCGCCCGCTGGCCAGCCGCACCTTCCGCTGCCCGGTGATGTCGTGACTCACCTCACGGATCGCCCGGATCGGGTTCTCCAGCGTCAGATCCCGCATCACCGTGCCCGCCTCGATCATGCGCAGCACCAGATCGGTCGCGCCGACCTTCAGCAGCATGGTCGTCTCCGACATGTTCGAATCCCCGACGATCACATGCAGCCGCCGGTAGCGCTCCGCGTCCGCATGCGGCTCGTCCCGGGTGTTGATGATCGGCCGGGAGCGCGTCGTCGCCGAGCTCACCCCCTCCCAGATGTGCTCGGCGCGCTGGCTGACGCAGTACACCGCACCGCGCGGGGTCTGCAGCACCTTGCCGGCGCCGCACACCAGCTGCCGGGTGACCAGGAACGGGATGAGGACGTCCGCCAGCCGCGAGAACTCCCCGTGCCGGGCCACGAGATAGTTCTCGTGGCACCCGTAGGAGTTGCCCGCCGAGTCGGTGTTGTTCTTGAAGAGATAGACGTCGCCTGCGATCCCCTCCTCGTGCAGGCGGCGTTCGGCGTCGACGAGGAGGCCCTCCAGAATGCGCTCACCCGACTTGTCGTGGGTGACCAGCTCGGTCACGCTGTCACACTCCGGAGTCGCATACTCCGGGTGTGAGCCCACGTCCAGGTAGAGGCGCGCGCCGTTCCGCAGAAACACATTGCTGCTGCGGCCCCATGACACAACACGGCGGAAGAGGTACCGCGCCACCTCGTCGGGAGACAGCCGCCGCTGTCCCCGGAACGTACACGTGACGCCGTACTCGTTCTCCAGCCCGAAGATTCGGCGGTCCATGACTGAACATTACGCCTGATGCCCTGATCTGAAACCGGGTTCGGGGGCACCATTGTGATCATTTTCGGCACCCGCGGCACCGCTTGACACACCACCGGGACCTGCGGCGGAGTTCGCCGTCGGCGCCGTCGCCCGCGGGCGGGGCCCGCTTCCGCGCACCCCCAG
>NZ_JAAKZZ010000160.1 GCF_011045075.1 Streptomyces boncukensis
GCCCGCCGCGGGCCCGCCCGCTGCCGGTACGCCCGCCACGGACGCCTCCCCGGTGGGCCCGTCGGCCGCGCAGCCGCCCGGCGCGGGGCGGTCCGCGGACGCGGGTGCGTCCCGGGCCCCCGCCGCCCGGCCGCGTACGGACGACCCGCATCCGGCGATCCTCTCCGCCGCGCACGCCGGGCGGCACGGGGAGGCCGCGGCCATCGTCTCCCTCTGGGAGAGCGCGGCGCTGCGCGCGCACGGGCCGGGGTCGCCGGAGGCGATCCACTGGCTGGAGGTACGCGCGGACCTGGCCCGCATCGGCCAGGACCCCGGCCGCAGCTGCGAGTTGTGGATCTCCGCGGCCGAGGCCCGGCTCGGGCTGCGGCAGGCACCGGAGGATCCCGAGGTGCGGGCCGCGGCGGACCGGGCGCACCACCAGTGGACCCAGCTGGCGTCTCCGGAGCGGGCCGGGGAGCTCGCGCCCGCTCTCACGGCGCTGCGCGAGCGGGTGCCGGGCACGCAGCCGGGGGCGCTGCAGGCCATCAGGGAGCGGCTGGACGCGCTGTACGCCGCCGCGCCGGAGAGCCGCTGAAGCGTCTTCGGCGAGCGGCCCCTGCCCGGCGCGGTCCGCCGGAGGTAGGGCACCATGGTCAACTACCCTGAGCGGCCCGACAGAGAGGTGACATGGAGCCCACGCGCGTACTACTGGTCAAGCACGGCGACTCGCATCACCGGCACGAGGGAGTCAACGGCGGTCCGGACGGCTGTCGCGGGCTGACCGACCTCGGCCGGTGGGAGGCCGGGCGGCTGCGGGACCGGCTGATGTCTCCCGGGTCCCTCACCGGGACGGTGACCGTCTACAGCTCGGTCATCCCCCGTGCGGTGGAGACGGCCGAGATCCTGGCCGAGGCCGTGGGCGGCGCCCACGGCCTGGAGCAGCCCCCGGAGGTCGTCCGGGACTGCGGCCTGTGCACGTACCACACGGACGAGAAGCTGGACGGCGTGCCCTGGGACGAGATCCGCAGGGACCACGCGGCGCCCAACGGCGGGGTGTTCCTGCCGTTCCAGCGGGGCATCGAGTCGTGGAGCGACCTGGTCAACCGCGTCTGCAAGGCGCTGACGGCCATCGCCGTGCGGCACGCGGGGGAGACGGTCATCATCGCGGGGCACGAGGAGACGGTGGAGGCTTCGCTGATCGCCTTCGGCGCGCTGCCGGTGTACCGCACCTTCGATGTGGGCGTGCACACCGCGTCGGTGACGGAGTGGGTCACCGCAGATGACCCGTCCGCCGAGTGGGACACGGCGGCCACGTCCTGGCTTCCCGCCCGCTGGACACTGACGCGGTTCGCGGACAGCGCGCACACGGAGGAGTGAACTACCGCTCGCCCGTGGCGAACGTGACCGGGTACGACACCGTGCTGCCGGGGCGGGGGGTCCGCCCCGCCCGGTCCCCCCGCTTCTCCCGGCCCTTCTTCTCCTGTTCCTTTCTCAGGTCGTCGAAGTCGACCGGAAAGTGGACGGTGGTGCGCGGGTCGGGAGTGTCGTCCTTGCTCTCCCCGGCCCGTACGTCGTCGTCGCTGAGCCAGCCGAAGACCAGTATGGTCACCACGGCCAGTGCGATGAGCAGTGTCCTGGAGCCCACCTTGATGAACGCCACCCGTTCCCCCTCCCGCCGCCTCCCGCCGCCCGGGCGCCCTGTCGGTCCATGCTGGCATCCCCAAGCGGCGGGACACACCCGCTACTTGGCGTCTTCAGCCGCGTAGTGCGCCGCGATCTCGTCGCTCGTCGTCACCCATACCCCCGGGTGCCCGACGATGTACGCGAGCGCCTGGTCCAGGTACTTCGCGCGGAAGGGCTGTCCGGTCACGAACGGGTGCAGCGCCAGGGACATCACCCGTCCGCCGCTCTCCGCGTCCGCGTAGAGCTGGTCGAACTGGTCCTTGACCATCTGGACGAAGTCCGGTCCGGTGAGGCTCTTGCCGACGAACAGGGTGATGTCGTTGAGCTCGGTCTGGTAGGGGACGCTCAGCATGCCGGGGACGTTGAGCCGGTAGGGCTGGTCGTCGTTCGACCAGTCCAGCACGTAGCGCAGGCCGAGTTCGGCGAGCAGCGCGGGCGTGTGGAAGGTCTCGGTGAGGCCGGGGCCCATCCAGCCGAGCGGCCGCTGCCCTGTGGTCCGCTCGATGGTGGCGACGACGTCGGTCAGATAGGCGCGCTCCTCGTCGCGTTCCATGCCGGTCTGGAAGACGGTGTTGTTCTTGCCGTGCGCGAGCCACACCCAGTTCCGCTCCCTGCCCGCTTCGACGATCCGCGGATAGCGCTCCGGGACGTCGGAGTTGAGCAGGACGCTCGCACGGATCCCGTGGCGGTCGAGGATCTCGGTCATCCGCCAGATGCCGACCCGGGGGCCGTAGTCGCGCCAGCCGAAGTTCAGCGGGTCGGGCGCGAAGCTTGAGGTGCCAGGGAAGATGCTGGTGCCGGGCCGGTCGATCTCGTAGTGCTCGATGTTCAGCCCGACGTAGAAGGCGATCCGGGCGCCGTCCGGCCAGCGCAGCGGCTCGCGGTCGACGATCGGGCTGTAGGAGAAGAGTTCGTTGTCCATACACCGATCCTCGAACCCTCACACAGGTGGGAAGGTCAAGCGGGCGCCGGGCGGGACGGGCGCCACGTGCACGTGCGGGGCCCGGAGCGGCGGAACGGCTCAGGGAGGGTCAAGAGACGGTAAAATTTCTCGGAATTGGTCCAGTCCTTTGTAGGGGTGGGGACGTGGGAGAGTCGTCCGGAGCGGTCGATTGGTACAGACCTTAAGGCCCGTCCAGTGCGTTGACATGTTCGCGCTGGGCAGTTGTCTTGGAGACCGTACCGCCGCATGTACGTCCGGACACCCGCGCCGGACACGGACACCGAGGGCCCTCCGGACCCATCCCCCCGCCGGAGGGCCCCGGCACGGGTGAACGGCCTCACCTCCACCCCCCAAGGAGAGCCGTGTCCACACCGAGAGCCGCCGTCCGGCGGCACAGAGCCCTGCCCCCACTCCGCCGGCTGATCGCCGTCCTCGCCGTGTTCGCGCTGGCGCTGACCGGCCTCACCGCGCTCACCAGCCCCGCGCACGCGCAGGGTTCGCTCACCGCCACCTTCAGCAGCTCCGGCAGCGGATCGTCCTGGACGGGCAAGTTCGTCGTCGAGAACAACGGCGACGCGGCAGTGGACACCTGGTCGCTGGAGTTCGACCTCCCCGACGGCGTCTCGGTCAGCGGCCACACCCACGGCACCGCCGAGGTCGACGGCCGGCACGTCACCGTGACGCCCGCGCACTACAACGCCCGCATCCCGGCCGGCCGCGACACCGAGCCGTACAGCTACACCTTCCAGGGCAGCGGGCCGATGACGGAGCCCACCGGCTGCCTCATCAACGGCGAGAAGTGCGACGGCAGTCCCGCCATCCCCCCCAAGGCCCCCGCGGGCGTCGAGGTGGCCGACACCACGGCCCGTACCGTCACCCTGGAGTGGGACGAGGCCGCCCAGGGCGACTTCCCCGTCGCCTCGTACGAGGTGCTGGACGGGGACACCGTCGTCGCGGCCGGCGCGGAGCGCGAGGCCACCGTGCGCGAGCTGCAGCCCGCCACCGAGTACACGTTCACCGTCCGCGCCAAGGACACCCGGGGCAACACGGGCGAGCCCAGCGCGCCCGTCACCGCGACCACCGTCGACCCCGCCACCGACACCGAGCCGCCCACGGCGCCCGGCAGCCTCCGCGCGGGCGAGGTGACCTCCAGCACCGTCGAGCTCAGCTGGGACCCGGCCAGGGACAACCAGCGCGTCGCCGCGTACGACGTGTACCAGGGGGCGGAACGGGTGGACACCGTGCGCGCCGACACTCTCACCACCACCCTGACCGGCCTGGCGCCCGCCACCGAGTACACCTTCACCGTCAAGGCGCGGGACGCCGCCGACAACGCCTCACCCGCCAGCAACGCGCTGACCGTCACCACGGACGACCCCGTGGGCCAGGACGGCTACGCGAAGGTGGGCTACTTCGTGCAGTGGGGCATCTACGGCCGCCAGTACTTCGTGAAGGACCTCGACACCTCGGGCGCCGCGGCCAAGATGGACGTCGTCAACTACGCGTTCGCCAACATCGACCCGGAGAACCTCACCTGCCTCAACGGCGTCACCAAGGGCACCTCGGGCGACCCGCAGGACCCCAACGAGGGCGACGGCGCAGGCGACGCCGAGGCCGACTACGGCCGGGCCTTCACCGCGGCGCAGTCCGTGGACGGCGTGGCCGACGACGGCTGGGGCAAGCTGCGCGGCAACTTCAACCAGCTCAAGAAGCTCAAGGCCAAGCACCCGCATCTGAAGGTGGTCGTCTCGCTGGGCGGCTGGACGTACTCGAAGTACTTCTCCGACGCCGCCAAGACGGACGCCTCCCGCAAGAAGTTCGTCAAGTCCTGCATCGACATGTACATCAAGGGCAACCTGCCCGAGTACAACGGGGCCGGCGGGGACGGCGTCGCCGCCGGGATCTTCGACGGCATCGACCTCGACTGGGAGTGGCCCGGCTCTCCCGACGGCCACCCCGGCAACCACTGGAGCCCCGAGGACAAGGCCAACAACACCGCCCTGATCGCCGAGTTCCGCAAGCAGCTCGACGCGCTCGGCGGCGGCCACAAGCTGCTCACCGCCTTCACCCCCGCCGACCCCGGGAAGATCGACGCGGGCTGGGACATCAAGAAGATCTTCCGCGACCTGGACTTCGCGAACGTCCAGGGCTACGACTTCCACGGCTCGGGCAGCGACAACTCCTGGGAGCCCGACCGCACGGGCCACCAGGCCAACCTCTACGTGGATGAGCAGACCCCGTACGAGAACGACTTCAGCATCGACGGGGCCGTCCAGCACTACCTCGACGCCGGCGTCAGTCCGCGCAAGCTGACCATCGGCTTCCCGTTCTACGGGCGAGGCTGGCAGCAGGTCGCCGACGGCGGTGCCGACGGCGAGTGGCAGAGCGCCAACGGGGCCGCGCCCGGCCAGTTCCCGAGCGAGGCGGGCACCCGCGGCTACGACAACCTGACCGCCAGCCTGCCCAACATGACCGTCCACCACGACACCCAGTCCGTCTCCACCTACGGCTACACCGGGGACGGCGGCCAGTGGTGGTCGTTCGACGACCCCTGGTCCATCGAGCAGAAGACCGCGTACATCAGGGACAAGGGGCTGCTCGGCGGCATGGTCTGGGAGATGTCCGGGGACACGTCGAACGGACTGCTGTTCAACACCCTGGTACGCGGCTTGCCATGACCGCGTCCGGTATGCCTTGCTGAGGTGGCGGGGCGGGCGGCACGCACGCGGAAGCGGCACGGCCGCAAGCGGCGCCCGCCCGCACCGCGACCCGTGAGGAGGCGAGACCGTGGCCCCGGCCATTCCCGGACCCGAGCCCCGGACGGACGGCGGCGCGGGCGCCGTCGCGGCGGCGGGCGGACTGCACACCTACCAGCTCCGCCTGCACGCCGAGTACGGCCCCGTCGTACGGTTCCAGCTGCCCGGAGCGGAGACGGCCGTGTCCGTCGCCGACCCGGTGCTGCTGGAGGCCACCGCCCACCTCGACAAGCGGCCCGAGCGGCTGTTCGCCTTCCTGGACCCGCTGTGCGAGGCGGGCAACCTGCAGGTGCTCCCGGCCGAGGAGCACGCCCCGTGGCGGCGCGTGCTGCTGTCCGTGCTGGCCGGACGCCCCTCCCACGAACGGCACTTCGCACGGTTCACCGAGCTGGCGACGGCGCTCGCGGACGACTGGGCGGAGCGGTCCGGGCAGGGGCCCGTCGCACTGCAGAAGGACCTCACCGCGCTGACGCTGCGGATGATCTGCGCATACGCCCTCGGCGGCGAGGCCGACGACCCGGACCGCGTCGTCGCCGCCTTCGAGGAGGTGCTCACCGAGCACCTGGGGCGGCTCTACCAGGTGCCCCTCCCGGGCACCCCGCAGGAGCGCGCACGGCGCGCGGAGGAGGCACTCACCCGCCTCCGCACGGCCGTCGACCGTGCCGTCGCGGCACACCGCTCCGGCAGCCGCGCGGAGCGCAGCGATCTGATCGGGGCGCTCGTCGAGGCCCGCGAGCACCCCGCCCGCATCCGCGACACCGTCATGGTGACGATGCTGGCCGCCCACCACACCACCGGTGTCGCCGTCTCCTGGGCCCTGCACCTGCTGGGAGGGCACCCCGGGCCCGCCGCACGGGTGGCGGACGAACTGGACCGCGTGCTCGGCGACCGCGCCGCGCCCGACTACGCCGACCTGCGGCGGCTCCCGTACCTGGAGATGGTCCTCAAGGAGGCGATGCGGCTCTTCCCGCCCGGCCCCTACGGCGCACGGGAGACCGAGGACCCGCTGACGCTGGGCGACTACGAGATCCCCGCCGGCGCGACCGTCTTCTACCCCTTCTGGGCGATCCATATGAACCCCGACTACTGGCCCGAGCCCGGGAGATTCCTGCCGGAGCGCTTCACCGCTCAGGAGACGGCCGCGCGGCCCCGGCTGGCCTACGTCCCCTTCGGGCTCGGGCCGCGCAGCTGCGAGGGCGCGGCCCTGGCCATGGTGGAGGCGGAACTGGTCCTGGCCGTCCTGCTCAAACGCTTCCGCTTCCGGCCCGCGCCCGGCCACGAGGTGACGCCGATCGAACGGTTCGTCCTGTGGGCGGCCGACGACATCCGGATGCTGGTCACCCCGCGGGACGCGTGAGCGCCCCGACGGCCCGCCGGCGCCGGCGGACGCCGCTCAGGGCTCCGCCGCGGGCGGTACGACGACGACCGGGCACCGGGCGTGCCGCAGCACGCCCTGGCTGACCGAGCCCAGCAGCATGCCGACGAAGCCGCCGTGCCCCCGGGACCCCACGACCAGCCCGGTGGCGCCCTCCGCCGCATCCGTGAGCACCTGCACCGGGTGGCCGGCCACGGCCTCCTGCTCGACCCGGACGCCGGGATGCCGGGCGCTCAGCGGGGAGACCACCTCCTCCAGGGTCCGCTCGGCCTCCCCGGCCACGGCCTGGACGTCCAGGGACCCCAGCCAGGGGCTGTGCCACGCGCAGACGGCCCGCAGAGCGGCCCCGCGTGCGGCGGCCTCCCCGAAGGCCAGCCGGGCCGCCGCCGCGGCGCTCGGGCTGCCGTCCACGCCGACCACGAGGAACGGCTCCCCGGTGGCCGGCTTCCGCGCCTCCTCGGGGACCACCGCCACGGGGCAGTGGACATGCGCCATGACCGGCAGGGCCACGGCGGACACCGGGAAGGGACCGCGTTTCGAGGGCGGGCGGGCGCCCAGGACGACCATCGCGGCGCCCGCCGCCCGCGCCCGCAGGGCCTCGGCGGGCTGCTCGTCGGCCGCGACACCGGTGACCTCCACCTGCGGGTACCGGTCGGTGACGAACTGCTCGGACTCCGTCAGCGCCTGCTCGCCCTGGGCGCGCAGGTTCGCCGCCACGTCGGACGCGAGCACGGCCGCGCCGTACGACATCGAGGGCATCCCCCACGCGTGCACGAGCAGCAGCGGTGCGCCGCTGTGCTGCGCCTCGGCGGCGGCCCACAGCAGCGCCTCGCGCTGGCCGGTGTCCGGGGTGATGCCGACGACGATCGGCGGATGTTCGGACGAGTCGGTCATGGTGACCTCCCGAAGAGCTCATGCGCCATCCGCGCGGGACGGCGCGCTGCCGTCTTCTCCCCGGCTCTCCCTCCAGGAAAGCACCCGCGCCGGTGGCTCCGCCACACGCGGGCGCACGGCGCGGTGCACACCTCACCCGCCCGCGGCCGGGCCCGTTGTCCGCCGGTGGCCGTGGTCGGCGGCGTACGCGCCGAAGACCTCGGCCGCGGAGCCGCCGGTATGCAGGAACCGCTGGTCCAGCACGGTGGCGAGGTCGTCCAGGGCTTCGGAGAGCACATCCGCGGCCCGTCGGACGTCGGCGTCGGACGCGGCAGCTCCGCGCCGGGCCAGCTCGCAGGCGTAGCCGGACACGACCGCCAGCGAGGTCTCGTCCTCGCCGTCGTGGAAGTAGTACGCCTCGGCGTACTGCGTGAAGTCGATCCGGACCCGCAGTACGTCGGCGGCCAGGCCCTCCAGCAGCGAGGCCGTCAGGACCTCGCCCGACGGCCGCTCCCTGCGGTCCGTGCGGAGCAGCACCGCCAGGCGCAGCGCCAGGGCCTTTCTGCGGGCCAGCGCGGGGTAGATCTCCAGCACCCAGGAGACCGTGGCCGTCAGCAGGACGAAACCGACCAGGGCCTCCAGGGGCGCCGCGATGCGCAGCCACTCCTCCGTCGGCGCGATGTCGCCGAGCCCGAGGGTGCTCACATGCACCATCGACAGATAGAGCGAGTCCAGCAGCCCGGTGTGCTCGGAGGCCCGCAGTTCGTTCGCGAAGGCGAAGCTGTCCGGCATGTGGGGCCAGTAGACGATGGCCCAGCCGAGGATGATCGTGCCGGCCCACAGCCCCACCACGCTCACCACGGCGAGCGGCCCCGCCAGCCCGGCCACGTGGCCGCTGCGGGTGCGCAGCGGCCGCGACAGCCGCCACAGCGCCGTCATGACGACCCTGCTCAGGCCGCCGCGGCGGGTGGGGTGCCAGAGTGTGTGGAAGAGATCGCGGAGCGTGATCACCACCAGTGCGGCACCGAACAGCGAGACCAGCCACTCCATGGACCGAGCCTAGGCGGTACCCGGCGGCCCCGTCGGACGTCCCTCGGTTCGGACGCCGGCCTGGGCCGGGGACGCCTCAGTCGGCCAGGGCGCGGCGCAGGGCGGCGGCGAGTTCCGCGATCTGCCGCTGGGACACCTCGGCGGACAGGATCGCCTGCGACCCGTGGAACGTGCCGGGCCACTGGTGCAGCTCCACGGACACGCCCGCCTGGAGCAGCCGCTGCGCGTAGGCGATGTTCTCGTCGCGGTTCGGGCAGAACTCCGCGGAGGCGATGTAGGCGCTCGGCAGGCCGGCCAGGTCGGCGGCACGTGCCGGGGCGGCGTACCCGGCAGCGGGTGCCGAGCCCAGGTAGTGCTGCCAGGACGCGGCGATCTTGCCGTGGTTCAGCCAGGGCGTGTCGGTGAAGTTCCGGGCCGACCACGTCTCCTGCCGGTCGTCCAGCTGCGGCTGGTTGAGCAGTTGGAAGCGGATCGGCGGCCCTTGCTCGTCACGCGCACGCAGGGCCAGCGCGGCTGCGATGCCGCCGCCGGCGCTGTGGCCGCCGACCGCGATCCGCTCCGGGGCGACACCGAGCTCGTCCGCGTGCTCGGCCGTCCAGGCCAGCGCGGCGCCGGCGTCGTCCAGGGCGGCGGGGTACGGGTGCTCGGGCGCCAGGCGGTAGCCCACCGAGACCACCGCGGCGCCGGAGGCGTCCGCCATCCGGGTGGCCCACGGGTGCTCGGTGTCCAGGTCGCCCATGACGAACCCGCCGCCGTGCAGCCACACGACGGCACCCCGCGGCTGAGGGGGGCGGTAGATCCGTACGGCCACCTCGGCGTCCGCGTCCACGGGCACCGTGTGGTCCTCGATCTCCATGCCGGTGGTGTCCGGCGGCGGAATCGCGGCGGCCAGCTCGGCGAAGTTCTTGCGCTCGGCAACCGGGTCGGTCAGGTCCGCCCGGGGGAACAGGGGGACGAATGCTTCGAGTTCGGGGTCCATGGCGGCCATCTTCGCGCCCGCCGCCTCCCCGTTCACCCGACAACTGTCGGGTATCCCCTCGGCTGCGCGCGCCGACCGGTGCACCGCCCCTCCCCGCGGCGCGGCCGGGGTCTCCGTGACCGGTCCGCCCGGCGGCCGGTCACGGAGACCTGGGGCTCAGCGCACGCCGACGTCGATCGCGTCGGCCATGGCGCGGTAGCCGGCGTCACTCGGGTGCAGGTGGTCGCCGCTGTCGTAGGCGGGGGCCAGCCGGTCCGCGTCAGCGGGGTCGGCCAGCGCATGGTCCAGGTCGACGACCTCGTCGTACGCATCGGAGGTGCGGATCCACTCGTTCAGCGCGTCGCGCTTGGTCTCGCCGCGCTCGGTGAAGTACGAGGCGCCCTTGAAGGGCAGGAGTGTCGAACCCACCACCGTGAGGCCCGCGGCGCGTGCCTGGCCGACGAGGTCGCGGTGCGCGGCGATGAGCTGCTCCACCGAGATGTCCGGGATGTTGCCGCCCGGCCGGCCCAGCCCGATGTCGTTGATGCCTTCGAGCACGATGACGGTGCCCACGTCCGGCTCGGCGAGCACGTCCTTCTCGAAGCGGTCCACGCCGCTCTCGCCGGTGCCCGGAGTGCCGGTGGTGATCATGTTTCCGCTGATGCCGTGGTTGAGCACGCTGCGCGGACTGTCCGCCTCGGCGAAGTCCTCCGCCATCTCGTCCGGGTAGCGGTTGTTCGCGTCGACGGTGGAGGCGAAGCCGTCGGTGATCGAGTCCCCGAAGGCCACCACGCCGTCCCGGCGCCCGTCGTCCTCGTTGCGGACCTCGACGTCCGAGAGGTAGTACCAGGACACGGAGGTCTCGGTGAACGCCTCTCCGCTCTCGTCGGACCGGTGATCGCCCGACGTACGGTAGCTCGTGGCGGAGGCCGCCATGTGGTACGTGGCCGGGCCGGTCGGTTCCGCCAGATACAGCGTGACGGTCAGCGACTCCAGCGCCTCGACCTCCATCCGCACCGTGTCGCTGAAGACCTCCTCGCCCTCGGGAACCGTCACCGACTCCTCGTCCCCGAAGGTCAGCGGCCGTGTGGTGCCCTCCTGTACCGAGGCGCCGTCGGCCGTACGCGCGACCGTGGCTCCGGCCACCTCCAGCGGCGAGTCGCCGTAGCGGTTGGAGAGCTCGAAGCGGGCCCCGGTGCCGCCGGTGCTGACACGGATCACCTGGCGTACCGTCTGCTGCTCGAAGCCCTGCTGCGACCAGTTCGGAATGATGCCCCGTCCCGGCGGCTGCACGGACGTCGACCAGCCGCCCTGCCATGTCTCGGCGCTGTGCCGTTCGGCCCCCCGCACGCTCGCGGCGTCGGCTCCGACGCCGGCTGCCGACGCCGGCCACAGGGGGACGGCCAGCAGCGCCGCGGCGGCCAGCAGCACCGCGCCCCGGCGGGCCGCGGACCCCGACCGGGCCGCAGCCCGTAACCCCCGGCGCCCGGGACGGGTATCCGGCCTCGCAACTCTGTCTCGCTTCCGGTCCTTCACGGGATCGCTCCCTCGGTGTCGTGTGTCGCTCGTGATTCTGTACGGGCGGCAGGTCCCGTCCCTGCCGCGCCGCCGCCGTACCGTGCATCGGCTTCCCCACCTGTCTCCCGTCGTTCACTGCCGTAGCGCGTCACAGCATGTCCGCCAGGGCATGAACGCGACACCATCGGACGCACCCATGACCTGGCTCGTCCGCCTTCCCTCCTCTCGTCTCCCGGCTCTCCCGTACTCACTACCCCGCCGGGGACGGGCGTCCGCCACAACCGCGCGGTGCCGAGCCGGAACCGGCCACGGAGCACGGCGTGGGGGCGGACGCTCATGGCGCATTCGCGCTCACCGCGTCGTCAGCAGCACCACGATGGCCAGCGTGCCGCCGAGGACCACCAGGCCGACCACGGCGAACAGCCAGAACAGCGGGCGGACCCGGTCGTCGGCGAGCAGCATGCGGTAGGGGTCGTCAGGGTGGTACAGCACACTGACGGACTGTCCTGGCACCGTCCGCCGCCGCAGCGTGCCCCGTCCGGACGCCGTCTCGACCATGTGCCCGGTGGGCAGGGCGAAGCGCACGACGGGGTGGTGGAGCGTCAGGCCCTCCCGCGTGCTCGACGTCGACTCGCCCACGACGACGCCGTCCGCCGTACCACCGCGCCGCCGCAGGGCCCGCACCTGGCCGATGCCGGAGCCGCCCACCCCGAGGAGAACGCTGCCCAGGACGACGGGAACGCCCGCTCCCACCACGGCGGCCGGCGTCTCCTCGTCGAGCGCGGCGAAGAGCGCCGCGACCACCATGCCGAGGATGCCCAGCGCGCAGAAGAGACGCGGTACGGCGCGGCCGAAGCCGACGATGGCGACGTCCCGCGGGTCGGCCGGGTTGTAGAAGACCGTCACGGCCCGTCCCGGCACGACCGAGCTGACGCTGGAGCCGACCTGCGACCTGGTGCGCACCACCCGGCCGTCGGCAGTCGTGAACTCGACAACCGGCGCCTGGACCAGGCCGGCGCCGCCGCCGCCTTCCCCGATGCGTTCGTCCTGGCCCACGACGAGCGCGTGGGTGCGTATCCCGCCCCGGCGCAGGGCCCGTTCACGCAGCAGCCGGTAGCCCGCGCCGCCCGTGACCGCCGCTCCGGCCACCGCTGTGACCAGCACGGCCTCCCATGGCATCGACACCGTGTACCTCCCCCGTACCGTGTCATCGGCATGTCAGCCGTTCTATGATCACATCGCCTGGGTGCCGATGACCGCGAGCAGGTCGAGCTGTGCGGCGCTGTCGGTGCCGACGGCGGGGGTGAACCAGAGCAGCCGCTGCCGGCCGTCCTCACTGAACAGGTTGAGGCAGTTGACCTCGATCAGGCCGAGTGTGCGGTGGTTGAGGCGCTTGCGGTCGTTGCGGCGGAAGGCCACGTCGTGCTCGGCCCACAGCGCGGCGAACTCGGCGGACAGATCGAGCAGCGAACCGACCATCGAGCCGGCCTCGTCGTCCTTGGCGTCCCGCCGGGCGATGGCCGCCCGCAGGTCGGCGACGAAGGTCCGGGACTGCTCCGCGTGGTCGGCTTCGGGGTACAGCAGCCGCGCTTCGGGGTCGGTGAACCAGCGGTAGACGAAGCTGGCCCGGGGACCGTGGAGACCGGACTGGTCTCCGAGCAGCGCCATCGCGAGGGGGTTCTGTGCGAGGGTGACGTGCAGGTCGGTGATGACCTGCGCGGGTGTCGACGTCAGACGGCTGAGCAGGTCGAGCATGCCGGGGTGGACGTGCGAGGCGGCTGTGCCCTGCGCGGGCACGGGGCGGCTCGCGAGGCGGTAGAGGTAGTCGCGCTCGTCGGCGGTCAGGCGCAGCGCCCTGGCCAGCGCGGCGATCATCTGTTCGGACGGCTGGGACCCGGCGCCGCGCTCCAGCTCGTTGTAGTAGTCCACCGACGCTCCGGCGAGCTGGGCGACCTCGTCCCGGCGCAGCCCCGGCACCCTGCGCCGCGGCCCGGACGGGAGCCCGACGTCGGCCGGGCGGATGCGTTCCCGCCGCGAGCGCAGGAAAGCGCCCAGTTCGGTGTATTTCGCTGAAGCCATGCCTGCCATTCTGCGCCCGGCCGGGCCGCTGACCCAGGGGATGTCGTCCCCTGGTTGCCCTGGTCAGCGTTGTGCATCCTGGCGGACATGAACACAAACCACCCCGCAGGGACGGGGGCGGCCGCGCGGGCTGCCGTCGTCACCGGAGGATCACGCGGCATCGGCCGGGAGGTCTCCCGCAAGCTCGCCCAGGACGGTCTGGCCGTCGTGGTGAACTACGTACACGACGCGGACGCCGCCGAGGAGACGGTGGCGTCGATCACCGCCGACGGCGGACGGGCGGTCGCGGTGCAGGGGGACGTCGCGGACGAGGACGCGGTCGCCGCGCTGTTCGACCGGACCGAGCAGGAGTTCGGAGGCGTGGACGTGGTCGTGAACTGCGCCGGCCGGCTCGCGCTGTCCCCCATCGCCGACCTCGACCTTGCGCAGCTCGACGCCATGCACCGCACCAACATCCGCGGCACCTTCGTCGTCGCCCAGCAGGCGGCCCGGCGGCTGCGTGCGGGCGGCTCGTTCGTGGGCTTCTCGACCTCCGTGGTCGGCAGCCAGTTCCCCGGCTACGGTGCGTACGCAGCGAGCAAGGGCGCCGTCGAGTCGATGACGCTGATCCTCGCCCGCGAGTTGCGGGGGCGGGATGTCACCGTGAACACCGTCGCCCCCGGGCCCACGGCCACGGAGCTGTTCCTGGAGGGCAAGACCGACGAGCAGATCGACCAGCTGGCCAAGGTGCCGCCGCTGGAGCGGCTGGGCGCGGCGCAGGACATCGCCCGTGTGGTCGCGTTCCTCGCCGGCCCGGAAGGGCACTGGGTGAACGGCCAGACCCTGCGGGCCAACGGGGGCATGGTCTGACGCAGCGGCCGAGTACGTACCCGGCGCCCACCCGAGCGGCACCAACCGCTGCGCGCCCCCCGACCACTGCTTCCGCACCCGCGGAAGAGAACCACTCAAGGAGAGACACCCATGCCTTTCGCCAACTTCAAGGTCCCGGCCGGCACCCTCGCGGCCGAGGACAAGAAGAAGATCGTCGAGCGCACCACCGATCTGTACGCGGAGATCTACGGTGAGCGGGCCCGCGCCACCACCGTCGTGCTCGTCGACGAGGTCGCAGACGGCGGCTGGGGAGTCGCCGGCAACGTCCTGACAGCCGCCATGCTCAACGGCGACGCCTGACCCGCCCCCC
>NZ_JAAKZZ010000161.1 GCF_011045075.1 Streptomyces boncukensis
GCCGGGCGCCGGGGTGCCGTGAGACGGGGTGCCGGGCCGCTGGGTGCCTTCCGGGGACATGTCACGCGCCCCGGGGTCCCGCAGCGGCGTACCCGGCACCGGGACACCGTGCGGCGGCGTACCGGGCGCAGACACACCCGGTCGCGCCGATCCAGGCGGCGGCGTACCGGGCGCGGAGGTGCCGGGCGCGGGCTGGGCCCGTGGGACGCCGTGTGCGGGCGTCTGCGGGGGCGGCTGGTGGCCGGCGGGCGCGGCGCCCCGGGCGCGGGCCTCGGGCGGTGCGGGCGCCTCCTCGGCGTCAGCGGCCTTGCCTCTGCGGCTATGGCGTCCCACTAGTCACCTTTCGGATCTTCCGGGTTGCCGGAGGAGCTGCCCGCAGCGTCGCGGCCGGACGGCGGCCGCGTCAACCGCGCGCCCTCCTGGACGAGTTCGCGGACGGCGGGTGCGACGATCTCCGGGTATTCCATCATCGCGACATGGCCGGCGTCCGGGAGGGCCAGCAGTCGCGAGTCCCGGAAGGCGGCGACGGCGCGCCGGGCCATCCGGTACGACACGAGCTGGTCCCGTCCGCCGTACACCAGCAGCGTCGGCGCGAGGACCCGTTCCGCCTGCCGCCACAGCGCGTGCTGTCCGCCGAGAGTGTAGGCGTCCACGAGTCCCCGGGCCGAACGGGCGATGGCGTCCCAGAAGTACGGCAGCCGCTGTCGCCGCTGGTACTCCTCGACGGCGGCGGCGAAATCGTCCGCTGTCACGCGCGAGGGGTCGCCGTAGCAGAGCGAGAGCACGTCGGCCGTACGGCGCTCCGGCGGCCAGTCCCGCGTCAGCCTGGCGAACAGTCCGGCCACTCCGGGCACCGCGACCAGCACCGTCGGGACGGTGCCGCGCTGCGGCGGGATCTCCGGAAGGGCGGGCGAGATGAGCGTGAGGGTGCGCACCAGGTCGGGGCGTACGGCCGCCACCCGCGTCGCGACGGAGCCGCCCAGCGAGTTGCCGACCAGGTGGACCGGGCCGCGCGCCGCCGCGTCGAGGTAGCGCACGACCGCTCTGGCGTGCCCGGACACCGAGTAGTCGCCGCTGTCCGGCGGCGGTGAGTCGCCGAAGCCGGGGAGGTCGACCGCCTCGCCGTCCACATCCGCGGCCAGGGCGCGCATCAGGGCCGACCAGTTCTGCGAGGAGCCGCCCAGTCCGTGCACGTACAGCACGGGCTCGCGCGGGCCGCCCGCGCGCTGCCCGGCGGGCGTACCGGAACGTTCGTGCAGAGCCCGCACGGCGAGCGTCAGCCCGGGGAGCCGTACCGTGCGGAGCGTCTCCCCGTCGGCGACCCGGGAGGCCGGGAACGGGGCGCCGGAGCGGGACGGTGCGGTGCGCATCTCCGGCTGTTCGGTCGACGACATGGGGCAATGTTACGAGACGATCACGCACCTCCTCCCGTGTTCACTCTCACAGGCGGGAACGCACGGTCTTGGGAACGGCGTTCCGGCCTCGTACGGTTCTGGTACACCCTGCGGTACGCCGGGCGGTACGCCGCGCCTGCCGGCCGTGCCGCCGGGCCAGGAGTGCACCGCCCGCCAGGGGCTTCTACGCTCGAAGGACTCGAAGGAAGAGCGCTCGCCCCGGAAAGGGGAGCTGACATGTCCGTGGATCCCACCGAGCCCGAGGCCATCGAGGACGCATACGAGGACGAGCCCGACGAGGAGGAGCCGGGCGGGTTCGAGACCCCGCAGGAGGACGCCGCCGAACAGCACACGGATCTGCTGCAGCACCGCGACTCCCCGATGGCCGACCGCGGCCTGACGGAGGCGGACCCGGCCGACGCCGCCGACCAGGCACGCGTGGTGGAACTCAACGACGACGAGTACCGGTGACGGCCGCGCGGGCGCCCCTGCGGCCGCCCGGCAGAGCGCCCGGAACCCGCCGCGGGGGCGTCCCGGCCTGTGAAATTCTCCGCCCGCACCGCACACACTGCTGTTACCGAAAAGTACGATGGCGGCGCAGCGCAATTCGCGCTCAGAACGACAGGGAGGCGGCGTGACAGCCATCGAGCAGACCGAGGCGCGCCCTCGCGGCACGCGTCTGCCCCGCCGGGCCCGACGCAATCAGCTCCTGGGAGCCGCTCAGGAGGTCTTCGTCGCGCAGGGCTATCACGCGGCGGCGATGGACGACATCGCCGACCGTGCCGGCGTCAGCAAACCGGTGCTCTACCAGCACTTCCCGGGCAAGCTGGAGCTCTATCTCGCGCTGCTCGACCAGCACTGCGAGGCGCTGCTCCAGGCCGTGCGCACGGCGCTGGCATCGACCACCGACAACAAGCAGCGGGTCGCGGCGACCATGGACGCCTACTTCGCGTTCGTCGAGGACGAGGGCGGCGCGTTCAGGCTGGTCTTCGAGTCCGACCTGACCAACGAGCCCGCGGTGCGGGAGCGGGTGGACAAGGTGAGCCTGGACTGCGCGCAGGCGGTCAGCGAGGTCATCTCCGAGGACACCAAGCTGCCCACCGAGCAGTCGATGCTGCTCGCCGTCGGCCTGTGCGGCATGGCCCAGATCACCGCGCGGTACTGGCTGGGCGCGGGCCAGAGGATCCCGCGGGACGCGGCGGCCAAGCTGATGGCCTCGCTCTCCTGGCGCGGTATCGCGGGCTTCCCGCTGCAGTGAGGGCCGGCCGGGGCGGCGCGCCGGTGCGCCGCCCGGCGTCCGGTTGTTCGCTCCGGGCGTGGACCACGGTGAACGACTCGTCCGCACGCCGGGCTACTGTTGCTTCCGTACGGCGCGGCTGGCCGCGCACCACGACCCGGACCGTCGGAGGGACATAGCCGTGGAGGTCAAGATCGGCGTGCAGCACGCGCCCCGCGAGATCGTCATCGAGAGCAAGCAGACTCCGGACGAGGTGGAGAGCGCGGTCTCGTCGGCACTGGGCAGCGACTCCTCGGTGCTCGGGCTGGAGGACGAGCACGGCCGCAAGATTCTGGTCCCCGCGGACCGCATCGCGTACGTCGAGATCGGAGAGCCGTCGGGACGCAAGGTCGGCTTCGGCGCGATCTGACGCCCCGACCGGAGCGGAGAGCGGAATCCGCGTGCCGGATATGAAGATCGGAAAACCCCACGGCGGCCCCGGGATTGCTCCCGGGGCCGCCGTTTCAGCTCCTCCTGTGATGGGGAGTACCGGAACGACCGATTTGCACCGTGCTCGAAGCACCGGAGGTGCCTGTGATCTGGGAGGCCATCGGATCGGCGGCGCTCGGCCTGCTGCTGGCCCACGCCGCCACCAGGCGGCTGCCCGGACGGCTCCCGCACCGCGCGCTCGTGCTCTCCACCGGAGCCGTCGCCGCCCTGCTGGGCGGGGTTGTCAGCGCCGTTGTGCTCGGCCCCGGCCGGCTGGCCGTGTCCCTGCTGTGCGCGCTGGCCGTGAGCGCGGCCATACTGTCCCTGCTGCTGCGCGTGGACGCCGAGCCGCGGGCCGGCCGGCAGCCGGTCGTCCGGCCGCTGGGAAGAGTGGGGCCGGCGGGATCCACGGGGCCTGCGGGAGCGGCCGGAACAGCCGGAACGGCCGCCCGTGCGGTGCCCGGCGTCAGGCAGCCATCCCGAGGGCAGCCATCCGCTTCGTATGGGCCTCGGTGATCCGGGAGAACATCTTCCCGACCTCGGCCAGATCGAAGCCGTCGGCGACCCCGCCCACCAGCATGGTCGAGAGCGCGTCCCGCTCCGCGACCACCCGCTGTGCCTGCGAGAGCGCCTCGCCCATGAGCCGCCGGGCCCACAGCGCGAGCCTGCCGCCCACCCGCGGGTCGGCCTCGATCGCGGCGCGCACCTTCTCCACGGCGAAGCTGGAGTGGCCGGAGTCCTCCAGGACGCCCAGCACCAGCCCGCGGGTGTCGGCGTCCAGCCGTGCGGCGACCTCGCGGTAGAAGTCGGAGGCGATGGAGTCCCCGACATACGCCTTGATCAGGCCCTCCAGCCAGTCGGACGGCGCGGTCTGCCGGTGGAAGGCGTCCAGCGCGGCGGCGAACGGCTCCATCGCGGCCGTCGGGTCGGCGTCGATCGCCGAGAGCCGCTCCCGCAGTTGCTCGAAATGATGAAATTCCGCCGAGGCCATGGACGCCAGCTCCGCCTTGTCCGCGAGCGACGGGGCCAGCTTGGCGTCCTCGGCGAGCCGCTCGAAGGCCGCCAGCTCGGCATAGGCCAGCGCGCCCAGCAGGTCGATGACCGCCGCCCGGTAGGTGGGATCGGCGGAGGCGCTCGCCCAGTCCTGGGTGGCGATCCCGGTGGGCGCGGGCTCTCCGGGAGCCGCCACGCGCCCGGCGCGCTCGGCGGGGGTCTTGTCTGACGTCTGCATACTCCGCACCATAGCCCTCGCCGCCTGGTGCGGAAGCCCCCAGCCCCGGGGCCGCGGGGGCCGGTGCGGCGCCCCTGGAGACCGCCCGGGAACTCGTACACAACAATTGCCCCGGTACACATGCGCGGATCCGGGGTACAGTGCTAGTGGGTCCACTGGAACAGGTGGGCTCGACGCATGCAATGCGGATGCCCGGTCGGTGGCCCGATCGGCTCCGACCTGACAGCCCTCTGCCAGGTCCGTGCTCCCCGGCACGGCCCGGCGCTGAGAGGGACCGCTCGCGCGAGTAGGGCGCTTGAGCGAGAGCCAGTGGTCCCGCGCCACGGAGCGGGCCGACGACGGCCGCTTCGGCACGGTTACGACCCTCTCCTCGCTCCGCTGGGCCGCCCAGCGGACAGCGCAGCCGCCCTGGCTCGCGCGTCACACAGAAGAGGCAATCATCCTGTCCACGACGTTCCGAGAGCTCGGGATTCTCCCCGAGACAGCCGAGGCCCTTGAGGCCGTCGGCATCATGACCCCGTTCCCCATCCAGGAGATGACGCTTCCGGTCGCCCTCGCGGGCACCGATGTCATCGGCCAGGCGAAGACCGGCACCGGCAAGACGCTCGGCTTCGGCCTCCCCCTCCTGGAGTCGGTCACCGTCCCCGCGGACGTCGAGCTGGGCCGCGCCGCGCCCGAAGAGCTGACCGACGCCCCCCAGGCGCTGGTCGTCGTCCCCACCCGCGAGCTGTGCCAGCAGGTCACCAACGATCTCCAGACGGCGGGCAAGGTCCGCAATGTCCGGGTGCTGTCGATCTACGGCGGGCGCGCCTACGAGCCCCAGGTCGAAGCCCTCAAGAAGGGCGTCGACGTGGTCGTCGGCACCCCCGGCCGGCTGCTGGACCTGGCGGGCCAGAAGAAGCTGCGGCTCTCTGCCGTCCGCGCCCTCGTGCTGGACGAGGCCGACGAGATGCTCGACCTGGGCTTCCTGCCCGACGTCGAGAAGATCATCGAGATGCTGCCCGCCCGGCGCCAGACGATGCTCTTCTCGGCGACGATGCCGGGCCAGGTGATCTCGCTCGCGCGGCGCTATATGAACCAGCCCACGCACATCCGCGCCGCCGCGCCGGACGACGAGGGCCAGACTGTGGCGAACACCACACAGCACGTCTTCCGCGCCCACTCGATGGACAAGCCGGAGATGGTCTCCCGCATCCTCCAGGCGGAGGGCCGCGGCCTCGCGATGATCTTCTGCCGGACCAAGCGCACGGCGGCGGACGTCGCCGAGCAGCTCTCCCGGCGCGGCTTCGCGGCGGGCGCCGTGCACGGCGACCTCGGCCAGGGGGCGCGCGAGCAGGCGCTGCGCGCGTTCCGCAACGGCAAGGTCGATGTGCTGGTGTGCACGGATGTCGCCGCGCGCGGCATCGACGTGGACGGTGTCACCCATGTGATCAACTACCAGTCGCCGGAGGAGGAGAAGACCTACCTCCACCGCATCGGCCGCACCGGGCGCGCGGGGGCCTCCGGCACCGCCGTCACCCTGGTGGACTGGGACGACATCCCGCGCTGGCAGCTGATCAACAAGGCGCTCGACCTGGACTTCAACGACCCCGACGAGACGTACTCCACCTCCCCGCACCTCTATGCGCAGCTGAACATCCCGGAGAGCGTGAAGGGCACGCTGCCGCGCGCCGAGCGGGTCCGCGCGGGGCTGGAAGCCGAGGAGGTGGAGGACCTCGGCGAGACGGGCGCGTCCCGCTCCCGCGGCGGGCGCCCGGACGCCGGGCGCTCCGAGCGACCGCGGACCAGGGCGCCACGGCAGCGGCGGCGCACCCGCGGTGCCCTCCGCAAGGACACGGACGGCGCACAGGAGCCCGCGGCGGCGGACGGCTCCGGCTCCGCTCCGGCCCCCGCCGAGGGGACCGGCTCCGCACCGGGCGGGTCGGACACCGCAGGAGCGACGGCGCGCAAGCCGCGGCGGCGGCGCCGCACGCGGGCCGGTGCGCCGGTGAGCGCGGCCGCGGCGGAGGCCGAGGGCGCGGCGGCGGAGGGGGCGCCGGCCGCGAAGCCGCGGCGGCGCCGACGCACGCGGTCGAGCGGCTCCCAGCCCACCGAGAGCTGATCCGGGCCCGCGAAGGTCCGGAGCGGGGGCGGCCGCCTGCCGAGCAGGGGCCGCCCCTTGCCGTCCCTGCCGAGCAGGGGCCGCCCTGGCTGTCCGCCGCAGGTCGCGGGTAGCGTCTCCGCACATGAGCAGGCCGCCGTTTCTCGACCTCCCCGCGGGGGCGCGGGCGTACCGCCTGAGCACCGCGCGGGGCGAGTTCGCCGTACAGGAGTGCGGTGCCCCGGAGCGCGGCACCGCCCTCCTCCTGCCCGGCTTCACGGGCAGCAAGGAGGACTTCATCGGGCTGCTGGCGCCGCTCGCCGACGCCGGGTTCCGGGCGGTGGCGGTGGATCCGCGCGGGCAGTACGAGACCGGAGGGCCGGACTCCGAGCAGGCGTACGCCCAGTCGGAGCTGGCCCTGGACGCCCTCGCCCTGGCGGGGGCGCTGACCACGGCCGGCGAGCCCGGCGCGGCCGCCACGGTCCCCGGGTCGCCTCCGCATCTGCTGGGGCACTCGCTGGGCGGCCTCGTCGCCCGTGCCGCCGCGCTGCGCGCCCCGGAGCGCTTCGCCTCGCTCACCCTGATGAGCTGCGGCCCCGCCGCCGTCTCCGCGTCCCAGCAGCAGCGCGTCACGCTGCTGCTGTCCGCGCTGGGCTCGATGAGCATGGAGGCCGTCTGGCAGGCCATGCGGGAGCTGGACCAGTCCCCGGCGGAGGCCGGGCAGGCGCCGTATCCCGACGGGGCCGGTCCGGACGGCCCCGGTGCCCGGGTCCCGCCGGACATCGACGCGTTTCTGCGCCGCCGCTGGCTCGCGAACGTCCCCGCGCAGCTCGTCGCAGGCGGGCGGCAGCTGATCGGCGAGCCGGACCGGACGGACGAGCTGGCGGCTCTCCCGCTGCCCGTCCATGTCGTCTCGGGGAGCGTGGACGACGCCTGGCCGGTGCCGCAGCTCGACGCGATGGCCCTGCGGCTCGGAGCGCGCCGCTCCGCCGTCCCGGGCACCGGTCACTCGCCGAACGCCGAGCGGCCGCGCACGACCGCGGAAGCGCTGACCGCCTTCTGGCGCGAGCTCAGCCCTTGCCCTGGATGAACTGGGTGACGCCGTTCGCGATCTGCTGCACCGCGATGGCCGACAGCAGCATCCCGGACAGCCGGGTGACCAGCACGACCCCGCCGTCCTTGATGATCCGGATGATGACCAGCGAGTAGCGCATCACCAGCCACAGCACCAGATGCATGGCGACGATCGCCGACCAGACCGAGAGCTGACCGCCCCAGCCGTCGGCGTGCTGTACGGCGAGGATGACGGAGACGATGGCGCCGGGCCCCGCCAGCAGCGGCATGCCCAGCGGGACGAGCGCGACGTTGACGTCCTTGGTCTGGGTGGGCTCGTCGTTCTTGCCGGTGAGCAGGTCGAGCGCGACGAGCAGCAGCAGGAGCCCGCCCGCGACCATCAGCGCGGGGACGGAGACATGCAGATAGTCGAGGATCTGCTGGCCGCAGATGCCGAAGACGGTGATGACGCCGAAGGCGACGACGGCGGCCTGCAGCGCCATGGTGCGCTGGGTCTTGACGGGCCGCCCGGAGGTCAGTCCGAGGAAGATGGGCGTGATACCGGGCGGATCCATGATCACAAAAAGCGTGACAAAAACGGACCCGAAGAGGGCGAAGTCGAACACAGTGGTGCCTCGGGAGGTGCAGCGAGGGGCGGTCGGACGGCGGGGTCAGCCCGTGACGGGCCGGGCACCTGAGCCGCGGGCCGCGATCTCGGCGTAGACGTCGGGGTGGGTGGTGAAGTCCCCGAGGCGGACCGCCTTGCGGTCCCCGTGGTAGTCGCTCGACCCGGTGGCGAGCAGGCCCAGCTCGGCGGCGAGGCCGTGCAGCCGGGCGCGGGTGGCGGGGTCGTGGTCGGCGTGGTCGGCCTCCACGCCGTCGAGCCCCGCGGCGGCCAGCCGGGCTATGGCGCTCTCCGGCACAGTCTGGCCGCGCTTGGCGGCGAGCGGGTGGGCGAAGACGGCGACGCCGCCCGCCCCCTTGATCAGCCGCAGCGCGTCGAACGGGTCCAGCTCGTGCTTGGGGACGTACGCGCGTCCGTCGTTCGCGATCCACTCCTCGGTGAAGGCGTCGGAGACCGTCGCGATGACGCCCGCCTCCACCATCGCGGAGGCGATGTGCGGGCGGCCGACGGAGCCGTCCCCCGCGATCTCGGCGACCCGCTCCCAGGTGACCGGCACGCCCAGCTCGCGCAGCTCGGCGACCATGGCACGGGCGCGCGGCACGCGGTCGTCCCGCACCAGCTCGCGCTCGCGGGCCAGTTCCGGCTCCGCGGGGTCGAAGAGGTAGGCCAGCATGTGCAGGCTGACGCCGTCCAGCCGGCAGGAGAGCTCGGCGCCGGGGACGAGGGTGAGCCCGGCGGGGAGGGCGCGCCGGGCCTCGGCGTGCCCGCCGACGGTGTCGTGGTCGGTCAGCGCCACCACGTCCAGCCCCGCTGCCACGGCGTGCCGGACCAGCTCGGCCGGGGAGTCCGTGCCGTCGGAGGCGGTGGAGTGGGTGTGCAGATCGATGCGCACGGCAGGGGGCTCTCTCCGGGGACGGCTACGCACGGGCGTTCCCAGAATAGCCGCCCGGGAGCGCGCTCCACTCCGCCCGGATGCCCGGACACCCCGACGCCCGGACGTCCCGGCGCCCGGACCCGCCGTCAGCCGAGCAGCCGGGGGGAGAGGGCGCCGCAGGGCAGCAGGTCCAGTTCGGCGCCGGCGTCCCGCAGGTCGGTGAGCACCAGCTCGTCGTAGAGCAGCAGCCCGGATTGCTCGGGCCAGACGATCGCCCACAGCCACAGGCCGCGCGCCTCCCCGGCGAACACGGCGCGGTCGTCCGGGGTACCCTCGACGTGCCACAGGGGCGTGGGCCGCCCCGCCGCCAGCACCTTCACGTGCGGCGGCCGGTCGACGCAGATACCGGGCCCCGGGTCGGGGCCCTCGATCCCGGCGAACCGCGCGCCGAGCCCCACCCCCAGCTCCTCGGCGACCAGCAGCAGCTCGCCCGGACCGCCGAGCGGTCCGGGCCCGGAGCAGGCGACGGTGGTGGCGCGCCCCCCGGTTCTGTCGTCGCCCGCGGACGCGACGCCCGTGAACAGCCAGCCCACCGGCAGCGGCCACGGCATCCAGACCGGCACCCGGGCCCGGCCGACGACCACGCCGAGCGCCTCGACGCTGGGCGGGATGACCGGCTGGAGCGGATGCACCGGGCCGTGTGCACCGCACTGCCAGGTGTCGGCGAAGAGGCCGGGTGCCCTGACCCGGCTTCCGCACTTCGGGCAACTGGGATCGCCCCTCATGAGCCTTAACGGTCCTACCAGCCCGCCCCCGCGTCAAGGACGATCACCCGGCCGGAGGCGCCGCGGCACGATATACGTGTAGCTTGCATTATTTAGCTTCGCTAATTTATTGTGTGTAGCTGTCAATGACTTTGGCGGTGCGACACCTGCGACACCTGCGACACAGAGGAGCGACCAGGCATGAGTGGTGATCCGTTCGACGAGGGCGGCGGCAGTATCCTGCGCCAGCCCATGGCCGTGTGGGCGACGGCGGGCGCCTCCGTCGTGGCGTTCATGGGCATCGGACTGGTCGACCCGATCCTCCCCTCGATCGCCAAGGGACTGGACGCGGGCCCGAGCCAGGTCTCCCTGCTGTTCACCTCGTACTTCCTGATCACCGCCGTGGCGATGCTGGTCACCGGCTTCGTCTCCAGCCGGATCGGCGGCCGCAAGACGCTGCTGACGGGGCTCGCGCTGGTCGTCGTCTTCGCGGCGCTCTCCGGCACCTCGGGCTCCGTCGGCGAGCTGGTCGGCTTCCGCGCCGGCTGGGGGCTGGGCAACGCGCTGTTCGTCTCCACCTCGCTGGCCGTGATCGTGGGAGCCGCCGCGGGAGGCAGCGCGGCGGCGATCCTGCTGTACGAGTCGGCGCTCGGCCTCGGCATGGCCTGCGGCCCGCTGCTGGGCGCGGTGCTCGGCGACGCGAGCTGGCGCTTCCCGTTCTTCGGCACGGCCGTGCTGATGGCCATCGGCTTCCTCGCCATCACGGTGCTCCTCAAGGAGCAGCCCAGGCCCGCGCGCAAGACCGGGCTGCTGGACCCCGTCAAGGCGCTCGGGCACGGCGGACTGGCCTCGGCGGCGGCCTCGGCGTTCTTCTACAACTACGCGTTCTTCACGGTGCTGGCGTTCACGCCGTTTGTGCTGGACATGTCGCCGTACCGGTCGGGCGCCGTGTTCTTCGCCTGGGGTGTGCTGCTCGCCGTCTTCTCCGTGCTGGTCGCACCCCGGCTGCAGGAGCGCTTCGGCTCCCTGCGGGTGCTGGGCGGCTCACTGATCCTGATGGCGGCCGACCTGCTGGTGCTCGGCTACGGCGGCCACACCGCCGCCGTCGCCGGCACCGTCGTCTCCGGCGCCTTCATCGGGGTGAACAACACCGTCTACACGGAGCTGGCCCTGGGGGTCTCGGACGCGCCGCGCCCGGTGGCGAGCGCGGGCTACAACTTCGTCCGCTGGTTCGCCGCCGCGGCGGCGCCGTACCTGGCGCCGAAGATCGAGGAGTGGACCGACGTCCACATCCCGTTCGTGGTCGCGGCCGGTGCGGCGCTGGTGGGCGCCGCGATCGTGGGCGTACGCCGGCGGGCCCTGGCGACGGAGGCCGAGGAACTCCTCGAAGAGCGGACCCTCAGCCCGGCGCCCGCACGCTGAGGCGCCCGGCTCCGCGGCGCCCGGCTCCGCAGCGTCCTGCTGCGGCGGCACGCTACAGCGGCACGCTGCCGCGCTGCAGAGCCCGCAGGTCCGTACCGTGCTGGAGCCAGCGCTGCTCCAGGGCCTCGGCCCCGTGCACCCGCTTCCACGCCGCCTCGTTGGGGGTCATCGGCAGCAGCGGGAAGAAGCGGACCGGCTCCCTGGGCGGGTCCAGGGGCAGGTCCTCCACCAGCCCGCCGGGACGGCCCACCAGGACGGAGGTGAAGGGCGCGGCGGGCCACAGCGGTTCACCGGTGTCCAGGGCGCTGCCGGGCGCCACCACGACCCCCTCGACCTGGGGCGAAGCGGCGAGTACGGCGAGCGGGCGCAGCACCTTGTCGGTGTCGGCCCCGTCGGCGCGCAGGGAGAGGACGAGCTCGGCCCGCGGACCGCGCTCCGGGTCGGCCAGCGCCTGGGCCGGATCGGTCATCGGCGCCGCGGACATCCCCCGGGTGGCGTACCGGACCACGGACGAGGCGGCGTCCGGGAAGCGCAGCACCTCGATCCGCTCGGTGCCCAGGAAGGTCACCGAGGCGCGGGCGTCGGGCTCGCCCAGCGCGGCGCGGAGCCGGTCTTCGACGAGCGTGAGAACGTCTGCCATCCCGCGAGCATAGATCGCGTAAGAACACGGCAAAGAGGCACCTGGATCGACCGAATCCGGCAAGTGGGCGGTTCGCCCAGTGCTACCGTTGACTGCTGGTCAAGGTGTGTTGAGATCATCCCCCACGGGGGCCCGGCCGGAGGAGGTGGGACTGGCATGGATCCGAGTCGACCGTGTAGTACCAACCGCTCTTCCGATCCGGCAGCGTCCCCACGCCTGAGGCCCTGAATCCCCACGGGCCGCGCGGTGAAACCTCCTCGGGGGGTTTTTCCGTCTCAGGGTGCGCACGACGGAAGGGCGCCTGAGCTTCGCTTGATCCGTCTGTCAGCGAATGCCGTCGCCGCGGCCGCCCCGCGCGCGGTGCCCGCTTTGCGGACCTCCGGCCATCCGTGCCCGACAGCACGGCCGTAGGCCCCCGTTCCGGGCAGCGTTGCGTGCCCCTCGGCCGACACCGGCGGCATGGCACGGCACCGTGAAGGAGCCCCAATGTCGATGATCCGAGAGCTGCGCGCGGCCGTGCGCCCCGCGCTCCGCAGGGACCCCCGCGCCCGGTACGACTCCGCCGGCGCCGTGGAGGCCGCCTGCAGCGCCGTGGTGGACTGCGCCGTCTACCGCGAGGGGCGCCGTACGCGCGAGCAGCTGGACCCCGCCCAGGCCCTGCGCAGGGTCCGCGCGGCGGAAGGCGGCGGACGCCGGGACTTCGTCTGGATCGGCCTGCACGAGCCGACGGAGGAGGAGTTCTCCGGTATCGCGCAGGAGTACGGACTGCACCCGCTCGCCGTCGAGGACGCGGTACACGCGCACCAGCGGCCGAAGCTGGAGCGGTACGACGAGAGCATGTTCACCGTCTTCAAGACGATCCACTACGTGGAGCACGCCGAACTCACCGCCAGCAGCGAGGTGGTGGAGACCGGCGAGGTCATGTGCTTCACCGGCAGGGACTACATCATCACCGTCCGGCACGGCGGCCAGGGCTCGCTGCGCGCGCTGCGCCACCGGCTGGAGGACGACCCGGAGCTGCTGTCCAAGGGCCCGTCCGCCGTGCTGCACGCCATCGCCGACCAGACGGTGGACGGCTATCTCGCGGTCGTCGACGCCGTCCAGGACGACATCGACGAGGTCGAGATCGATGTGTTCTCCGCGCGCGGGGGAGGAGGCACCGGCCGCCGGGGCGGCGACGCCGGGCGCATCTACCAGCTCAAGCGGGAGGTGCTGGAGTTCAAACGGGCCGTCACCCCGCTGCTGCGGCCCATGCAGCAGCTCAGCGAGCGGCCGCTGCGGCTGATCGACCCGGACATCCAGAAGTACTTCCGGGACGTCGCCGACCACCTCAACCGGGTCAACGAGCAGGTGCTCGGCTTCGACGACCTGCTCAACTCCATCCTCCAGGCCAACCTCGCGCAGGCCACCGTCGCGCAGAACGAGGACATGCGGAAGATCACCGCCTGGGCGGCGATCTTCGCGGTGCCCACGATGATCGCGGGAATCTACGGCATGAACTTCGAGTACATGCCGGAGCTGAAGTGGAAGTACGGCTACCCCGCGGTGCTCGCCCTGATCGTCGGCATCTGCTACACGATCCACCGGGGCTTCAAACGCAACGACTGGCTGTAACCTGCCGTCATGACGACGCGGACGCCGGAGACCCCGCTCGACCGGGCGCTGGTCGAGGAGGCCACCAAGAAGTCGGGGCTCATCTGGGTGCGCGGGCCGCAGGGCCCGGCGCGGGCGCTGTGGCACGTCTGGCACGAGGGGGCGGCACACGTCGTCGGTGCAGCCGATGCCGCCGATGCAGCCGGTGCAGCCGGTGCCGTGCCGGGCGGCGGTGAGCAGCCGCTGGAGGGGCTGGCGCTCTCCGACGGCGGCACGGCCACGGTGACCGTGCGCAGCAAGGACAAGGGCGGACGGCTGGTGACGTGGCCCGCACACGTGCGAGAGCTCGCGCCCGGCAGCACGGAGTGGGAGGCGGCGGCCGCCGAGCTGAAGGGCAAGCGGCTGAACGCACCCGACGCCGAGACCGTCACCGAGCGCTGGGCCCGCGAGTGCCGGGTGCTCCGCCTGGAGCCGGCGGGGCCGGTACGGGAGAAGCCCGGGGCGATGCCCGACGCCTCGCACGCGGCGCCGCCGCTGCCCAGCGGGGCGGTGACGCGGCGGCCGATGCCCGCGGGAGTGCCCCGCCTGCTGTTCCGGCGCCGCCGCCGCTCGGCGTAGGCCGGTCCGGGGTGCCCGGCGTCGTTCCGCCGGCCTCTTCGGGGGCTGGGCAGGGGCTGCCCCTTGCTGCGCGTCGCAGGGTGCGAGCGCGCTGTGGCTGCTCGCGCAGTTCCCCGCGCCCCTGCGGGGCGCTTCAGGGGCGCGGGGAACTGCGCGACCGGCCACAACCCAGCCGCAGACCGCAGGACACGGGCAGGGGCAGCCCGGACCCGGCTGCCCCGACAGAGGGCAACCATGATCCGCCGGACAACACACCTAGTGTCCTGAGTCGGAGATTCGTCGTTGGTCTGGTGTGAGTCGTCCTGGACCGAAGATCCCGCCTGTTGTGCTGACTGATGCTGAGCGGGAGATGTTGCAATCATGGGTGCGTCGTCGTTCGAGT
>NZ_JAAKZZ010000162.1 GCF_011045075.1 Streptomyces boncukensis
CTCTCCCCCCTCACCCATGCCCCGACCGTAACAACATGTCACAGGCGGCGGTTGGACAGTACGGCGATCCGGTCCCGGACCGCCGGGACCTCCGTCAGATCGAGGTCGGCCAGGAGCAGTTCGGGGCCGGTGCCCAGCCGCTCCCGCACCGTGCCGTCCGGCGCGACGACGGCGCTGTGCCCGATGCCGACGGGCCCGGACGGCACCTCCGGATCGCCCGGCGCCGCCTGGTCCACGGCGGCCAGCCAGACGGTGGCGTCCAGCGCCCGCGCCCGGACCAGCAGCTCCCACTGCTCCCGCTTGCCCGGCCCCGTCCCCCAGGAGGAGGGCAGCAGCGAGACCACGGCACCCGCGTCGGCGTGCGCCCGGAACAGCTCGGGGAAGCGGACGTCGTAGCAGGTGGCGAGGCCGATACGGACGCCGTCGACGTCGATCGTCACCACTTCCGAGCCCGGTGCCACGGTGCTGGACTCGGTGAAGCCGAAGGCGTCGTACAGGTGGATCTTGTCGTAGGAGGCGTCGACGCCGGGGCCGGCGGCCAGCAGGGTGTTGCGGACGCGGCCGTCCGGCGCCGGGGTGAACATGCCCGCGACGACGACCGCTCCGGCCTCCCGGGCGATGGCGCGCAGCTCGCTGGCCCAGGGCCCGTCGAGCGGTTCGGCGACGGCGGTCAGCGGTGTCCCGAAACAGGCCATGGTGGCCTCGGGGAAGACGACGACGCGGGCTCCGTCGTCCACGGCGCGCCGCGTCTCCTTCCGTACGGTGGCGAGGTTGTGCTCCGGCTCGGGGCCGGCCGTGATCTGGGCCAGTGCGATACGCATGCCCCCAGCTTCCGCCTTCGGCTCCCGTATGCAAGAGGGGGCGCCTGGTGCGCGAGACGTAGCCCGCAGCCCGCGAGGGCCGGGAAGGGGCAGCCCCTACCCGTGCGTCGCGGACTGCTGGCGCGTACCGATTGCGCGCGCAGTTCCCCGCGCCCCTGAGAGGAACCCGGTGACCACCCGCGCGAACTCTTCCGGGGCCCCGGCGTGCACCGCGTGCCCGGCATCCAGTTCGGCGAGGCGGGTTCCGGGGCGTCGCCGGACCATCTCGCGGGCCCGCGCAGCGCCCAGCACCCCGCTCCGGGTGCCCCGTACGAGCAGCGCGGGGCACCCGGAGCCCAGCCAGTCCGCCCAGTGGTCGCCGTTGAGCTGCCGCTGCGAGGCGACCATGTCGCGCGGGTCGAACGCGGGCCCCCACCCGTCGGCGTACTCGCGCACCGCGTCCGCCGCGTGCGGGGCCCATGCGCCCAGCCGGGCCAGCAGTTCCGTACGCGTCGGGGCGCGCCGCGGCCAGGCCAGGCAGCACGACAGGTCGTCGTCGACCTCGGCGCCCACGTCCTCCACGACGAGCGCGTCGACGCGTTCCGGGTGCCGGGCGGCGAGCTGGTAGGCGTTGACGCCGCCGAGCGAGTGGCCGAGCACCGCGGCGCGCTCGACGCCCAGCTGCCGCAGCACCGCCAGCGCGTCCGCGACGTAGCCGGCGCGGGAGAAGTCGCCGCCGGCGGGCCGCTCCGAGTGCCCGTGCCCCCGCTGGTCGGGGGCGATCACCCGCCAGGCGGGGGCGAGCCGGGCGGCCAGCGGGGCGAAGGTCAGGGCCGCGCCGAAGTGGCCGTGCAGGGCGAGGAGGGGGCGCCCGGGGCCCCCGAAGTCGAGGTACGACAGCCGCGGTCCGCCGGATCCGGTGTCCACAGCGCCCCGCACGGGCTCGCGGGCCTCGGCGGGCGGCACAGGCGGTGGCATGTCCCCAGCTTGGACCATCCGGGCGTGCGGCACCCCGCGGGCCGGGATGTACTGGCCGGGTTCCCCCACTGACAGGGAGCGCGTGGATGGGTGAGTGCCAGTACCCGAAGGTCGCCGTGGTCGGCGCCGGCCCCCGTGGCCTCTCCGTCGTCGAGCGGCTCGCCGCCAACGCCGCCGCCTCCCGCCGCCGGGTCACCGTCCACGTGGTGGATCCGCATCTGGGCGCGGGCGGCCGGGTCTGGCGCCGTACCCAGCCGCGGGAGCTGCTGATGAACACGGTGGCCTCGCAGGTCACCATGTTCACCGACCGCAGCGTGCGGTGCGCCGGGCCGATCCGCCCCGGGCCGAGCCTGTACGAGTGGGCGCGGGCCGTCGCGCACGGCGGGCCGCCGTCCGCGCTGCCGGCGGACCCGCTGCCGGAGTGGGCGCGCGCGGAGGCGGCGCGGCTCGGCCCGAACGCGTACCCCACCCGGGCCTTCTACGGCCACTACCTGGTGTGGGTGCTGGACCATGTGCGGCGCACCGCGCCGGAGCGGGTCGCCTTCCGGCTGCACCGCGCGACCGCGGTACGGCTGACCGAGGACGAGGACGGCACGCAGCTCCTCGGCCTGGACGACGGGACGCGGCTGCGTGTGGACCGCGTGGTGCTCGCGCAGGGCCACCTGGACACCCCGCTCGTGCCCGGGACGGAGGAGGCGGCGCTGCGCGACCACGCCAGCGCGCCGGGCGCCCCCGGCCCGGGTGCCGTCGGCCCGGGTGCCGTCGGCCCGGGTGCCGCGCCGGGCTACCTGCCGCCCGCCAGCCCCGCCGAGACGGACCTGTCCGGTGTCGCTCCGGGCGAGCCGGTCGCGCTGCGCGGACTCGGGCTGAACTTCTTCGACTACCTCGCGTTGCTCACCGTCGGCCGCGACGGGGAGTTCCACCGGGAGCGCGGCCGGCTGCGGTACCGGCCCTCCGGCCGGGAGCCCCGGCTCTACGCCGGGTCCCGGCGGGGCGTTCCGTACCACGCGCGCGGCGAGAACCAGAAGGGCCCCTTCGGCCGCCACTGGCCGGTGATCCTCACCCAGCAGCGGATCGCCGCGCTGCGCGAGCGGCGGCTGTCCGGCGAGCCCATCGAGTTCGCGCGGCATGTGTGGCCGCTGATCGACCGCGAGGTGACCGCCGCCTATCTGTACACGCTGGTCTCGCAGCGCCGCCACCGGCGCGAGGCGGAGGCGTTCCTGCGCAGCTACGCGGGGCTGCCGGTCGACGGGCCGCTGGACGAGCGGGTGCTGCGCCGGTTCGGCATCGGCCGGGACGAGCGGTGGGACTGGAACCGGGTGCTGCGGCCGTACGGCGACCGCACCTTCCGCGCCCCGGCCGACTACCGGAACTGGCTGCTGGCCTATCTGCGGAGGGACCTGGCCGAGGCGCGGCGCGGCAACGTGCGCGGCCCGCTGAAGGCCGCCCTCGACGTGCTCCGCGACCTGCGCAACGAGGTGCGGCTCGTCGTGGACCACGCGGGCATCACCGGCGAGTCGTACGAGTGCGAGCTGCGGTCCTGGTACACCCCGCTCAACGCGTTCGTCTCCATCGGCCCGCCCCCGGCCCGTATCGAGGAGCTGATCGCGCTGATCGAGGCCGGGGTCGTGGAGGTGCTCGGGCCGGGGATGACGGTCGTGCCGCTGCCCGGGGGCTTCGGCGTCGGCTCCGCAGCGGTGCCCGGCTCCGCGCTGCGGGTGACCACGCTCATCGAGGCCCGGCTGCCCGAGGTGGACATCCGCCGCACCGCCGACCCGCTGGTACGGGACCTGATGGCGCGCGGCGCGTGCCGCCCGTACCCGCTGCCGTCCCGCGCGGACGGCCAGCTGCCCACCGGCGGGCTGGCGGTGACCCCGCGGCCGTGCCGCCTGGTGGACGCCGCCGGCCGGCCGCACCCGAGCCGGTTCGCGTTCGGGGTGCCCACCGAGACGGTGCACTGGGCCACCGCCGCCGGGATCCGCCCCGGCGTCGACTCGGTGATCCTCGGCGACGCCGACGCGATCGCCCGCGCGTGCCTGGCCGCCGGTCCCCCCGGACGGCTCCCTCCCCCCGAAGCCGACGAAGAGGTGCACCTGCATGTCTGACGCGCCGTCACACGCCGTCGATCCCGGGCCCCCGCCGCCCGGCACGGACTCCGGGCTGCTCGCCCCCGTCCGGGCCGGTACCGGGCCGGAGGCGCTGCTGTCCGACGAGGCGTGGGTCGCCGCCATGCTGGAGGCCGAGGTGGCGCTGGCGCGGGCGCAGGCGGCGCTCGGGGTGATCCCGGCCCGCTCGGCGGACGCCGTGGCCAAGGCAGCGCGCTCGGCGCGGATCGACACCGCCGCGCTCGCCCGGGACTCCCGGGGCGCGGCCAACCCCGTGGTGGAGCTGGTCCCCCGGCTCACCGCGGCGGTCGCCGACACCGACCCGGAAGCGGCGGTCCACGTCCATCTGGGCAGCACCAGCCAGGACATCCTGGACTCGGCGGCCATGCTGCTCGCCGCGCGCGCCCTGGCCGCGGTGGAGCGCGACCTGGCCCGGACCTCCGACGCGCTCGCGGCGCTGGCCCGGGACCACCGCGGGACCCCGATGGCGGCGCGCACCCTGGGCCAGCACGCGGTGCCCACCACCTTCGGGCTGAAGGCGGCGGGCTGGCTCAGCTCCGTACTGGACGCCGCCGCGCGGGTACGGGACACCGCCCGCGCCCTCCCCGCCCAACTGGGCGGCGCGGCGGGCACCCTGGCCGCGTACGAGGAGTACGCGCGCGCGGCCGCGCCCCGCGAGGGGCAGCCCCCGCCCGGCGGCCCGGCCCTCGCCGCCCGCTTCGCGCAGGAGCTGGGCCTGGCCGACCCGCCGATCCCCTGGCACAGCCTGCGGATGCCGCTGTGCGACCTCGGCGGAACGCTGAACGCCGTCACCGGCGCGCTGGGCAAGTTCGCGCTGGACGTGCAGACCCTGTCCCGTACGGAGATCGGGGAGGTCGCCGAGCCGGCCGCCACCGGGCGCGGGGTGTCCTCCGCGATGCCGCAGAAGCGCAACCCCGTGCTGGCCACGCTGATCGTCTCGGCGGCCCGGCAGGTCCCCGCGTACACCTCCGTCCTCGCCCAGAGCATGCTCGCCGAGGACGAGCGGGCGCCCGGCGCCTGGCACGCCGAGTGGCAGCCGCTGCGCGAGGCGCTCCGGCTCGCGGGCGGGGCAGCGCACACGGCGGCGGAGCTGGCCGGGGGGCTGGAGGTGCACCCCGCTGCGCTGCGCCGCAATCTGGAGCTGACCGGCGGCGCCGTCGTCGCCGAGCGGCTGAACGCGGTGCTCGCCCCGCTGCTGGGCAAGGCCGGGGCCAAGCGGCTGCTCGCGGACTGCGCCCGGCGGGCCGCCGCCGGGCAGGGCTCCTTCGGGGAGCTGCTCTCCCGGGAGCTGCCCGGGACGCCGGCCGACGGCTTGCGGGCCGGCGAACTGCTCGACCCCGAGGGCTATCTGGGCGCGGCGGACGGGCTCGTCGACCGCGTCCTGGCACGGCACGCCGCCGAGGGGCGGCGGCGCACGGAGGGAGGCGAACCGGCATGATCCTGGTCATCGGCGGCGGTATCGCGGGCTCGGCGGCGGCGCTGGCGCTGCACAGGGCGGGCTTCGAGGTCACCGTCCACGAGGCGCACCCGGTGACGGGCGCGGACATCGGAGCGTTTCTCACCCTGGCGAGCAACGGCATCCACGCCCTCGACCAGATCGGCGCGGCCGAGGCGGTCAGCGGCGTCGGCTTCCCCCTCACCGGCATGCGCGCGGTGGACGCGGGCGGCGCCCGGTCGCCGTCCGTGCCGCTGGGCAGCCCCGGCCGGAAGCTGACCCGCTACCGCTGTGTGCGCCGCGCCGACCTCGGCTCCGCGCTCCAGCGCGAGGTGCGGCGGCGCGGGATCCCCGTACGGCACGGCGCGCGGCTCGCCGCCGTCGCCGAGGGCCGCCGGGGCGTCACGGCCGTCTTCGCCGACGGCAGCAGCGCGCACGGCGACTACCTGGTCGGCGCCGACGGGCTGGGCTCGGCGACCCGGGCGCATCTCGCCCCCGGCGTCCGCCCGCAGTACGCGGGCCAGTACGTCTTCTACGGCTACACCGCCGACGCCGGGCTCGCGGACGCGGAGGGGGAGACCCTCACGATGATCCGCGGCAGCCGCGCGGACTTCGGCCATCTGCGCTCGCCCGCCGGAGAGACCTACTGGTTCGCACGGGTGCGCGGCCCCGCCGCCGCGCGGGACGCCATCGCGACGCACCCGCCGCGCGCGTGGCGCGACCGGCTGCTGCCGCTGGTGGCGGGCGACCGTACGCGCGCCGCGGACATCGTGGCCGCGACGGAGCGCGAGCTGAGGGTGACCAACGCGCTGCACCTGCCGCGCGGCGTGCGGTGGCGCGGCCGCCGCACCGTGCTGATCGGTGACGCGGCGCACGCGGCGTCGCCCGCGACGGGCCAGGGCGCGTCGATGGCGATGGAGGACGCGGTGATCCTGGCGAAGGCGCTCCGGGACGCGCAGGGCGCGCCGGAGGGGCTCGCGCGGTACGAGCGGCACCGCAGGCCGCGGGTGGAGCGGAATATCGGGATGAGCCATATGCGCACGGCGAGCGGGCCGCCGGAGCGGGTGGTCGTCTCGTCGGCCAGGGGGTGGCCCCGCAGTCCGCAGCGGGCCCTCTCCCAGTTGGATGACGCGCTGCGGCGTCTGCTGGACTGGGACACCCCGTTGCCCGCCTGATTCCCGCCTGATTCCGGGCTGCCCCGTGCGGTGCGTCGCAGACTGCGGGTGCGTCGTGGCCGGGCGCGCAGTTCCCCGCGCCCCTGACGGGGCACATGGTTGACGCGCGAACTTGGTGCGCCCCGAAGGGGCGCGGGGAACTGCGCGACCAGCCCCCAGCACAGCCGCAGTCTGCAACGCTCCGCGAGGGGCAGCCCGGAATCAGCGTTGGTCGCCGGAATCGGGGCGGACCAATCGGCCCCACGCCTCAATTTCGGCTGCGCCGACCCCGCCGAAATCAGGGCAGAAGAAGCTCTTGAACCGCTGGCTCTCCCGCTCAGCCGAGAACATTTCCGCGAAGTCCTCCAGCGGGCGCACACATCCCAGCAGATCCGCGATTTTCCCGCTCTCCTGCGCCAGGAATTCCAGTGCCGCCTGAAAGGTGCCGTAGGAAACCGTCTGCAGGGTCACCTCTTTCCCGACGGCCGCCGCCAGGTCGACGGGCACCGGGCCCGCAGGGCGGCTCCGCAGCACGATGCGGCCGCCGGGCCGCACCACCCGGAGCATGCCGTCGAGGGCCGGCCCGCCGGGGTCGCACTCCACGACGAAGTCGTAGGCGTCCCGGGGGAGGCCGGCGAGGGAGGCGCCCACCTCGACGCTGTCGAAGCCGTAGCTGCGCAGCACCCGCTCCGTCAGCCGCGCCACCCGCCCCGCGCCCTGCACGAGCCCGCGGTCCGGCGGCTTGATGTCGGCCTTCAGCACGGCCAGCGCCGAGCAGACGGGCTCGGCGTACGCGCCCTCGCGGAAGGTCAGCGCCTCCGGCAGCCGGTGCACCACATGCGCCGGGACCGCCACGAACTCGCTGAACGCGCCGTGCCGCCCCGCCCCCAGCCGCTCGGCGCGCGGGCAGCACTCGGTGGCGCCGCCCGCGCACCGTTCGCAGCTCAGACAGGGCAGGTCCGGCATGACGGCCACCCGGTCGCCGGCCGCGAAGCCGCGCACGTCCCCGGCCAGCTCCGCGATCACGCCGGTGAACTCCCGGCCGAGGACGACGGGGTCCGGATCCGGTTCCGGGCCGTCGGCGGGCGGGTCCACGTCGGTACGGGACAGGCCCGCGACCCGTACCTGGATCAGCACCTCGCCCGCGTCCGGCACCGGAACCGGCATCCGCTGGAGCCGTACCGCCGCGCCCTGTCTGACGATGGCCCGCATCTCGGACACGGCCGCCCCCTACCGCGTCCGCGTCGGGGCCTGCCGCCGCTCGGCCAGTACCCGCTCCAGCTCCCGGCGCTTGATCTTCATGGTGGCCGTCTTGGGCAGCTCCGCCGCGCGCCAGTGCACCGGGTCGGCCATCGGGGGCAGGCAGCTGGCGGCGGCCCGCCAGGCGGTCACGTTCAGCGGCCGGTCGTCCTGGGTGCACACGACGGGGACGGGCGTGCCGTCCGCGCCGCGCACGATGACCACCTCGGACAGCTCGTCCATCCGGCTGAGCAGCCGGTCCTCGGCCTCCAGCGTGCTGCAGAAGTCGTCGATGACGTCGACCTCGCGGTCGAGTACGTGCAGGCAGCCCCAGCGGGTGCGGTAGCCGACGTCGCCCATCCGCCACCAGCCGCCGGGCGCGAGCTGCTGCTCGTAGCGCTCCCGCTCGCCCAGGTACGTCACGAACCCGCCCTTGGCGCGCACCTCGATATGGCCGGGGTTGTCGGCGGAGGGCGGCCGTCCGTTCCGGCTGACGACGCGCACCGCCGTCATGCCCGCGAAGGGGAAGCCGACGCAGCGGCCGTCGGCGTGCGGGGAGCGGCGGCGGGTGAAGACGCGGCCGACGGCGGGGCCCGACTCGGTCTGCCCGTACATCTGTCCGAAGAGCGGGGTGCGCCGCTCCGAGGCGCCCAGCAGGCGGTGCACGGTGCGCGGGTGCAGCGCGTCGAAGGTGCTGCTGAAGAGCTTGACACCGGCCAGCGGGCGGCGCGGGTGGTCGGCCAGCGGCTCCCAGGCCATGAAGGAGTTGGGGTGCGCCTCCACGATGCCGGGCCGCAGCCGTGCGAAGTAGTCGGCGACGTGCTCCGGGCTCTCGTCCGAGAGCACCACCGTGGGCAGGCCGCGGCGCAGCGCCAGCGACAGCATGCTGACCATCCGGGAGTGCGCGAAGGAGATGTGCATGGCGAGCGTCTCGCGCCCGGGGACCAGCGGGACCAGCGAGCGGGCGTGCAGCTGGTAGCGGGCGCGCAGCGTCGCCCCGGTCTGCACGGCCAGCTTGGGGACGCCGGTGGTGCCCGAGGTGTGGGTGATCAGCGCGGGCTCGGAGAGGTCGGCGGCGACCGGCGCGATGCGCTCGGCCCCTGCGAGCTCCGGCAGCGCGACCACGCCGTCGGCGCCGGGCCCGCTGCCGTCGACGCGCAGCACCCGCGCCGTCTCCCCGGTCACGGACGGCGGCAGCTCCCCGTCCAGCTTGGCCTGGTCGGTGACGAGGGTGGGGCGCCCGGTGCGGCGGAGCAGCGCCGTCACGGTCTCGCCGTCCAGCGCGGAGGAGAGCAGGACGGGTACGGCGCCGGCCCGCGCTGCGGCGAGCGCGAGCAGGGTGATGTCGAAGCCGTCCGACTTGTAGACCACCACCGGGTCCCCGGCGCGGACCCCGGAGGCCCATATCCGCGAGGACAGCTCGGCGACGGTCTCGGCCACCTCGGCGACCGTGGCCCGGCGGCCGAGTTCCGGAGCGGCGTCCAGCTCGTGGTCGAGGATCAGCACATTGGCCGGATGCCGGGCCGCTGCCTCGTCGAGCAGGGCGCCCAGCTGGCGGCCACGGCGGGTCAGGGACGGTAGCGGCATGGAACCCACGCTCCTTTTGCGGGACGGGAGAGAAGGGATTGCGCGGGACGGGGCGATGTCCATGCGCCCGGGACCCGCCTCCGGCACCGTGCCCACACGCTTTTTCCCCTGCAAGCCGGAGCCGTCGGTGAAAAGCGCTCCGGAGCCCCGTCATTCCACCGTGCACGGCGGATGCACAAACGATCCCGGAATATCGGCCGAACGGGTTATGGCCGACTTCGGCGCGCGAGCGTCCGGTTACCGGGTTAGCTTGTGAGACGTCCCCGTAGCAGCGGAAGTGAGAGCGCATGACGATTACCGCCACCCGCACGGAGCTGGACAAGCACCGCGAACTCAACACCGACCACGCCGCGGTGAAAAGCGTCAAGGCCCGAATCGCCGAGGCCGGAGTGGAGTACCTCTACTACCAGATCGTGACCCTCACCGGGCGCGTCGTCGGCAAGGTGGTGCCCGCGCGGCATCTCATGCGCAATGTCGAGAACGGCATCCAGGCGCACCCCGGGGTCGTCGCGGACCTCCAGGCCGACAGCAGCGGCGCCCTGGTGGGCGGCAGCCCGGAGCGCGGCGAGTGCGTGGTGCTGCCGGACCTGGACAGCTTCGGCGTGCTGCCCTGGGACCACAGGACCGGCTTCTTCTTCTGCCGGATGTACGAGCCCGACCACGCGCCGGACGGAGCGGGCGGCCGGCCGGTGCCCGTCGACGTACGCGGCAATCTGCACCGCACGCACGCCGGTTTCACCGAGCGGACCGGCCTGGTGATGCGCAGCGGCTGCGAGCCCGAGGTCAGCTGGCGGATGCCGGGGCTGTCCACCGAGCACCGGCCCGGCACCCCGCACTCGATGTACCACATCGGGCAGATGGAGCAGCTGCGGCCGGTCTACCAGCGGGTCATGGAGTACGGCAGGGCGCTGGGCCTGGACATGGTCGAGAGCAACTGCGAGGACCCCGGCCAGCTGGAGCTGAACTGGGCCTACGACCTGGCCGAGCGCACCGCGGACCGGCTGATCCTGCACCGGCAGATCTGCCGCCAGGTCGCGCGGGAGATGGGCGCGACGGCCAGCTTCATGCCCAAGCCGGAGGACGACAAGCTGGGCAACGGCTGCCACCACAACGTCAGCTTCTGGCGCGGCGAGCACAACGTCCTGGCCGACCCGGACAACCCCGATCTGCACCTCACCGAGACGGGCAAGCACGCCCTCGGCGGCATCCTCACCCACGCGGCGGCGTTCACGGCCGTGATGGCGCCCACCGTCAACTCCTACAAGCGCTACTGCCACACCGGGCAGTTCGCGCCGCTGGAGATCAACTGGGGGATGGACAACAAGACCTGCGCGGTCCGGCTGCCCGCCTCCGGGCGGCTGGAGGTCAAGTCGCCGGACTCCCTGGTGAACCCGTACCTCTCGCACGCCGTGCTGCTGGCAGCGGCGGAGGACGGGCTGACGCAGGGCATCGACCCCGGACCGCCCCGGCGCGCCGGAACCGAGCCGCTGCCCGGCCCGTTCGGCTCGCTGCCGCTGACCCTGAAGGAGGCGCTGGACCTGTTCGCCGGGGACCGGGCCGTCACGCGCGGCCTCGGCCCGGAGATGGCCGACATGTTCCTGCGGCTCAAGACCCTGGAGTGGGAGCGGTTCTGCGGAGCCGTCACCGACTGGGAGCGGATGATGTACGACGGGGACGGTTGTTAACGCCTCAACCCTGGCGCCCCGAAGGGGCGCGGGGAACTGCGCGCCCAGCCATGGGGGCACCTGCGGTCCGCGACGTACGGGGAGGGGCAGCCCCTGCCCGTGCTTCGCGGGCTGCGGGTGCGTCGTGGTTGCTCGCGCAGTTCCCCGCGCCCCTTCGGGGCGCTCCCTCTTACTTCAGCTGGGGAGGGGCCTCGGAGAGGATGCGTTCGAACATGCGCGGGTCGGACTCGTAGCGGGAGCCCGGCAGCGGCCACGGCAGCACGACCTCCGTCATCCCCGCCTCCGCGTAGCGCCCGGCCAGGTCCACGAACGCGTCCGGCGAGTCCAGCCAGCGGTCCCGGGTGAACCCGGTGAGATACGTCCGCTCCAGCTCCGCCACGTCCCGTCCGGCCGCCGCGCACGCCTGAGCCAGCCGCGCGAGCTGCTCCCGTACCGGCCCCAGCGCCGCCTCCCCGGACTGCTCGGCGGCGCGCTCCCGGCTGCCGAAGGTCGCCCAGCCGTCGCCGTGCGCGGCGGCCAGCCGCAGCCCGCGCGGCCCGGTGGCCGCCACCGTGAACGGCGGCCGGGGGCGCTGGGTGCTGCCGGGGCGCATGGGCGCCTCGACGGCCGAGTAGTGGGTGCCGTAGGACGTCGTCGTCGGCTGGGTGAGCAGCTTGTCGAGCAGGGCGACGAACTCCGCGAAGCGGTCGGCGCGCTCCCGGGGCCGCCACGGCTCCCGGCCCAGCAGCGTGGTGTCGTACCCGGCGCCGCCCGCGCCGATCCCCAGGGTCAGCCGGCCGCCGGAGATGTCGTCGAGGGTCATCGCCTCCTTGGCCAGCGGGACCGGGTGCCGGAAGGTGGGCGAGGCGACCATGGGGCCGAGCCGGATCCGCTCCGTGACCGCGGCGGCCGCGGCCAGCGTGGGGACGGTGCCGAACCAGGGGCCGTCGCGGAACTCGCGCCAGGCCAGATGGTCGTAGGTGTACGCGGCGTGCAGCCCCAGCTCGTCGGCGCGGCGCCAGAGCGCCGCCGCCTCGCGCCAGGGGTGGACGGGCAGGATGACGGTACTGATACGCACGTCAGCCCGCCCCTCAGCGGTCGCAGACCAGCAGCGTGCTGCGCGGCGCCTGCCGGTAGGCGTGCCAGAAGTCCGCGTCCCACCGCTCGTCCGGCGGCGGGGTGCGGGTCGGCTGCCGCCGCACCGCGCTGAAGCCCGCCGCGCGCGCCGCGCGCTCGTAGTCCTCGGGCTCCCACTGGTAGTACGCGAAGGGCACCGGCGGGTCGGTGAGGAACTCCATCCGCATCAGCGGTGCCTCGCCGCCCTCCACCCGCTCCACCAGGCGGGCGTCGACGGCGCCCTGCCCGGCGTCCAGGAAGCGGCCCGCGTTGGGGACGAGGGCCAGCAGCGTCCCGCCCGCCGCCAGGTTGGCCCGGATCCGCTCGAACATGGTCCGCAGCACGGCCCGGGTCGGCGCGTAGTTGAACAGATAGCTCGCGGTGGCCACCCCGAACCGGCCCAGCTCGGGCAGTTCGGCGGCGTCGCCCACCCGGTACTCGATGCCCAGCGGCTCCCGCTCCTCCACCCGGCGGGCGAGCCGGATCATCTCGGGGGAGATGTCCACGCCGACCACCGGCGCGCTGCCGCGCGCGGCGAGCAGCCGGGTGATGTCGCCGTGCCCGCAGGCCAGGTCGAGGGCGCCGCCCTCCGGGCCCGCGCCGTGCGTCTCCACGGCCTCCAGCAGGGTGAACCTGTCGGCGGCGCAGAACGCCGAGCCCTCCTTCATCTCCGCGTACCGGGTGCCGATCCGGTCGTACTGTTCCATGCGGTGCCTTTCAGCCCAGGGCCTGGAGGGTGGCGGCGGCCTTGAGGAGCATCTCGTCGAACTCCGCCGCCGGGTCCGAGGCGAGCAGGATGGCGCCGCCGGCGCCGACGGTCAGCGTGTCCTCGTGCACGACGGCGGTGCGGATCACGATGCTCAGGTCGGCGGTTCCGGAAGCGGACAGATAGCCCAGCGCGCCCGAGTAGACGCCGCGCGGCCGCTGTTCGAGGCCGTCCAGGATCTCCAGGGACCGCAGCTTGGGGGCGCCCGTCATGGACCCGCCGGGGAAGCAGGCCCGTACGCAGGCCACCGCGCTGACGTCGGGGCGCAGCCTGCCGCGGATGGTGGAGACGAGCTGGTGGACCGTCGCGTAGCTCTCGGTGGCCAGGAACGCGGGCACCTCCACCGTCCCCGTCTCGCACACCCGGCCGAGGTCGTTGCGCAGCAGGTCGGCGATCATCAGGTTCTCGGCGCGCGTCTTGGGGTCCGTGCGCAGCGAGCGGGCCAGCTCCGCGTCCGCCGCCGGGTCGGCAGCGCGCGGTGCCGTGCCCTTGATCGGCTTGCTCTCGGCCGTCCGCCGCCGGTCCACGCGCAGGAAGCACTCCGGCGACGAGCTGAGCACCCAGGTCGGCCCCAGGCGCAGCAGCGCCCCGTACGGCGCCGGGTTCAGGGCGCGCAGCCGCAGGAAGTACGCCAGGGGGTCGTCCGGCGCCGGCAGGGTGGCGGCGTTGGTGAGGCACAGCTCGTAGCTCTCGCCCGCGCGCAGCTGGCGGCGGCACTCGGCGATGTCGGCGAGGTAGGTGGACCGGGGGCTGCGCAGCGCCCCCTCGGCCAGCCGCGCGGTGTCCCCGGCGTCGGGCCGTCCGGGCGGGGGCGCGGTCCCGGCCGCGCCCCCGCCCGCGCGGGGCAGCTCGCTGAGCGCCTTGACGGTGGCGGCCAGCCAGGCGTCCGTCTCCTGCCGCTCGTCCGGCTGGTCCGTGCGGCACAGCGCCACCGCGTAGGTGCGGCCCTCGGCGTGGTCGACCGCCAGGAACCGGTCGCAGAACATCCACTGCGCGTCCGGGGTGGGCGCGCGGCGGGTGTGCGGGGAGCCGCAGTCGGCGCGCAGCTCGTAGCCGAAGTAGCCGACGTAGCCGCCGGTGAAGTCGAACGGCAGGTCGGCGGGGGGCCGCAGGGCCCGCTCCCGCAGCCGCCGCTCCAGGACGTCGAAGACGGTGCCCGGCTCGGTCCCCGGCGCTCCGCCGCTGGGCCTGACCGACACCTCGCCCTGGCCCACCCGGTACTCCAGCAGCTCGCCGAGCGGGCCGGAGGCGTCGCCCAGGAACGAGAACCGCGCGAGGCCCTCGGCGACATGCGCGCTGTCCAGCCAGAACGCCGGGTCGCTGTGCTGGTACAGCGCCGTGAAGGCGGCCTGTGCGTCCACCTCGTACGGCAGCACGGCGCTGCGCGCCTCCAGCGGCCCGCCGGCCTCCGGGCGCCCGCGCCCGTGCCCGGGGCGCGGCGTCGGCGCGTGCGGGGCGGGCGG
>NZ_JAAKZZ010000163.1 GCF_011045075.1 Streptomyces boncukensis
GGGTGAGGGTGAGGAGGGTGGCCTCGGGGGGGCAGGCGAAGCGGACCGGGGTGTAGCGGTTGGTGCCGCAGCCTGCCGAGACGTGGAGGTGCGACTCCTGGCCGCCGGCGCGGTGGGTGGAGAGGCCCTTGACGCGGTCGGTGTCGAGGTCGCAGTTGGTGACCAGGGCGCCGTAGAGCGGGACGCAGAGCTGGCCGCCGTGGGTGTGGCCCGCGAGGATCAGCGGATAGCGGTCAGCGGTGAAGGCGTCCAGGACGCGCAGGTACGGGGCGTGTACGACGGCGAGGGCGAGGTCGGCGTCCGTCTCGGGGCCGCCGGCGACCTCGCCGTACCGGTCGCGCTTGATGTGCGGGTCGTCCAGGCCCGTGAGGGCGATCTCCTGGCCGCCGTCGAGCTTGATCCGGCCGCGGGTGTTGGACAGGCCGACCCAGCCCGCCGCGTCGAAGGCGTCCCGCAGGCCCTCCCACGGGTTGTGGATGGCGCCGACGACAGGCGGGTTGCCGTTCAGGCCGTACCGGCCGCTCGCCTTCTCCAGCAGATACTTTGCGGGGTTGCGCAGCTTCGGACCGTAGTAGTCGTTCGAGCCGAAGACATACGCACCCGGGAACTCCATCAGCGGGCCGAGCGCGTCCAGCACCTCGGGCACGCCCTCGGGGTCCGAGAGGTTGTCGCCCGTATTGATCACGAAGTCCGGGCGGAGGCCCGCCAGCGACTGGAGCCAGCGCTGCTTCTTGCGCTGGCCGCCGACCATGTGGATGTCCGAGATCTGCAGCACGCGCAGGGGGTGCATCCCCTGCGGCAGCACGGGCACACTCACCCGTCGGAGCCGGAAGGAACGGACCTCCACTCCCGCTGCGTAGCCAACGCAGGCAGCGCCGAGTGCCGAGATTCCGAGGGCGGTTTTCAGGGGGATGCGGTATCGCGCGCGCATCCCCCCATGGTCGCAGACCGCGCCCGGGGCGCGCAGTGGGTCCCGCACACTGGGCACGCTGGCAGACTGAGCGCATGACCACGCTCAAATCCCGTCTGCAGGACGACCTCACAGCGGCCATCAAGGAACGTGACGAACTGCGCTCCGCCACGCTCCGGATGGCGCTCGCCGCGATCACCACGGAGGAGGTCTCGGGCAAGCAGGCGCGTGAACTCTCCGACGACGAGGTGCAGAAGGTGCTCGCGCGTGAGGCGAAGAAGCGCCGTGAGGCCGCCGAGGCGTTCGTGAACGGCGGGCGCGAGGAGAAGGCCGGGCGGGAGCGGGCGGAGGGCGAGGTTCTCGCCGCCTATCTGCCCCAGCAGCTCACCGACGAGGCGCTGGAACGGCTGGTGGCCGAGGCGGTCGCGGAGGTGCGGGCCGGGGGCGCCGAGGGGCCGCGCGCGATGGGCGCCGTGATGAAGATCGTCAATCCGAAGATCGCGGGGCGGGCCGAGGGCGGCCGGGTGGCCGGCGTGGTGAAGCGGCAGCTCGCGGAGTAGGAGTAGGAGCAGGAGCAGGTGTAGGGGCCGTAGGGCCGGGTGCGGGTAAGGGGCGCCCTCCCGGGAGGGCGCCCCTTACCCGCCGTTCCTGCTGCGGCCGTGCGCAGGGCGGGCGGCTGCACGACATGTTCCTAGGGCCAGCTGCCCCCGACGTCCCAGCCGCCGCCGGAACCGCCGTCGTCGCCCCAGCCGCCGTTGCCGTTCCCGTTGCCGCCGCTCGGCCAGCCGCCACTGCTGTCGCCGTTCGGCCAGCCGCCGCTGGCGTTGCCGCCATTGCCGCCATTGCCGCCGCTGGTGTTGCCGCCGTTGTCCTGGCCGCCGGTTCCGCCGCCGATGACGTCCGGTGGAAGGGTGACGTCAGGCCACGGGTCGTCCGGCTTCTGGTCCTCTAAGTCGTCCTCCCGGTCGTTGCCGCCGCTCCCGCTCCGGTCGCGGTCGCGCTTCTTGTTCTTCTTCTTGCCCTTCTTCTTGTCCTTGTCCACGTCCTTGATCGGTACATGGTGGAAGTCGGGTGACGGCTTGCCGCGCAGCGAGTTCTGCATCGCGTCCCGCCAGATGGGGCCGGGCACCTCGCCGCCGAAGACCTTGCTGTAGGGCTTGCCGCCGATGGTGATGTTGACCATGCGCGTCTGGTGCGCCGGGTCGCCCACCCACACCGCGCCGGACATGTTCGGCGTGTAGCCCACGAACCAGGCGGCGTACCGCTCGTCCGTCGTACCGGTCTTGCCCGCGCTGTCGCGGCCGCTGAGCCCGGCCTTCTTGCCCGTGCCGTCCTCGACGACGCCCCGCAGCAGCGAGTTGACCGTGTCGGCCGTCTTCGTCTTCATGGCGCGCTTGCAGGTGGTCCTGGGCACCCGCAGTTTCTTGCCCTGGGCGTCCTTGATGGACTTGATGGCCACCGGGGTGCAGTGCACGCCCCGGTTGGCGAAGGTGGCGTACCCCTCGGCCATGGTGAGCGGCGACATCTCCTGTGTACCGAGCGAGATGGACGGCACCTGGTCCAGCTTCTTGCCGTCCGCGCGCTCGATGCCCATGCTCTTGGCCATGTCGGTGACCGGGCAGATGCCGGTGTCGCTGATGAGCTCGACGAAGTAGGTGTTGACCGACTTGGCGGTCGCCTCCTTCATCCGGTACGGGCCCTTCTCCGTCCGGTTCTCGTTCTCGACGGGCGCCTTGCCCTTCCAGCGGCCCTTGCAGGTCGTCACGGGCGACGGGTACTGCATGCGATACGGCGAGCGGTACTTCTTGTACGGGCTGGTGCCCCGGTCGAGCGCCGCCGCCGCGATCACCGGCTTGAACGTCGACCCGGGCTGGTATCCGGCGCCGCCGCCCATGTCGCGGTCCACGGACAGGTTGATCTGCGTCTGGTTCTTGCCGAAGCCGTACGGGCGCGACTGGCCCATGCCCAGGATCCTGCCGGTGCCGGGCTCGACGATCGCGACCGCCGTCGCCACCTTGTCGGACTTGTTCACATGCCGCTTGACCGACTGCTCGACCGACTCCTGGGCCTTGGGGTCGAGGGTGGTCCTGATCGTCATGCCTCCCTGGTTCCACCGCTTGGCCCGCACTTTGCGGGTCTTGCCGAAGGCGGGGTCGCTGAGGAACACCTCGCGGACGTAGTCGCAGAAGAAGCCGGCGCCCTTGACGGCGGTGATGCAGCCGTTCTGCGGCCTGCTGACGTCGAGCTTGATGGGCTTGCGCTTGGCTTCCCTCGCCTTGGCCCGCGTGATGTCGTGGTGCGCCGCCATCCGGTCGAGCACGTCGTTGCGCCGCTTCCGCGCCTCTTCCTTGTCGTTGACGGGGTCGTAGCGGCTCGGCGACTGCACGATCCCGGCGAGCAGCGCGGACTCCTCCAGCGTCAGGTCCTTCGCGGGCTTGGAGAAGTAGCGCTGGGCGGCGGCCTCCACGCCGTATGCCTGCTGGCCGAAGAAGGTGATGTTGAGGTAGTTCTCCAGGATCTGCTTCTTGCCCAGCTTCTCCTCGACCTGGATCGCGTACTTCAGCTCCTTGATCTTCCGGCCGATGGTCTGCTGGGTGGCCTGGGCGACCTTGTTGCGGTCGTCCTTCGCCTCCTCGACGAAGACGTTCTTGACGTACTGCTGGGTGAGCGTCGAGGCCCCCTCGGAGACCTCTCCGGACTGCGCGTTGCGGTTGAGCGCGCGGAGCACGCCCTTGAGGTCGATGGCGCCGTGCTTGTAGAAGCGCGCGTCCTCGATGGCGACGATCGCCTTGCGCATGTACGGCGAGATGTCCTTCAGGTCGACCACCGTGCGGTCGCGGGAGTACACCTTGGCGATCTCGCCGCCCTGTGAGTCCAGGATGGTGGTGCGCTGGCTGAGCGGCGGGCGCTTGAGGTTGGCGGGGATCTCGTCGAAGCCCTCGACCGTTCCCTTGGCCGCCAGGCCGAGGGTGCCCACGGCGGGCAGGGCGAGCCCCGCGAGCACCGCACCGGCGAGCACACTGACGCCGACGAACTTGGCGGCCTGATGGGGACCCGTCACTCCGCCGCCCGCGCGCTTCGTAGCCATGGGTAGAGCCTAATCCTTAGCGACCCGGGTTCCGAGGCACCTCCGAGGTACCAAGGGCCGCGGGCCGCGGGAAAGCACGCAAACGCCGGACACGGACCCGCCCCTTCGCTTACGCTGAACCCGTCGCGATCTCGCAACCGCCACTACGGCGGTCTGCTGCCCCAGCCCACCTCTCGCCCACTCCCTCACTCAAGTGAGTGATGAGAACTGACCGGATTGCTGGCATACGCCGGCAGAAATCGGTATGACGGTCATCCGTTTCCGCCTCCGCGCCGTGCGCAGGCCCTGTGAAGGCCAGCTGAACTGCCCGGATGTGCCGGGAACGTCGGGCTTGTCGCTCGCTCACTCCGTTGGGTGATCTGCCGCGTACGCATAGTCCGTTCGGGCCATTCAAGATTGGGCCCGAAGGGGGTGTTGCGCCTTGCCCGCCTTCCGTAACGTCCTCAACTGGCAACGGTGAATATGCCGTTCGCCGCCGTGGGGGAGCCTCGATTCGGGAGAGGACGGCGCCGGCTATGAGCTGGGTGACTGACTGGAGTGCGCAGGCAGCGTGCCGCACTACGGATCCGGACGAACTGTTCGTGCAAGGAGCGGCGCAGAACCGCGCCAAGGCCGTCTGCACCGGGTGCCCGGTGCGCACGGAGTGCCTTGCCGACGCCCTGGACAACCGTGTGGAGTTCGGGGTCTGGGGCGGTATGACCGAGCGGGAGCGGAGGGCGCTGCTGCGCCGCCGTCCGACGGTCACGTCCTGGCGCCGCCTGCTGGAGACGGCGCGCTCGGAGTACGAGCGCGACACGGGCGGGGTGCTGCCCGTGGAGATCGAGGCGGAGCGGGCCTACGCGGCGGCCGGCTGAGCCTGACGGACACCGCACAGCGGACGACCGGGCGGCCCTGAGGGCCGTGCGGCCGCGGAGCCCCCACCGCAGGTCCACCCCGTCGGGTGACGGGCCGCGGACACGAGCCGCGGGTGGTCACGGCGTGGTGGCGGTGTCGCGGCCGGGTGACTGGCGCGCCAGCCGTTCCCCAATGGTGCGCAGCCCCGTCAGATCGTGCACGTCCTCGGGCAGCGCGCTCACCTCGGCCACCGGCACCTCGGGGTGCAGGGCGGTGAAGCGATCGCGGGTGCGCCGCTCACGGGCGAGCAGCCGCATCCGCTCGGCGTGCAGCCGCAGCAGCCCCACGGCCAGCAGCTCCGCCGCACCGGCCGCGGACTCGTCGGCCGCGGATTCGTCAGCTGCGGTTCCGTCGCTGGCTGCGGTTCCGTCGGCCTCGGAGCCGGTGTCCGTTCCGGACCTGTGCCGCCCGGCGCCCCCGTGCTCTGCACGGCGCTCTCCGCGTCGTTCGGGGCGGCTCTCCTGCCTCTCCTGCCATTCGTGCTCCCCGTGCCCGTGGTCGCCCTCACGGGCGCTCTGAGCGCCCTCCTGGCCGTTCCGGGAACTCGTCCGGCCCTCCGGGGCGGCCGCCGCCGCGCCGTCGGCCTTCGCCGTCCGGACCGTCGGAGTCGGCTCCTGCGCAGCCTCGGACGCGCTGTCTGCGGGCGCGCCGGGTGCGGGCGCGCTGTCGGCGGACGCGCCGTGTGCGGACGCGGTGGCGGTCGGCGCGCTCGTACGTGCGCTTCCCGGAGCTGTCGCGGCGTGGGTGGTGTCGTGTGCACGGCCGTCGGCGCGCGTACGCGAGGTGGTGGTGGCGGGCCGGGCGGAGCCTCGGCCTGCGGCGGCGGGGGAGCCGTCCTCGGGAGCCATACCCTCGGGACCGGCCGACGGAGCGTTCCGTTCCTCACCCTTCCCCAGGCCGCGATCCACAATGCCGCCGGCCTCAAGATTTTCCGCCGCCGCCAGCGCCCGCTCGGCGCTCAGTCCCGCCGCCGAGCTGCCGTGCATCCGGTTGAGCACCAGCCCGGCCAGCGGCATGCGGTCGGCGGCCAGCCGCTCCACGAAGTACGCCGCCTCGCGCAGCGCGTCCCGCTCGGGGGCCGCGACCACCAGGAAGGCCGTGCCCGGAGCCTGGAGCAGCCGGTAGGTGGCGTCGGCGCGGGTGCGGAAGCCGCCGAACATGGTGTCCATCGCGGCCACGAAGGTCTGCACGTCCCGCAGCAGCCCCGCCCCCAGCAGCTTGCTGAGCGCCCCGGTGAACATCGAGAGCCCGGTCATCCCCAGGTTGACGAACTTCATCCCGGCCCGGCCGCCCACCCGGGCCGGCGCCATCATCAGCTTGATGAACGTGCCGTCCAGGAAGGACCCCAGCCGCTTGGGCGCGTCCAGGAAGTCCAGGGCCGACCGCGAGGGCGGCGTGTCCACGACGATGAGGTCCCACTCGTCGCCTGTCCGCAGCTGTCCGAGCTTCTCCATCGCCATGTACTCCTGCGTACCGGCGAACCCGGCGGACAGCGACTGGTAGAAGGAGTTGTCCAGGATCGCCCTGGCCCGCTCGGGCTCCGCGTGCGCCTCGACTATCTCGTCGAAGGTCCGCTTCATGTCGAGCATCATGGCGTGCAGCTCGCCGCCCGCCGAGGTGTCGACGCCCGGGACCTCGCGCGGGGTGTTGTCCAGTTCGGACAGCCCCATGGACTGCGCCAGCCGTCGCGCCGGGTCGATGGTGAGCACCACGGTCCGCCGTCCGCGCTCGGCGGCCCGTACGCCCAGCGCCGCGGCCGTCGTCGTCTTGCCCACACCGCCCGCGCCGCAGCACACGACGATCCGGGTCGCCGGGTCGTCGAGCAGAGGGTCGATGTCCAGCGGGGTCTCCACCGCTTCCATGTCCGCCGTACCCAGGGAACCCATGGTCTTCTCTCCTCTCGCGGACGGCACTCTCCCGGCCCCCGTCACGGCCACTGCTCGCGCAGCTCGCCGGCGAGCCGGTACAGGCCCGCGATCTCGACGCCCTCGCCGAGCATGCCGAGCTCGTGGACGGGAGTGCCCTGTGCGGCCAGCTCCGCACGCAGACCGCGCTCCAGGCGGACGCGCTCGGTGTGCTCCCTGGCCTGTGCGAGCAGCGGTGCCACCAGCCGCTCGGCCCGGCCGCCCGGCCGCGCCCCGCCGAGCCCGGCGTGCGCGAAGGCGCGCGCGAGGTCGGCGGGCCGCGCGCCGGCGGCCTCCAGATGCTCCTCGCCGCGCAGCGCCGGACGCACCATGTTGACCACGAGCGCCCCGGTGGGCAGGCCCGCCGCGCGCAGTTCGGCGAGCCCGTCGACCGTCTCCTGGACCGGCATCTCCTCCAGCAGCGTGACGACGTGGACGGCTGTCTCGGGCGAGGTGAGGAGGCGCATCACCCCCTGCGCGTGATTGTGCACCGGACCGACCTTCGCCAGCCCGGCCACCTCCTGGTTCACCCCCAGGAAGCGGGTGATCCGCCCGGTGGGAGGGGCGTCCATGACCACCGCGTCGTAGACGGGGCGCTGTTTCCTGTCCCGGCGGCGCACTGCCTCGCACGCCTTGCCGGTCAGCAGCACGTCCCGCAGCCCTGGCGCGATGGTGGTGGCGAAGTCGATGGCGCCCAGCTTTTTGAGCGCCCTTCCGGCACTGCCGAGCTTGTAGAACAGCTGCAGATAGTCGAGCAGTGCGCGCTCGGCGTCGATCGCCAGCGCGTAGACCTCGCCTCCGCCGTGCGAGACGGCGATCTTGCGCTCTTCGTACGGCAGCGCCTCCGTCTCGAAGAGCTGCGCGATGCCCTGCCTGCCCTCGACCTCGACGAGCAGCGTGCGCCGCCCCTCGCCCGCGAGCGCGAGCGCGAGCGCCGCCGCGACCGTCGTCTTGCCGGTGCCGCCCTTGCCGGTCACTACGTGGAGCCTGCTCACGGCTGGGAGCCTAACCAGCGGACGCCGCGCGTAGTCCCGAGGGCTTAGGGTCGTCCCCATGACGAAGTGGGAATACGCGACCGTGCCCCTTCTGGTGCACGCGACCAAGCAGATCCTGGACACCTGGGGTGAGGACGGCTGGGAGCTGGTCCAGGTCGTGCCGGGGCCCAACAACCCGGAGCAGCTCGTGGCGTATCTGAAGCGGGAGAAGGAAGCATGAGCGGCGTCGAGCAGCGGCTCGCCGGGCTCGGACTGACGCTGCCCGCCACGGCCACCCCCGCGGGCGCGTACGTGCCCGCCCAGCGGTCCGGCAGCTATGTCTACACGGCGGGCCAGGTCCCGCTCGTGGAGGGCACGCTCCAGGTCACAGGGAAGGTCGGCGCGGAGGTCACACCCGAGCAGGCGAAGGAGCTCGCGCGCGTCTGCGCCCTGAACTGCCTCGCCGCCGTCAAGTCCGTCGCCGGGGACCTGGACCGCGTCGTGCGCGTCGTGAAGGTCACCGGTTTCGTCGCCTCGGCCCCGGACTTCACCGGCCAGCCGGGCGTCCTCAACGGCGCCAGCGAGCTGCTCGGCGAGGTGCTCGGCGCGAAGGGCGTGCACGCGCGCAGCGCCGTGGGCGTGGCCGTCCTGCCGATGGACGCGCCCGTCGAGGTCGAGATGCAGGTGGAAATCGACGGCTGACCGACCGCGACCGCCGGACGGCCGCTGCCGGACAGCGGCCTGTTCCACCGGTCACACACCGCCTGTTCCACCGGTCACACAGGCAGACCCGGCCCGCCGCCTCTCGAACATCGAGGCGGCGGGCCGTAGCATCCCGTCATGTCATCCTCCACACCGCCGGCGGCGAACGGCCAGTGGTACCCGCCGGAGTGGCCGCAGCGCATCCGCGCCCTGGCGGCGGGCGAGCTGACGCCCGTCGCGCCGCGCAGCGCGGCGACCGTCATGCTGCTGCGCGACACCCCGCAGGGGCCTGATGTGTACATGCTGCGGCGCCGGGCCTCCATGGCGTTCGCCGGAGGCGCGTACGCCTATCCGGGCGGCTCGGTCGACCCGCGCGACGCGCGCGTGACGGCGTGTGCGGGCCCGACAGCGGCCGAGTGGGCCGAACGGCTCGGCACGGACGAAGCGACGGCCCAGGCGATCGTCTGCGCGGCCGTACGGGAGACGTTCGAGGAGTCCGGCGTCCTGCTGGCGGGGCCCGACGCGCACACCGTCGTCGCGGACACCACGGGCGGGGACTGGGAGCGGGACCGCGCCGCGCTGGTCGCGCGGGAGCTGTCCTTCGCGGACTTCCTCTCCGGCAGGGGGCTCGTCTTGCGCGGCGACCTGCTCGGCGCCTGGGCGCGCTGGATCACCCCGGAGTTCGAGAAGCGGCGTTACGACACCTGGTTCTTCGTCGCGGCACTGCCCGAGGGGCAGCGCACCAGGAACGCGTCCACGGAGGCGGACCGTACGGCCTGGGTGCGCCCCGCGGACGCGGCGGACGGGTACGACAGGGGCGAACTGCTGATGATGCCGCCCACCATCGCCGCGCTGCGCGAACTGCGCGCGTACGAAACGGCCGCCGGGGCGCTCGCCGCCACGGTGGAGCGCGACCTCGCCCCCGTCCTCGCACAGGCCCGGCTGGACGGAGACGAGATCGTGCTCACCTGGCCGGGGCACGAGGAGTTCACCAAACGCGTCGCACCGGCCGGACACCCTGGCGGGAGCGAGCGGACCGCCCGGCGCGACGGAAGCCACCCGACCGACCAGAGGACCGATACGGCATGACCAACGCCGCAGCACTCCCCGGCCAGCCGCGCGGTGGTGAGATCGGCGGCCAGGCCGGCCCCCGTGCGTACTGCGTGCTCGCGCCCAACCCCTCACCCATGACGCTCGACGGCACCAACACCTGGATCGTCGCCGAGCCCGGCTCCGACCGTGCCGTCGTCATCGACCCCGGACCGCTGGACGAGGGGCATCTGCGGCACGTCGTCACCACCGTCGAGCAGCAGGGCAGGCGCGTCGCGCTCACCCTGCTCACCCACGGGCACCCGGACCACGCCGAGGGGGCCGCCCGGTTCGCCGAGCTGACCGGCACATCGGTACGGGCGCTCGACCCGGCGCTCCGTCTCGGCGACGAGGGACTGGCGGCCGGGGACGTCGTCACGACCGGCGGGCTGGAGCTGCGCGTGGTGCCCACCCCGGGGCACACCGCCGACTCGCTCTGCTTCCACCTGCCCGCCGACGCCTCCGTGCTGACCGGGGACACGGTTCTGGGGCGGGGCACCACGGTCGTGGCCCACCCGGACGGCAGGCTCGGCGACTATCTCGACTCACTGCGCCGCCTGCGCTCCCTGACGGTCGACGACGGGGTGACGCGGGTGCTGCCCGGACACGGCCCCGTACTGGACGACGCACAGGGCGCCGTCGACTTCTATCTGGCGCACCGCGCCAACCGGCTGGCACAGGTCGAGACGGCCGTGGAGGCGGGCTACCGTACGGCGCCCGAGGTGGTGGCCCATGTGTACGCGGACGTGGACCGCTCCCTGTGGCCCGCGGCGGAGCTGTCCGTACGCGCCCAGCTGGACTACCTCACCGAGCACGGACTCATCTGAGGACGCGGACGGAGGGCCCGCACGCACCGGGCACACAGAGCGCACCGGGCGCTCCGGATCCGCTCAGCGTGACCGCTTCGCCAGCCGCTCGATGTCCAGAAGGATGACCGCGCGGGCCTCCAGCCGCAGCCAGCCGCGGCCCGCGAAGTCCGCCAGCGCCTTGTTCACCGTCTCGCGGGAGGCGCCGACCAGCTGGGCGAGCTCTTCCTGGGTGAGGTCGTGCACCACGTGGATGCCCTCCTCGGACTGCACGCCGAAGCGCCGCGACAGGTCCAGGAGCTGCTTGGCCACCCGGCCCGGCACATCGGAGAAGACCAGGTCGGACATGGAGTCGTTGGTACGGCGCAGCCGCCGCGCGATGGCGCGCAGCAGGGCCGTGGCCACCTCCGGGCGGGCGTTCAGCCAGGGCTGCAGGTCGCCGTGGCCCAGGCCGAGCAGCTTGACCTCGGTCAGCGCCGAGGCGGTCGCCGTACGGGGGCCCGGGTCGAACAGCGACAGTTCGCCGATGAGCTCGCCGGGGCCGAGCACCGCCAGCATGTTCTCGCGCCCGTCGGGCGAGGTGCGGTGCAGCTTGACCTTGCCCTCGGTCACCACGTAGAGCCGGTCGCCGGGGTCGCCCTCGTGGAAGAGGGCTTCGCCGCGGGCGAGAGTCGTTTCGGTCATGGAGGCACGCAGCTCAGCGGCCTGCTCCTCATCGAGCGCCGCGAAGAGCGGCGCGCGCCGCAGAACGTCGTCCACGAGTTCTCTCCTTGTCGACCTGCCCATGGGATGCGTCACTCCCATGATGCCGGACGGTCAAACAGTGCGATCAGTCACAGCAATCAGCCACAAGTTTGACGCACGCACAGTGTGCCCCCCAACGCAGGGGCCGTTTGGGCCGTGAATCGGCTGCGTGCGGCGCGAATGTCGGCGGGTCCGCTTAGTCTGGCCGGGTGTCCAATACCCCGGTGAGCGCACGGAGAGAGGGGGCCGGGCGGGTGACGACGAGGGAGGATTCCGCTGTGGGCGAACATGAGCCCGCCAAGGCGACCAAGGCGACGAAAGGGGCTAAGGGAGTGAAAGGGGCCAAGGGGGTGAAGGCGGCGGCCAAGAAGGCCCCGGCCAAGAAGACCGCGGCCAAGCCCGCCGCCGCGAAGGCATCCGGCGAGACACACCTCGGCAGGGTCCGCCGCGCCCGCCGTATCAACCGCGAGCTGGCCGAGGTCTACTACTACGCCCACCCCGAGCTCGACTTCGAGAACCCCTTCCAGCTCCTCGTCGCCACCGTGCTGTCCGCCCAGACGACCGACCTGCGGGTGAACCAGACCACCCCCGCCCTCTTCGCCGCCTGTCCCACTCCGGAGGACATGGCGGCGGCCAACCCGGAGGAGCTGGAGGAGCTGATCCGCCCCACCGGGTTCTTCCGCAACAAGGCGAAGTCCCTGCTCGGTCTCTCCGCCGCGCTGCGGGACAACTTCGGCGGCGAGGTTCCGGGCACCCTGGAGGAGCTCGTCACGCTGCCCGGCGTCGGCCGCAAGACCGCGTTCGTCGTCCTGGGGAACGCCTTCGGAGTCCCGGGACTGACCGTGGACACGCACTTCGGGCGGCTGGTGCGCCGCTGGAACCTCACCGGGCAGACGGATCCGGACAAGGTCGAGGCGGAGATCGGCGAGCTGCTGCCGAAGAGCGAGTGGACGATGTTCTCGCACCGCACGATCTTCCACGGCCGCCGGGTGTGCCACTCCCGCAAGCCCGCCTGCGGCGCCTGCCCCATCGCCGAGGTCTGCCCGTCGTACGGCGAGGGCGAGACCGACCCGGACAAGGCGCGGAAGCTGCTCAAGTACGAGATGGGCGGCCAGCCCGGTCAGCGGCTCAAGCCGCCGCCCGACTATCCGGGCACCCCGGCGCCCCCGCTCCCGGGCCGCCCCGCCGGAGCCGCCGAGTGACGAGCGCCTGGTCCCGGTCCGCCCGGCACGACGGCCCCCCGGACGCGCGCGACGCGCCGGACCCGGTGGCCCGGACCGAGGTCAGCGACCGCGGTCTGCCCAGCTGGCTGCACCCCGTGCGGGACGCCGCTCGCACCGTGCGCCCCGACCAGCTCAGCCGCTTTCTGCCGCCGGAGAACGGCGCCGGGCGGCCGTCCGCCGTGCTCGTGCTCTTCGGGGAGGGGCGGCAGGGCCCCGAGCTGCTGCTCCTGGAGCGCGCCTCCAGCCTCCGCTCGCACGCGGGCCAGCCGTCCTTCCCGGGCGGCGCGCTGGACCCCGAGGACGGCGATCCACAGGGCGAGGGCAGGCTGCGGGCCGCGCTGCGGGAGGCTGAGGAGGAGACCGGGCTCGACCCGTCCGGTGTCCAGCTCTTCGCCGTGCTGCCGAGCCTCTACATCCCGGTGAGCGGTTTCGTCGTGACGCCCGTGCTCGGCTGGTGGCGGCGCCCCACGCCGGTGGCCCCGGTGGATACGGCCGAGACGGCGCGCGTGTTCACCGTGCCGGTGTCCGAGCTGACGGATCCGGGAAACCGTGCCACGGCCGTTCACCCGTCCGGGCACGCGGGGCCCGCCTTCCTCGTCGGCCCCGCGCTCGTGTGGGGCTTCACGGCGGGGGTGATCGACCGGATCCTGTACTACGCCGGATGGGAGCGGCCCTGGGACCGAGACCGTCGGGTCTCGCTCGACTGGCGTGCATGAGACGGTGGCTCTTCCGTTTGCGTCGAACTCAAGGCGAGGGCTGAAGCGGTGAACGTGCTGGACGTCCTGCTGGTGGCCGCGGCCGTCTGGTTCGCGATCGTCGGCTACCGGCAGGGTTTTGTCGTCGGCGTCCTGTCGGTGCTCGGCTTCGTGGGCGGCGGGCTGATCGCACTGTTCGTCCTGCCGGTGCTCTGGGACGAGTTCACCGACGGCAGCGGCCCGGGTACGGCTGGCGTGGTGGGTGCCGTCGCCGTGGTCATCGTCTGCGCGTCCGTCGGACAGGCCCTCACCACCCACGTGGGCAACAAACTGCGGCAGCACATCACCTGGTCCCCCGCGCGCGCCCTGGACGCCACGGGCGGGGCGCTGGTGAACGTGCTCGCGATGCTCCTGGTCGCCTGGCTCATCGGCTCCCTGCTCGCCGGTACGACGCTGTCGACGCTCGGCAAGGAGGTGCGTGGCTCCCGGGTGCTGCTCGGGGTCTCACGGGTGATGCCGGCACAGACCGACACCTGGTTCGCCGACTTCCGCTCCGTGCTGGCCAAGAACGGCTATCCGCAGGTCTTCCGGCCGTTCTCCGACGAGCCGATCCGGGATGTCGCGCCGCCCGACCCCAAGCTGGCGGGCAGTCCGGTGGCCGCGCGCGCCAAGCGGAGCATCGTCAAGGTCGTCGGCACCGCGCAGAGCTGCGACAAGGTGCTGGAGGGCACGGGCTTCGTGTTCAGCGGCCGCAAGGTGATGACGAACGCCCATGTCGTCGGCGGGGTGGACGAGCCGACGGTGCAGGTAGGCGGCGAGGGCAGGCGGTACGACGCACGCGTGGTGCTCTACGACTGGGAGCGCGACATCGCCGTCCTCGACGTTCCGGGGCTGCGTGCGCCCGCGCTGCGTTTCGACGAGCGGGACGCGGACAGCGGCAACGGCGCGATCGTGGCCGGCTTCCCGGAGAACGGCGCCTTCGACGTCCGTTCGGCACGGGTGCGCGGCCGTATCGAGGCCGACGGCCCGGACATCTACCACCGGGGCACGGTCCGCCGCGACGTCTACTCGCTCTACGCCACCATCCGGCAGGGCAACTCCGGCGGCCCGCTGCTCACTCCGGACGGGCGGGTGTACGGCGTCATCTTCGCCAGGTCGCTCGACGACACCCGGACGGGGTACGCGCTGACGGCCGACGAGATCCGGGAGGACATCGCGAAGGGCCGCACCGCCAGCCGCCAGGTCGACAGCGAGGGCTGCGCGATGTGAGCGTCGCGGGAGGGGGCGGGGACGTCACG
>NZ_JAAKZZ010000164.1 GCF_011045075.1 Streptomyces boncukensis
CCGCCCGCCGCCCCCGGCACGGCGCCGGCGGGCGCGCCGCCGGCCGCTGCGGCGGCCGCTGCCGCCGATGCCGCGCCCGCCCGGCCGTCCAAGGAGGTGCTGGGCGAACTCGACGCGCTGGTCGGCCTGGAGAGCGTCAAGCGCGAGGTGCGGGCGCTCACCGACATGATCGAGGTCGGCCGCAGGCGGCAGCGGGCGGGCCTCAAGGCCGCCTCGGTCCGGCGCCATCTGGTCTTCACCGGCTCCCCCGGCACCGGCAAGACGACGGTCGCCCGGCTCTACGGCGAGATCCTGCGCTCCCTGGGGGTGCTGGAACACGGCCACCTGGTGGAGGTCTCCCGCGTCGACCTGGTGGGCGAGCACATCGGCTCGACGGCCATCCGCACCCAGGAGGCGTTCGAACGGGCGCGGGGCGGCGTGCTGTTCATCGACGAGGCGTACGCGCTCTCGCCCGAGGACTCCGGCCGCGACTTCGGCCGCGAGGCCATCGACACCCTGGTGAAGCTGATGGAGGACCACCGGGACGAGGTCGTGGTGATCGCCGCGGGCTACACCGCCGAGATGGAGCGCTTCCTGGCCGTCAACCCCGGGGTGGCGTCCCGCTTCTCCCGCACCATCACCTTCGGCGACTACGCGCCCGGGGAGCTGCTGCGGATCGTCGAACAGCAGGCGGACGAGCAGGAGTACCAGCTCGCGGGCGGCGCGCGGGAGGCCCTGCTGGACCACTTCGCGGCGCTGCCGAAGGGGCCCTCCTTCGGGAACGGGCGCACGGCGCGGCAGACGTTCGAGGCGATGGTGGAGCGGCACGCGGGCCGGGTGGCCCAGCTGCCCGACCCCACCACGGACGATCTGACCCTCCTGTACGCGGAGGACCTCCCTTCCGTGTGACGCCGCAAGTCCGCCGGGACCGCCCGGCGGGCGGTCCCGGAAGGGCCGCGCGCCGGGCCGCGCCCCGGCGCGGCAGAGATCCATCAGCAGGGCCCTACGCCGGAGCGCGGCCCGCCAAGGGCTGGTCCTGGTCGGCCGGTTCCGGCACGGCGGGTCCGCGCGGCACCCGGACCCGGGCCAGCAGCCCGTCCCGCGTCTCGTCGAACGCCGGGTCCGCCTGGTAGTCGCTGTGCCCCAGGATCGGTGCGGGCAGCGGCCTCTCCCGGGTGCGTCCGTAGTCCAGCGGGTCCCGCAGCGGGACCCGGTCCACGCGGCGGCCGTCCCGCGGCTCCAGCCCCACCGGTCCGCCGATCGGGTCGGTGCACCGCCACAGGTTGCTCCAGCGGTCGATGCCGGCGTGCAGAGCGCCGAGCTGCGCGGGCCCGAAGTAGGCGGGGAACCAGCGTCCGTAGAGCCGCCCCAGCGGCGAGCCGTACGTCAGCAGCGCGACCTGCCGCCGGGTTCCTGGATCGAGCTGCCAGACGGCCGCCGCCGCCAGCACGCTGCCCTGCGAGTGCCCGGAGATGACCAGCCGCCGGGCGGGCCGCTGGTCGGTCCACATCGCCATCCGCCAGGCCAGGTCGGGCACGGCGCGCTCCGCGTAGCACGGCGGTGCGAAGGGGTGGGCCGCACGGGGCCAGAAGGTGCCGACGTCCCACAGGATCCCGATGGTGCGACGCGCCGACGGGTCGCGGTACGCCCGGCGTCCCCAGGCGACCAGCAGCAGGAAGCCGAAGCCGATCAGCCAGGAACCGAGGGCCTGCACCGTGTCGGCGAAGCCGTCGACCAGCGCGGGCGCCCCGTCGGCCGCCTCGCCGGGCACCTGCCCGGTGAGCGCCGTGCCCGCCACCGCGCAGCCGCCCAGCACCAGCGTCGCCGCCGCGACGGCGGCGACCAGCCAGGGCGCCTCGTCGGTGAGCCGGGCCCGCGCGATGGCCGCGCCGATACGGCGCGAGCGGGAGGCGTCGGGCACGGAGCCCGGGTAGGACGCGGCTACCCGGTCGGCCAGCTTCCGGCCGCGCCACCACACCTGGACGGCGAACCAGCACACCAGCAGCAGCACCAGCGCCAGCAGCACGGGGAGGACGGACGCCTGCCAGCTGAGGACCGTGGGCGGCCCCGCGATCAGCCCGTCGCCCGCACCGGGCGTGCCGGGGCCGTCCAGCCAGTCGGCCACCCGCTGGGACACCCCGCCGGACAGCAGGCCGCCCAGCGCGCAGGCCAGCATGGCGACGGCCGCGGGCGCGAACCCCGCGAGGGCCGTACGGGGAACGGGGCGGGAGCGGTGGAGCAGCACCCCGACCGCGCCCAGCGCGGCGACGAGGGCGCCCTGGAGCACCGCGAGCACCCCGAACGTCGCGTCACCCGGCAGTGCCCCGGCGGACACCCACTCCGGCCGGGACCAGGCGCCGTGGACGGCGGCGAGCACGGCCACGCCCAGCGCGGCGCCGGGCAGCACCCGTACGGTGAGCGCGTCGGTCCCCTCGTCGGCCCGGCTCTCCTTGCGCCCCCTGCGGCACACCGCGTACAGCACCCACACGCCGCCCGCGGCGAGCAGCCCCTGCAGCGCCCACCCGGTGGCGTCCAGCGCGGCGCTGCCGCCGGGGCGCCGGTCATGGCGCGCGGAGGCGGCGGTGAGCAGCGCGCCGACGGTGAGGAAACCGGCCGCCGTGTGGGCGGCGCGGAGCCGTGCGACCAGCCGCTTGCCGTACCAGAAGCCGGGCAGGGAGAGCGCTGGGCGCCCTTCCGCGGCGGAGGCGCCCTCGGGCACGGCGCGCCGCAGCGGCGGCTGGGACTCGTACGCGCTCCAGGTGCGGTGCGAGAGCCACCACAGCAGTCCGGTCACGGCGGCAGGGACGAGCGCCGCCAGGGCCAGCCTGCGGCCCGGCTGGCTCCACCAGCCGCCGCTGCTCCCGTCCGGGCCGGCGGCGAGGAAGCCCAGCCAGTCGCGCTGCGCCGCGCAGGCGTCCGTGCCCGCGCACTGCCAGGCGACCAGGTCGAGCGCCACCTCGCCGGCCGCGGCCACCAGCAGCACGGTGAGGCTCAGCGCGAGCAGCCGCACCAGGACGCCGTGCAGCCGTACCGCCCGGCGGCGGCCCTCGGCGGCCGGCCTGGTCCAGTGGGCGAGGTTGGCCACCATGAAGGGCAGCAGGAGCAGCCAGAGCGCGCGTGCGCTGTTGCCCGAGGTGAGGTTGGACCAGCAGTACGCCTCGGGCACCGGCTCGCCGGCGTACCGCTCGGGGTGCGCTTCGGCGTCCGTGTCGTCGGCGCGGCGGTACACGGCCGCGGTGCGGTCGCCGGTGACGCGCTCGGTGCGCGGATCGCCCAGCATCTTCTCGGGCGTGGCACCGCCCACGCCGTGGACGAGGAGCTCCAGGGAGAGCTCCTGCTGTGGTGGTGTGTGCTCTGACGGCATCGCTGAATCCCCCCGAATTCCCCCGTGTGACTCCCGCCGGCGGTCGTGCCCGGCACTCCAGCATGCTCACCCGCCGGGCTCCCGCGCACTCTCGTTGGGATGAACCCGGTGCACGCGCAGCCGAATCGTGACATGCGCGCGCCCTGCGCGCGCATGCGAGGATTGAGCCGCACCAGTGACCGCGCGCGGCCCCGCCGGCGCTCCATGGACCGAAGGGACGGACGAAGCGGTGAGCGACAACCAGAACCTCCTCGCGGAGCAGCGGCGCGCGCTGATCCTGGAGGAGGTGCGGCGCCGCGGCGGCGCCCGGGTCAACGAGCTGACACGCAAGCTCAGCGTCTCGGACATGACCGTGCGCCGCGATCTGGACGCGCTGGCACGGCAGGGCTCACTGGAGAAGGTACACGGCGGCGCGGTGCCGGTGGCGGAGGCGCGCACCCACGAGCCGGGCTTCGAGGCGAAGTCGTCGCTGGAGCTGCGCGCCAAGGAGGACATCGCACGGGTGGCGGCCCCGATGGCGCAGCCGGGCAGCGCCATCGCGCTGTCCGGCGGCACCACGACGTACGCGCTGGCGCAGCAGCTGCTCGACGTGCCCCATCTGACGGTCGTCACCAACTCGGTGCGGGTGGCCGATGTGTTCCACGCCGCGCAGCGCGCCCCGGGCGGCGATCCGGCGGGGCAGCCGGGCGCGGCCACGGTGGTGCTGACCGGCGGAGTGCGGACGCCGTCGGACTCTCTGGTGGGCTCGGTCGCGGACGCCGCGATCCGCTCGCTCCACTTCGATGTGCTTTTCCTGGGAGTGCACGGGATATCGGTGGAGGCGGGGCTGTCCACGCCGAACCTGGCCGAGGCCGAGACCAACCGCTGTTTCGTCGGGTCGGCGCGGCGCGTCGTCGTGGTCGCCGACCACACCAAATGGGGGACGGTGGGGCTGAGCTCGTTCGCCTCGCTGGAGGAGGTGGACACGCTCGTCACGGACGGCGGGCTGCCGCAGCACGCGCGGACCGAGATCGAGGAGCACCTGCCGGAGCTGGTCGTCGCCGGGGACCCGGCATAGGCTGTGCTGCCCGTACGACCGTAACGCGCGCACCCCTGGGGGCTGATCCCGTGGCACGCCACCTGCGTCAACTGCGTCCCGTCGAGCTCGGCTTCGCCGATACCGCACCGGTCCGGCTCTCCTTCACCGCGGACCTCGGAGTCCCGCGCGGCGCCCTGTACCGGGCGCTGGCGGACGAGGTGGCGGAGTGGCCGCGCTGGTTCACCGCCGTCACCCGGATCACGCCGCTGGGTGGCGGGAGCGCGCGCCGCGTGGAGCTCAAGGGCGGCGGTGTGTTCAGCGAGACGATCGTGGCGGCGCACCCCGGGGAGCGCTACACCTACCGGGTGGACGAGACGAACGCGCCGGGGATCACCGCGATGGTGGAGGACTGGAACCTGTCCCTCGCGCCCTCGGGGGCCGCGCGGGCGCGCTGGACGGTGGCGGTGGACGGCCCGCTGACGGCCCGGACGGTGGTGCGGATGAGCCGGTTCGGCCTCGGTCGCGCCTTCCGCGAGGCGATGCGGAACCTGGACCGGCGGCTGAGGGCGCGGGTGTGACGGCCGGGTGACGGTCGGGTGACGGCCCGCCCGGCCCGGCGCGGCCGCCCGAGCGGGCTCAGGCCCCCGCTGCCCACTCCCCCGTGGCCAGGAACCGCTCCAGGGTCCGGGCGTACGGCGCGATGTCGAGCCCCTGCTCGGCGAGCCAGGCGTCCGCGTAGTACTTGTCCAGATAGCGGTCGCCCGGGTCGCAGATCAGGGTGACGACGCTGCCCGTGCGGCCCGCGGCCCGCATCTCGGCGACGATCCGCAGCGCGCTCCACAGCCCCGTCCCCGTGGAGCCGCCGGCCCGGCGGCCCAGGGAGCGCTCCAGCGCGCGGACGGCGGCGACGCTGGCGGCGTCCGGCACCTTCATCATGCGGTCGATCGCGGCGGGCACGAAGCTCGGCTCCATCCGGGGGCGTCCGATGCCCTCGATACGGGACGCCGCGTCGCTGGCGGCGTCCGGGTCGCCGCGCGTCCAGCCGTCGAAGAAGCAGGAGTTCTCCGGGTCGGGGACGCAGACGCGGGTGTCGTACTGCATGTAGTGGATGTAGCGCGCGAAGGTGGCCGAGGTGCCGCCGGTGCCCGCGGTGGCGACGATCCAGGCGGGTTCGGGGAAGCGCTCGGCCGACAGCTGCTGGTAGACGGACTCGGCGATGTTGTTGTTGCCGCGCCAGTCCGTGGCGCGCTCGGCGTAGGTGAACTGATCCAGGAAGTGGCCCCCCGTCTCCGCCGCGAGGGCTGCCGAGACCTCGTACACGGAGCGCGGATCGTCCACCAGGTGGCACCGGCCGCCCTGGAACTCGATCAGCCGGGTCTTCTCGGGGCTGGTCGTGCGCGGCATCACCGCGATGAAGGGGACGCCGATGAGCCCGGCGAAGTACGCCTCGCTGACCGCCGTGGAACCGCTGGACGCCTCGATCACCGGCCGGCCGGGGCGGATCCAGCCGTTGCACAGGCCGTAGAGGAACAGCGAGCGGGCCAGCCGGTGTTTGAGGCTGCCGGTGGGGTGCGTGGACTCGTCCTTGAGGTACAGGTCGATGCCCCACTCCTCGGGCAGCGGGAACGCCAGCAGATGGGTGTCGGCGCTGCGCCCGCTCTCGGCGCGGACCTTGCGCACGGCCTCCTTGAGCCAACTGCGGTGGGCGGGGTCGCTGCGGTCCACGTCCGCCGTGGCGGCGGGAGCGTTCTCGGGTGCCGGGCGCGGGGTGCCTTCGGTGGTGCTCACGAGCCGATCATAAGGCGGCACTGGTAGACCGGCCGGGACCCGGGCACACTGCCCGCAGGGGCAGGACGAGCCGGTGGGAGGCGGTCGAGGTGGCGGAGCCCGAGTTCGACGCGGCGGGGGTCCGGATACGGCATATGTTGCGCTCGCTGACCCATGCCGGGCACGTCCTGGTGCGGGACGGCCGCCTGGTGCTGCAGACCAGCTACGGCAGCGAGATCGACAGCGCGCCGGTGGACCGGGTCCGGCTCAGCGCATACGGCCCCGGGAACCGGGTGGTGGCCACGCTGGGCCGTACGCGCTATCTCCTGGGCCTCACCCTCGGCCACCGCGAGGGGCTGCGCGCCGCGGTGCGCACGGCCCGCGCCAAGGCCGCCGCGGAGCGCGGCGTGCTCGGACGGTGACCGAGGGGCTACTCCCCGTTTGCCGCTCCGCGCCATCGCTCGCATGCTGAGTCTGTCGTGAGTCGGTCGCGTACGTCCGTCACACGTGATCCTCTCCCGCCCACCGCGGGCCGGCCCTCATCAGGGAGTCGTACTCGTGATCAGTCCACCCAGCGGCGCCGGCGCTCCCGCCGCCCCCTCCGTCTCCGCTGCCCTGACCGCCCCGGGCGGCCCTGCCAACCCGGTTGTTCCCGGCGGGCACTGCGCCGTGGAGTTCCAGGCCCTTCCGTCGTACATCGGCCGGGTGCGCAGAATCGTCTCAGCGCAGCTGCGTTACTGGCGGCTCGACCCTCTGATCGACTCGGCAGCGCTCGGGGTGACCGAGCTGCTGTCCAACGTCCACCGGCACGCCGGAGCGGACCGGCACTGCACCGTGGAGATCGCCCTCGCCCGGGGCCGGCTGACCGTCTCGGTGCGCGACCGCGACCCCCGGCTGCCGCGTGTGCGGTCGGCGCCGCCCGGTCTGGAGCCGGGCGGACGGGGGCTCGCCCTGGTGGCGGCGGTGAGCGAGAGCTGGGGCATGCGGGCGCAGCGGGACGGTTCGGGAAAGGTCGTGTGGTTCACGCTCCCCGCGGAGCGGGGGCCCGGCCGGGGCGGGGCCCGCTTCCGCCCTGTGCCCGGGGTGGTCGGCGGCGCCCCGCTGCCCGGGGCCCGCTGAGCGAGGGCCGCCGCCGTACGGGCAGGGGGCGCCCCCGGCGGAAGCGCTGCGGGCCCGTGCCGGAGCACGGGCCCGACTTGGCGCGCGGTGGGCGGCGCGTCACTCCGTGGCGATGGCGCGGAGGACGTCCAGGCGGGCGGCCCTGCGGGCCGGGCGCCAGCCCGCCGCCAGGCCCGCGGCCACCCCGACCAGGGCGACGACGGCCAGCTGCAGCGGCGGCAGGGTGAACACGCTGGTGCCCCTGCTGTCCGCCGCCTTGACCAGCGCCCAGCCGAGGAAGCCGCCGAGCCCGAGGCCGCCCACCGTGCCGAACGCCGCGACCAGCACCGACTCCCAGCGCACCATGGAGCGCAGCTGACCCCGCGTCTGGCCGACGGACCGGAGCAGACCCAGCTCACGGGTGCGCTCGTGGAGGGCGAGGGTGAGGGTGTTGGCGATCCCCAGCAGCGCGATCAGCACGGCGAGCGCCAGCAGTGCGTAGACGAGGGTCAGCATCATGTCGATGCCGCCCGCCGCGGACTGCGCGTACGCGTCGCGGGTCTGCACCTCGGGGCTGCCGTACCGCTCGGCGACCTGTTCGACGGCGGCCTTCCCCTCGCCCTGCGAGACCCCGTCCGCGAAGGTGACGGCCAGCAGGCTGTCGGAGTCCTGAGTGCGGTGCGGCCGCCACGCCTCGGGGGTGATCACGTAGTCGCCGGTCAGCTCGCTCGTCCCGTAGACCGCCCGGACGGTGAAGCGCTGCTTCTGGCCGTCGGTGAAGGCCAGTTCGACGGTGGAGCCCGGCTGCCAGCCGTGGTCCTCGGCCTGGTCGGCGGAGACCGCCAGGCCGTCGCCGCCCAGCCCGTCCAGGGAGCCCTGGACCGCGCCCAGGTTCATCACCCGGGGAAGCCTGGCGGGGTCGGCGACGGTCAGCTCCCGGCCGGAGCCTTCGACGCGGGCCACGCCCCGGCCGAGGCCGAGCGCGGTGTCCACCTCGGGCAGCTTCTCGACGGCCGGGGCCAGCCCGGGGCTCAGCCCGCTGCCGCCCGCGCCGAAGCCGGGGGTGGAGACGGCGACGTCGCCCGCGAAGTTCCGTGCGACCGTCTCGTCCATCGTCGCCTTCAGCGAGGACGCGAAGACCGTGAAGAGGGACACCACGGCGACGCCGATCATCAGCGCGGTCGCGGTGGCCGCGGTCCGTTTGGGACTGCGCAGCGCGTTGCGCTGGGCGAGTGCCCCGGTGAGCCCGCGCAGCCGGGCGACGGGCCCGCCCAGTGCCCGTACGGCGAACACCGCGGCGGCCGGCCCCAGGACGAGGAACGCGGCGAGCACAGCCACGGCGCCGGTCGCGGTGAGCGGCACCGAGGGGTCCCCGGCGCCGGCCCCGAAGGCCGCGGTGGCGAGGCCCCCGGCGCCGAGCAGCACCCCGGCCGACACCCGGCCGCGCGAGATCCGGGCGGTCTCGGCCGCCGTCTCGCGCAGCGCCGCCAGCGGGGCCGTACGCCCGGCCCGTACGGCGGGCAGCAGCGCGGAGCCCAGGCACACCAGGACGCCGACGCCGAGCGGCAGCAGCATCGAGACGGCGCCGACCACCAGCGGCCCCTCCGGGAACGGGAAGCCGATCGCCGGGAACAGGGCCTGCAGCCCGGCCGCGATGCCGACCCCGGCGCCCAGCCCCGCCACCGAGGCCGCCAGGCCGACGGCGGCGGCCTCGGTGAGGGTCGCTGCCAGCACCTGCCGCCGGGCGGCGCCCAGGGCGCGCAGCAGCGCGTTCTCGCGGGCGCGCTGGGCGACGACGATGGCGAAGGTGTTGTAGATGGAGAAGACCGCGACCAGCAGCGCGATACCGGAGAACACCAGCAGCATGCTGGTGAAGAGGGTCAGGAACTGGCCGGACAGGTTGTCGAGGTTCTCTTCGGCCGCCTCCTGTCCGGTGATCGCCTCGATGCCGCCCGGGAGCGCGGCGTCCAGCGCCCGCGCCAGCTCCTCCTGGCTGGTGCCGTCCGCGGCGCGCACCGAGATGCTGGCGGCCATACCGCGCTCGGGCATCAGATACCGCTCGGCGTCGGCGCGGGTCATGCCGGTGAAGGTGGTCTGCGCCATGCCGTCCTCGCCGCCGAAGGTGGCGAGCCCGACGACCTTGACCTGCAACGGGTCGGGGGTGCGCAGGGTGGTGGTGTCGCCGATCTTCAGGCCGCCGGACTCGGCGGCGCCCCGGTTGACGACGACCTCGCCGTGCGCGCGGGGCGCCCGTCCCTCGGCCAGCTCGTACGGGTTGAGCTGGTCGTCCTGCATCCAGTTGCCCGCGAGGGTGGGCGGGCCCTGGCCGCCGACGGGCTCGCCGTCGGAGCCGACGAGCTGGCCGGCGCCCTGCACACCGGGCTCGGCGGCGGCGACCCCGGGCACCTGCTCGACGGCGCGCAGCACGCTGTCGGTACGCAGCGGGCGGCGGGTGCCCATGGCGTCGTCGGCGGTGGTGATGACGCTGTCGCTGCGCACCACCGCGTCGGTGCCGCTGGTGGCGCTGCCGAACATGGAGTCGAAGCTGGCGCGCAGGGTGTCGCCCATGACCAGGGTCCCGGCGAGGAAGGCCACGCCGAGCAGGACGGCGGTGAAGGTGCCGGCGAAGCGGCGGCGGTGCGCACGCAGCGAGGCGAGGCTGATCCGCAGCGCGGCGCGGGTGCTGCCGTTGGTCCTCATGACCCCGCCTCCTTGCGGTCGTACGCCTTCAGCGCGTCCAGGACGCGCTCGGCCGTGGGTGCCGCCATCCGGCCCGCGAGCCGGCCGTCGGCGAGGAAGACGACCTCGTCGGCGTGCGCGGCGGCCACCGGGTCGTGGGTGACCATCACGACCGTGCGGTCCATCCGGCGCACCGCGCTGCCGAGCAGCCCGAGCACCTCCTCGCCGGAGCGCGAGTCGAGGTTGCCGGTCGGCTCGTCCGCGAAGACGACGTCCGGCCGTCCGGCGAGCGCGCGGGCCACGGCGACGCGCTGCTGCTGTCCGCCGGACAGCTCGGCGGGCCGGTGGCGCAGCCGGTCGCGCAGCCCGACGACGTCGATCAGCGCGTCGGTCCACTCCGGGTCGGGCCTGCTGCCGGCCAGGTCCTGCGGCAGCGTGATGTTCTCGGCGACGGTCAGGGTGGGCAGCAGGTTGAACGCCTGGAAGACGAAGCCGACGCGTTCGCGCCGCAGCAGCGTCAGCCTGTTGTCGCTCAGCGCGCCCAGCTCCGTGCCGCCGATGTGCGCCTCGCCGGAGGTGAGGGTGTCGAGCCCCGCCGCGCAGTGCATCAGCGTCGACTTTCCGGAGCCGGAAGGCCCCATGATCGCGGTGAACCGTCCGGCGGGGAAGCCGATCGTGACGCCGTCCAGCGCGCGGACCTCGGTCTCGCCGCTGCCGTAGACCTTCACGGCGTCGGTGACGCGCGCGGCGGCCGGCTGTCCGGTGACCGTGGCGGTCATGCCGCACCGCCGGTGCTGCCGCCGCTCTGCCGGTCCCGCGCGCTCTCGTTCAGCACGGAGAACCGGCGCCAGTACTCGTCCTCGTCGATCTCGCCCTGCGCGAAGCGCCGGTCGAGCACACCGAGCGGGCTCTCGTCACGGTCCGTGGCCTTCGCCCCGGGAGCGGCTCTCCAGGGTCCGCGCGGCCCGCCCCTGCCCCGCCACACGGTGCGGCGCAGCAGGACGATGCCGCCCGCGATGACCGCAGCCCAGATCAGCGGGAACAGCAGGACCCAGGGGCCCGGTCCCCCGCCGTCGTTCCAGTGCGCCAGCGCCTGCATCGCTCTCATCTCCTCGGTAGTGCCTCGCTGTCTGCGCTACCGAGAGTGGCCTCGAACGGGGGCCCGGGTCGTCGTATGGCCAGCGGCCGTACGGATACCCCGCGGGGAGTACGCGGCAGGGTCCGCGGCTGCTCTCCGGGAGCAGCCGCGGACCGTGCGGCGGGCGGGCCGCGCGCTACCGGGCCGGCGGGAGGTCGCGGCGCATGCACACCCGGGGCCAGCGGTCGAGCCCGTACGCGGACTCGCCGCGGCGGATCTCCCGCAGCCCCGGGGTGAGTTCGGGGTCGGCCAGCCGCCGGAAGCCGCACCGCTCGTAGTACGGCGCGTTCCACGGGACCTCGGCGAAGGTGGTGAGGGTGAGCGCCGGTGCCCGCTCGGCCGCGGCGCGCGCCGCGACGTGCTCGATGAGCGCGCGCCCGATACCGCGCCGGGCGCAGTCCGGGTGGACCGAGATCTGCTCGATGTGGACGTTCCCGTCGACGGGTTCCACCAGCACGTACGCGACGGGCCGGGCGTCCGGCCCCTCCGCGACCCAGAGTCCGCCCGCGGCGAGGTAGCCGTCCAGCGTGGTGAGCGAGGGCGGGTCGTCCCGCGCTATCTCGTCCATGCCGATGTCCTGGAACCAGCGGCCGGCGGCCCGCTCGATGTCCTGGAGCGCCGCCAGCTCGTGGCGTTCGCCCGTTCTGATCTGCATGGAACCATCCTGGCAGGTTTCGGCGGCCGGGACGGGGCCAGCCGGCTGACCGCCCCGGGCGGGCCCGCCCGGGGCGGTCAGCCGCCCAGCACGGCGAGCGGGTCGTCGAGGACGGGCTGCCAGGCGAGTTCGGCGGCGCCCACCACCGAGTTGTGGTCCAGGGTGCTCGGCTCGATGGGCACGCTGCCGCTCCGCCCCCACAGGCTGCGGTCGGCGACGACGCCGCGCAGCCGCTCGCCGTCCGCCTCGGCCAGCACCCGGTGCAGCCCGGCGAGCACGATGCGGTCGGGGTTGAGGATGTTGACCAGTCCGGCGAGCCCGAGCCCCAGCCGGTCGATCAGCAGCCCCGTGGCCTCGCGCACGGCGGGATCGGCCGCGTACTCCGTACGGATCAGGTCGGCGGCCTGGTGCAGGAGCGAGGACTCGGGGCCCGGGGTGCGCCCCGCCGCCGCCAGCAGCGCGGCGGGGTCGGCGGCGACGTCCAGGCAGCCGCGGCTGCCGCAGTGGCAGGGGCGGCCCTCCGGGGCGACGGTCAGGTGCCCCACCTCCAGCGCCAGGCCCGAACTGCCGGTGTGCAGCCGCCCGTCGAGCACCAGCGCGCCGCCCACGCCGCGGTGCCCCGTACCGACGACCAGCAGGTGGCGGGCGCCGCGCCCGGCGCCGTGCCGGTGCTCGGCGAGCGCGGCGAGGTTGAGGTCGTTGCCGGTGAAGCCGGTGACGGGCGGGGCTCCGGTCGGGCCGGGGATGCCGGCCTCGTCCAGGCAGCGCTGGAAGATGTCCCGCACCGGCGCGCCCGCCTCCCAGGCCAGATGCAGCGGGTTGAGCGCGGTGCCCTCCGGCTCCGCCACGGCGGACGGCACCGCGAACCCCGCGCCCACGCAGCGCCGGCCCGTCCGGCGCAGCAACTCCGCTCCGGTGGCGACCACTTCGCCGAGCACCCGGGCGGGGTCGGCGTGCACGGTGCCGCAGCCGGGCGCGGTGGCGACGATGCGGCCGCCGAGCCCGACGAGCGCTGCGCGGAAGCCGTCCGTGTGCACCTGGACGGCCAGCACCACCGGCCCGTCCGGGGCGACGGCGAGCCGGTGCGAGGGACGGCCCTGGGCGCCGGCGGGGGCCGTGGGGTGCGGGTCCACGCTGATGAGGCCGAGCGCCTCCAGTTCGGCGGCGACCGCTCCCGCGGTCGCCCGGGTCACTCCGAGCTGGGCGGTCAGCACGGCCCGGGTGGGCGCCTGCCCGGTGTGCACGAGCTCCAGCGCGGGACCGAGCGCCGAACGCCCTCTCTCCAGCCGTGGGATACGTGTTGTACGCGTCTGGGTCACTCCTCTATTCTCCCTTTGTGCCGACACTAAACAAAATACGGTCGGCGCTCGCCGGTGCACGGGGGCACGGCATCGCCACGCCGTCCGCTCCCACCCTCCCGGACCTGCGCCGCTTCCGTGCCGCACTGACCGCCTACTTCGCACTCGACGGATTCCTCTTCGCGGGCTGGGTCGTCCGCATCCCCGCCATCAAGGAGCAGACCGGCGCCTCCTCCAGCGCGCTGGGCCTGGCGTTGCTCGGTGTCTCGGCGGGAGCGGTGGCCACCATGGTGCTGACCGGACGGCTGTGCCGCCGGTACGGGCACCGGCCGGTCACGGCGGCGGCCGGCTTCCTGCTGCCGCTGAGCGTCGCGCTGCCGCCGCTCACCCACTCGGTGCTCGCCCTCGGCCTGCTGCTGCTGGTGTTCGGTGCGGCCTACGGCAGCATCAACGTCGCCATGAACAGCGTGGCCGTCGACCTCGTGGCGGCGCTCCGGCGCCCCGTGATGCCCAGCTTCCACGCGGCGTTCAGCCTGGGCGGGATGCTCGGCGCCGGGCTCGGCGGCCTGGTCGCGCCGCACCTGTCGCCCGCGCGCCACCTGCTGCTGCTCGCCGCCGCCGGACTGCTTGTCGCCGGGTGGGCCACCCGCCCCTTGCTGGCCACCGCCCTGCCGCCCGCGGAGCCCGCCGGGCGCCCGGCGGGCGAGGCCCGGCTGACCGGGAGGGCCCGGCGGCTGGTCGCCGTACTCGGCCTGATCGCTCTGTGCACGGCGTACGGGGAGGGCGCCCTGGCCGACTGGAGCGCGCTGCACCTGGCCGACAACCTGGGCGCGGGTCCGGGACTCGCCGCGCTGGGGTACTCGGTCTTCGCGGGCGCCATGACCGTCGGCCGCGCGTCGGGCACGGCGCTGCTGGAGCGGCTGGGCCCCGGCCGCACCCTGATCGCGGGCGGCGCGCTGGCCTGCTGCGGGATGCTGCTGGGCGCGCTGGCGCCGTCCGTCTGGGCGGCGCTGGCCGGGTTCGTCCTCACCGGGCTCGGGCTCGCCAACGTCTTCCCCGTCGCCATCGGCCGGGCCGGGGCGCTGGCCGGGCCGGACGGCGTCGCGGCGGCCTCCACCTTCGGCTACGGCGGGATCCTGCTCGGCCCGGTCGCGATCGGCTTCCTCGCCGACTGGTTCTCGCTGACGACGGCGCTGCTGACGGTCTCGGCGCTGGCCGCGTTCGCCTCCGTGGTCGCGTGGGCCGCGCGGCACTCCGTCCTGCCGGAGGGCGACTGACGGGGGGGCGACTGACG
>NZ_JAAKZZ010000165.1 GCF_011045075.1 Streptomyces boncukensis
CCCGCCAGCAGCTCATCCCGGTCCGCCCCCACCACCACCGCACGGTGCTCCAACGCCGCCCGCGACACCGCCAGCGACCAGCCGACATCCACCGCGTCCAGCTCCGGCCGCTCCGCCACGAACGACCGCAACCGCTCCACCTGCGCCCGCAGGGCGGACTCGGACTTCCCCGACACCAGCCACGGCACCAGTTCCGGTGCCCGTCGTGTCGCAGGGTCCGACAGCGGCTCGGGCTCGGGATCGGGTGCCTGCTCCACGATCACATGTGCGTTCGTGCCGGACATCCCGAACGACGACACGGCCGCCCGGCGCGGGCGGTCCACCTCGGGCCATCCCCGCGGCTCGGTCAGCAGCTCCACCGCGCCCGCGGACCAGTCCACATGCGTCGAGGGCTCTTCGGCATACAGCGTCGACGGCAGAACACCGTGCCGCAACGCCATCACCATCTTGATCACACCCGCAACACCCGCAGCCGCCTGCGCATGCCCGATGTTCGACTTCACCGAACCCAGCCACAGCGGCTCACCACCCGCACCACGCTCCCGGCCATACGTCGCCAGCAACGCCTGCGCCTCGATCGGATCCCCCAGCCGCGTCCCCGTACCATGCGCCTCCACCACATCCACATCCGCAGCCGCCAGCCGGGCACTCGCCAGCGCCTGCCGGATCACCCGCTGCTGCGAAGGACCACTCGGCGCCGTCAGACCGTTCGACGCACCGTCCTGATTCACCGCGCTGCCCCGCACCACCGCCAACACCTCATGCCCGTTGCGCCGCGCGTCCGACAGCCGCTCCAGCAGCACGAGGCCGACGCCCTCGCCGAGGCCGAAGCCGTCGGCGTCCGCGCCGAACGCCCGGCACCGGCCGTCCTGGGACAGGGCTCGCTGGTGGCTGAACTCGACGAGCAGGCCGGGGCCTGCCATCACCGCTGCGCCGCCTGCGAGCGCCAGGTCGCAGTCGCCGTTGTTCAGGGCCTGGGCCGCCAGATGCGTCGCCACCAGCGACGACGAACACGCCGTGTCCACCGTCACCGCCGGGCCCTCCAGCCCGAGAGCGTAGGCGACACGGCCGGACGCGACGCTGCCCAGGCCGCCGGTCAGCCGGTGCCCCTCGTACCCTTCCAGCGGCTGGTCGAGCCGGGGGCCGTACTCCTGGGCCGCGGCGCCGGCGAAGACGCCGGTGCGGCTGCCGCGCAGGCTCGTCGGGTCGATGCCGGCGCGTTCGAACGCCTCCCACGCGGTTTCCAGCAGCAGCCGCTGCTGCGGGTCCATGGCCAGGGCCTCACGCGGGGAGATGCCGAAGAGGGCCGGGTCGAACCGGTCGGCGTCGAGGAGGAATCCGCCCTCGCGGGCGTAGGAGCGGCCGGGCGCGTCGGGGTCGGGGTGGTAGAGGCCGTCCAGGTCCCAGCCGCGGTTGTCGGGCAGGGGCGAGATGACGTCGCCCTGGTCGGTGACGAGCCGCCAGAGGTCCTCGGGCGTGGCGACGCCGCCGGGGTACCGGCAGGCCATGGCGACGACGGCGACGGGTTCGCCGGTGCGCGTCGCCGTGAGCGTGGGCGTGACCGCGTCGGCGGACTCCGCGGGCCGCTGCAGCAGGCGTGCGACCAGGTGCTCGGCCAGCGCTTCGGGCGTGGGGTGGTCGAAGGCGATCGAGCTGGGCAGCCGCAGACCGGTCGCGGTGTTGATCCGGTTGCGGAACTCCAGCGCGATGAGGGAGTCGAAGCCGAGGTCCTTGAAAGCGCGGGCGGCGTCCACGTTCCCGGAGCCGGTGCGGCCGAGCACCGTGGCGGCGTGACCGCGGACGAGGCCGAGCACGGTGCGGTGCCGCTCGGCCTCCGGCAGCGCCGCCAGGTCCCGGCCGAGGTCGCTCAGTGCCGCGGGAGCGGCGGCGCTGCGCTGCGGTGCGCGGACGAGACCGCGCAGCGGCGCCGCGACGGCGTCGGGGTCGGTCTGCGCGGCGGCGCGCAGCTCCGGCAGGCTGAGCCGGGCGGGCACCGGCAGCGGCTCGCCACCGGGCCCGGACAGTGCCGCGTCGAAGAGGGCGAGCGCCTGGTCGGCGGGCATCGGTGCGAGTCCGGTGCGGACCAGCCGGGCCCGGTCGGCTTCGCCGAGCCCGCCGCCCATGCCGGCGTCGTCCCACAGCCCCGACAGCAGCGAAACGGCGGGGAGGCCGAGGGCGTGCCGGTGCTGGGCGAGGGCGTCGAGGAACGTGTTGGCCGCGCCGTAGCTGCCCTGTCCTGCGGTGCCGATCGTACTGGCGAGCGAGGAGAGGAGGACGAACGCCGCGAGATCGAGGTCCGCGGTGAGTTGGTGCAGCTGCCAGGCGGCGTCGGCCTTGGGGCGCAGCACCGTGGCGAGCTGGTCGGGGGTGAGCGTGCCGACCGGGGCGTCGTCGACGACGCCTGCGGCGTGGATGACCACGCGCAGCGGGTGCTCGGCGGGGATGCCGTCGAGCAGCGCCCGGAGCGCCTGCGGGTCGGCGACATCGCAGGCGGCAACGGTGACGTCGGCGCCGAGTCCGGTGAGTTCGGCGGTGAGGGCGGCGACGCCGTCGGCTTCGGCGCCGCTGCGGCTGGCGAGCACGAGGTGGCGCGCGCCGTGCGCGGCGACCAGGTGCCGGGCGATGAGCCGGCCGAGGGCACCGGTGCCGCCGGTGATCAGAACCGTGCCGCCGGGTTCGACGGGGCTCTCCTGAGCAGTGGTGGTGGCGGTGGCGCGGGCGAGCCGTGGGGCCAGCACGCGTTCGCCGCGCAGCGCGAGCTGCGGCTCGTCCCGCTGGACCGCGGCGGCCAGGGCCCGGTCGACGGTGGCGCCCTCGTCGAGGTCGACGAGCGCGAACCGCCCGGAGTGCTCGGCCTGTGCGGTGCGGACCAGGCCGCGGGCCGTGGCGACGGCCAGGTCGTGGACGTCCTCGTCGCTGCCGACGGCGACGGCGCCGCGGGTGAGCAGCACGAGGCGGGTGTCGGTCAGGCGCTGGTCGGCGAGCCAGTGCTGGAGCAGGGTCAGTGCGTCGAGGGCGGCGCGGTGGGCGTCGGCGACCGGGTCGGCGACCGGGTCGTCAACCAGGTCGTCGACGCCTCCGGCGAGGTGCAGCGCGACGGCTTCCGGGGCTGGTTCGCCGGCGGTGAGGGCGGTCTGCAGGGTGGCGAGGTCGCTGTAGTGCCTGGCGGGGGTGCCGGTCGGGGCGGCCGGTTCGCCGATGAGCGCCCAGTCGCCGGGGGCGGCCGGGGCGCTGTCGTGGAGCGCCACCCACTCCAGGCGCCACAGCGGGTCGGGGCCGGTCGCCGCGTCGGCGAGCTGCCGCGGATCGACCGGGCGCAGCACGAGCGCTTCGATCGTGGCCACCGGGGCGCCTGACGGGTCGGTCAGTTCGACGGTGACCGCTCCGTTGCCGTCCGGGGCGCCGATGTGCGCCCGCACGGCGGTTGCCCCCGATGCGTGCAGGTGGATGCCGTGGAAGCTGAAGGCGAGCCGGGGATCGGCCGGACCGCCGTCGAGGGGCAGCAGGGCGTGCAGCGCCGCGTCGAGCAGGGCCGGGTGGAGTTCGAATCCGGTGGCCTGCGACGGGTCGCCGTGGGGCAGGGCGGCCTCGGCGTAGCGCTCCTCGCCCTGCCGCCAGCAGGCCCGCAGCCCCTGGAACGCGGGGCCGTAGGCGTAGCCGAGTTCCGCGAGCCGGGCATAGGCGCCGTCGAGCGGGACGGCTGTCGCGGCGGGGGGCGGCCAGGCGTCCCCGGCCGGCCGGGGCGTCCGTGCGGCACCGGTGGCGCGGAGGGCGCCGGTGGCGTGCCAGGCCCACGGCAACGGCTCGGCGCCGGTGGCGCGGCGGGAGTGCACGGTGAGGGGCCGCAGCCCGGCGTCGTCGGCCGGCAGCACCACGATCTGCAGGTGCAGCGGCCCGTCCTCGGGCACGATCACCGGCGTCTGCAGCGTGAGCTCGTCGATGTGCGGGTGCCCGCACTGCCGGCCGGCGTACAGCGCGAGGTCGATGAGGACGGAGCCGGGCAGCACGACCCGGCCGAGGAGTACGTGGTCGGCCAGCCACGGCTGGGCCGTCGGCGACAGCCGGCCGGTGAGGACGAGCGTGCCGTCCTCGGCGACGTCGACCATCGCGCCGAGCAGCGGATGCCCGGTGCCGTCCAGGCCGAGCGCGTCCGCTCCGGCGCGCGAGGGGGCCGGGGCGAGCCAGAAGCGTTCGCGCTGGAAGGGGTAGGTGGGCAGCGGCACCCTGCGTGCCGGTGCGGCGAACACCGTCGTCCAGTCGGGCCGGACGCCGTGGGTCCAGGCGGCGGCCATGGCGGCTGTGAACTGGTCGTGGTCGCCGTGGTCGCGGCGGAGGGTTCCCAGCGCGGCGCCGGGCCGGCCCATGGCGTCCAGCGTGTCGGCGACGGCCGCGGTCAGCACCGGGTGGGCGCTGGCTTCGAGGAACACGTCGTGGCCCGCGTCGCGCAGGGCGCGCACCGCCGACTCGAAGCGCACGGTCTCGCGCAGGTTCCGGAACCAGTAGCCGGCGTCCAGGTCCGCGGTGTCCAGCAGCTCGCCGGTGACGGTGGAGTAGAACGCGACGTCGCCGGTGCGCGGAACGACGGAGCCGAGTGCGTCCACGAGTTCGGCGCGGACGGCGTCCATGTGGGACGAGTGGGAGGCGTAGGCGACGGGGAGGCGGCGGGCCCGGATCGTCTCGGCCTCGCAGGCGGCGAGCAGCTCGTCGAGTGCTTCCGCTGCGCCGGAGACGACGGTGGTGGACGGGCCGTTGAGGGCGGCGATGCCGAGGCGGCCGCTCCAGCGGGCCAGCCGGGACTCGACGTCGGCGGCGGGCAGCGGCACGGACACCATGCCGCCGGTGCCGGCGAGGGACCGTACGCACCGGCTGCGCAGGGCGACGATCCGGGCCGCGTCGGGCAGCGTCAGGCCGCCGGCGACGTAGGCCGCGGCGACCTCGCCCTGGGAGTGGCCGACGACCGCGGCCGGTACGACGCCGGCCGAGCGCCACAGCGCGGCCAGCGACACCATGACCGCGAACAGGGCCGGCTGGACCACGTCGTCCCGGTCCAGGGACGGCGCCCCTTCGGCGCCGCGGAGCACGTCGACGAGCGACCAGTCCGCGTAGGGTTCGAACGCCGCAGCGCAGGCGTGGATCTCGTCGCGGAAGACCTCGCTGGAGTCCAGCAGGGCCGCGGCCATTCCGGCCCACTGGGAGCCCTGCCCGGGGAAGACGAACACCGTGCCGTCCGGCCGGCCCGCGGTCCCCTCGGCGGTGCCGGGCGCGGAAAGCCCGGAGGCCAGCGCGTCGAGTCCGGCGAGGATCCCGTCCCGGTCGGCGGCGACGACGCAGGCCCGCCGGTCGAACGCGGCGCGGCCGGTGGCCAGGGCGTGGCCGAGGGCGGCGAGGTCGAGGTCCGGCTGGCCGCGCAGCAGTTCGGCCAGCTGGGCCGCCTGGGCGCGCAGCGCAGCGTCGCCGCGCGCGGAGACCAGCACGGGGACGGCCGACGGCTCCCCCGCGCGCCCCGCAGCGGCGGGCTCGGCGGACTCGGAGGGCTGGGAGGGTTCGGCGGGGCCTTCGAGGATCAGATGGGCGTTGGTGCCGCTGATGCCGAACGAGGAGACGGCGGCGCGGCGCGGCCGGCCCAGCGACGGCCACGGCGTCGCCTCGGTCAGCAGCCGCAGCTCGCCGGCCGACCAGTCGACCCGGCGGGTGGGCTCGTCGATGTGCAGGGTGCCGGGCAGCACGCCGTGCCGCATGGCCTGCACCATCTTGATGACGCCTGCGACGCCGGCGGCGGCCTGCGTGTGCCCGATGTTCGACTTCACCGAGCCGAACAGCAGCGGACGGCCGGACGGGCGGTCCTGGCCGTAGGTGGCCAGCAGCGCCTGCGCCTCGATGGGGTCGCCGAGCGCGGTACCGGTGCCGTGGGCCTCGACGGCGTCCACGTCGGCGCTCGTCAACCGGGCATGGGCCAGCGCCTGCCGGATGACCCGCTCCTGGGACGGGCCGTTCGGCGCGCTGAGGCCGTTGGAAGCGCCGTCCTGGTTGACCGCGCTGCCGCGGATGACCGCGAGGACGTCGTGGCCGAGGCGTCGCGCGTCCGAGAGACGTTCGAGGACCAGCAGCCCGACGCCCTCGCCCCAGCCGGTGCCGTCGGCGTCGGCGGCGAACGGCTTGCAGCGGCCGTCCGGGGCCAGTCCCTGCTGGCGGCTGAACTCGGTGAACATGCCCGGACTCGCCATCAGCGTCACGCCGCCGGCCAGCGCCATCCCGCACTCGTTCGCCCGCAGCGCCTGACTGGCCAGGTGCAGGGCCACGAGCGAGGACGAGCACGCGGTGTCGACGGTGACGGCCGGGCCCTCCAGCCCGAGCGTGTACGCGATGCGGCCGGAGGCGACGCTCGGCGTGCCGCCGGTCAGCAGATGGCCCTCCAGGTCCGGTGGGGCCTCGTGCATGCGCGGACCGTAGTCCTGGGCTGTGGCGCCGACGAACACGCCGGTCCGGCTGCCGCGCAGCGAGTCCGGGTCGACGCCGAGGCGCTCGACGGCCTCCCACGCGGTCTCCAGCAGCAGCCGCTGCTGCGGGTCCATCGCCAGCGCCTCGCGCGGCGAGATGCCGAAGAACGCGGCGTCGAAGTCGCCGGCGCCGTCCAGGAACGCGCCGGCCGGCCGCAGCGGGCCGCCCGCGCCGGGGGCGGCGTCGCGGTAGATCTCCTCGGTGTCCCAGCCCCGGTCGGCGGGGAAGGCGCCGATCGCGTCGCCGCCGTCGAGCAGGAACTGCCACAGCCCTTCCGGTGTCCCGATCCCGGCGGCGTAGCGGCAGCTCATCGCGACGATCGCGATCGGCTCGGCGGGATCGACGGGATCGGCGGCAGCGGCCGGAGCGACGGGCCCGGGGCCGCGCTCCGTGCCGCCCCGCAGCCGGTCCTGGAGGTGCTCGGCGAGCCGGCCCGGGGTCGGGCAGTCGAACAGCAGCGAGTCCGGCAGCGGCAGCGCGAGCGCCGTGGCGAGCCGATCCCGCAGCTCGACCGAGGTGAGCGAGTCGAATCCGAGGTCGCGGAACGTCCGACGGGCGTCGATGTCGCCGGGGCTGTCGTAGTCGAGCACGGCGGCGACGTGGTCCTGGATCAGCCGCAGCACGGCGCGGGAGTCGCCGCCTGCCGCAGCGGGCGCCGACGCGGCAGGCGCCGACACCGCGGGGCCGGGGGCCGGTGTCGTCTCCTCGGCCGCCGGTTCCGGTCCGGCGGTGCGCGAGCGGGCCGGGAGGCCGTCGAGCCAGTACCGGCGCCGCTGGAAGGCGTAGGTGGGCAGGGCGACGGGGCCGGGCCGGTGGGCGGCGAGCAGCGCTGCCCAGTCCAGGTCCACGCCCGCCGCGTGCATCCGCCCCAGCGCGCGGAGCAGCGTCTCGGCCTCGTCCCGGCCCTGGCGCAGCGCCGCTGTCAGCACGGGGCCGTCGCTGCGGCTCGCGCGCGCCATGCCGGCGAGCACGCCGTCGGGGCCGAGTTCCAGGTAGCGCGTGACGCCCAGCTCGGCGGTGGCGGCGACGCCGTCGGCGAAGCGGACGGTGTCGCGGACCTGCCGCAGCCAGTACCGGGGCTCTTGCATGAGGCCCGGCTCGGCCACCGCACCGGTCAGGTTCGACACGATCGGAACGCGCGCCGGGTGGAACGCCAGTCCCGCGAGCACGGCGCCGAACTCCTCCAGCATCGGCTCCATCAGGGCCGAGTGGAACGCGTGCGACACCGTCAGGACGCGGGCCTTCCAGCCCCGCTGGGCGCACTCGGCGGCGTAGCGGCCGATCGCTTCGACGCCGCCGGACAGCACCACCGAACGCGGCCCGTTCACGGCCGCGATGTCGAGGCCGCAGTCCGCGACATCGGCCTCGGCCGCCTGTACGGTCAGCATCCCGCCGGCCGGCAGGGCCTGCATCAGGCGGCCGCGCTCGGCCACCAGCGTGCACGCGTCGTCCAGCGACAGCACCCCGGAGACGTGCGCCGCGACGATCTCGCCGAGCGAGTGCCCCAGCAGTACGTCCGGGACCACGCCCCAGGACTCGACGAGCCGGTACAGGGCGACTTCGAGCGCGAACAGGCCCGTCTGCGCCCACATGGTCCGGTCGAGGCCGGTGCCGTCGGTGAGGACGTCGCGCAGCGGACGCTCCAGCCGCCCGTCCAGACGCGCGTCCAGCCGTGCGTCCAGGCGTGCGCACACCGCGTCGAAGGCTTCCGCGAAGACCGGGAACGCCTCGTAGAGCCCCATTCCCATACCCGGGCGCTGCGCCCCCTGGCCGGTGAACAGGAACGCCAGCCCGCCGCGGCCGGCGACGTCGCCCACGACGCCCGGGTCCGGCTGCGCGCGGACGAACCTGTCGAGCCGGCCGAGCAGTTCCGCCCGGTCCCGGCCGACGACGACGGCCCGGTGGTCGAATCCGGACCGGGTCGTGGCCAGCGAGAACCCCACGTCGGCGGGGTGCAGGTCGTCGCGGTCCGCCAGGTGCCGCGCCAGCTGCCGCGCCTGGTCGCGCAGGGCCTCGTCACTCCGCGCGGACAACGGCCAGGCCACGGGCGTGCCCGGCGCCGCGGGCCGCTCGGGGTCCTGCGGCCGGGGCTGCTCCCAGCCGGTCAGCACCATGTGGCAGTTCGTGCCGCCCATGCCGAAGGAGCTCACACTGGCGGTGCGCGGCCCCGCGCCGGCGGGCCAGGGCGCCGGCTCGGTCTGGACGCTCAGACCGAGTTCGTCCAGCGGGATCGCGGGGTTCGGACTGACGAAGTTGAGGCTGGGCGCGAGCCGGCCGTTGCGCAGGGACAGCACGACCTTCAGCAGCCCGACGGCCCCGGCGGCGCCCTCCAGGTGACCGACGTTGGTCTTGGCCGAGCCGACCCGCAGGGGGCTGTCCGCGGGCCGCCCGGCGCCGAGTACGGCCCCGAGGGCCCGCGCCTCGACGGGATCGCCGACCGCCGTCCCGGTGCCGTGCAGTTCCACGTACTGCACCTGCTCCGGCCGGACGCCGGCGGCCCGGTACGCGGTGCGGAGGACCTCGGCCTGCGCTTCGGCGTCCGGCGCGGTCAGACTGTCGCCACCGCCGTCGTTGTTGACGGCGCCGCCGCGGATGACGCAGTAGATCTCATCACCGTCGGCGACGGCCTGGGCGACGGTCTTGAGGGCGACAACGACACCGCCCTCGCCGCGGACATAGCCGTTGGCCCGGGCGTCGAAGGTGTAGCAGCGGCCGTCGGGCGAGAGCGCGCCGAAGGCCGCGGCGGCGACGGCGCTCTCGGCGGCGATGTTGAGGTGGACGCCGCCGGCGAGCGCGAGCGTCGACTCGCCGCGGCGCAGACTCTCGCAGGCCATGTGCACGGCCACCAGCGACGATGCCTGCCCGGCGTCGACGGTCAAGCTCGGGCCGCGCAGGCCGACGGCGTAGGAGACCCGGTTCGCGATGATGCCGCGCTGCACGCCGGTCAGCGAGTGCCGGCCGACGGCGGTGAGGCCGGCGCGGTGGCCCAGGGTGGCGTAGTCGTTGTTCATGACGCCGACGAACACGCCGGTCCGGCTGCCGGTCAGCCGCCGCGGGACGATGCGGGCGTCCTCCAGGACCTCCCAGCTCAGTTCCAGCATCAGCCGCTGCTGCGGGTCCATCGCCGCGGCCTCGCGCGGCGAGATGCCGAAGAACCCGGGGTCGAACTCGTCGACGCGGTCCAGGAATCCGCCGCGGCGCACGGCGAGGTCGCCCTCCGGGTCGCCCTCGGGGAAGTCCCACCGGTGCGCCGGGATCTCGCCGACCGCGTCCACCCCGTCCCGCAGGAGCCGCCAGAACGCGTCCGGGCCCGGGGCGCCGGGGAGTCGGCAGGCCAGCCCGACCACGGCCACCGCGTCGCGGGCTGCCGCGTCGTGCGTTTCGGCTACTGCGTCGTGCGTTTCGGCAGTGATTTCAGGCATGGAAACTCAACCACCTCGAATGCGCCATGAATACCGCTGCCATAAACCGGTTGGGCTCGACCCTAGCCAGGACGTGTCAGAGCACCAACCCCTATGCGAGCCTTGTCCGGCCCCTAGAGATCTTCAGCGGGCTCTTTCGATCGCCGCCGTATCATCGCCGTATCGTGGCCGTATCATCGCTGCATGAAGGAGAGTCCGGGAGAGTCCAGGAGAGTCCGAACTTTAGCGCCCGCGCTTCCTTATCCCGCGCGATGCCGGTGGATTGATGCGACTCACAAGATGCGGCTCACGGAACTTCCGGAACGCGCCGGCCGCGTACCGCGATCCTCACGTCCACCGTGACCCCGCATCCGATTCGCGACACCCCCGCGCGCCGCACCGCCTCGTGCGCCGCGTGCCGACTCGGCGCCTGCGGGCACCGCATGAGATAGGGGTTCACGGTAGGGGGGTTGCGCCGCGTAGGCTCTGTGAGCGGGACACGCGCCATGTGATGCTGGAAAGTCCGGACTACGCCCCCGTCGGCTCGTCTCCCGTCGCCGCTGCGACCTGCTGGCCGAGCTCGGTGCGCCCCGTACCCGTCGACAGGAAGGAAACGGGATGCTCACAGGGCAGAACTCCGACGAGACGGAGTCCGGGCCCGTCGACGGGCCCCCGGCGCTGCGGTTGACCGGCTTGCGCAAGGAGTTCGGTGACAACGTCGCCGTCCGGCACGTCGACCTGACCGTCCCGCGGGGCTCCTTCTTCGGCCTCGTCGGGCCCAACGGCGCCGGCAAGACCACGGCCCTGTCCATGGCCGTCGGCCTGCTGCGTCCGGACGGCGGCCGCTGCGAGGTCTTCGGCGCCGACGTCTGGTCCGACCCGGTCGAGGCCAAGACGCTGCTGGGCGTGCTGCCCGACGGCCTGTCGATGCCCGAGCGGCTCACCGGCCGCGAAGTCCTGACCTTCATCGGCCAGTTGCGCGGCATCGCGCCGGACGAGCTCACCGGGCGGGTCTGCGAACTGCTGGAGGTCATGCAGCTCACCGAGGCCGAGCGCACCCTCGTCGTCGACTACTCCACCGGGATGCGCAAGAAGATCGGGCTCGCCACCGCCCTGCTGCACCGGCCGCGGCTGCTGGTGCTCGACGAGCCGTTCGAGGCGGTCGACCCGGTCTCGGCCCTCGCGCTCAAGACGATCCTGCAGGGCTTCGTCGCCTCCGGCGGGTCGGTCATCCTGTCCAGCCATGTCATGGCCCTGGTCGAGCAGCTCTGCGACACGGTCGCCGTCATGGCCGACGGCGACGTGATAGCCGCGGGGCCGCTGGACGACGTGCGCGGCGACAGCACACTGGAGGAGGCGTTCGGCCGCCTCGTCGGGGCCGACACGAAGCCGGGGGAAGAGCTGTCGTGGCTGGCGTCCTGATCCGGATGAAGCTGCGGATCATCCGCAACTCCATGACCGGCGGCAAGGCCGCCTGGATGGTCATCGGCGGGGTCTTCGGGATCGTATTCGCCGCGGCCACCATCGCCCTCGCGTTCGCCCGGCTGGACACGCCGGGCCTGACCGCCGATCTGCTCGCCACGACCTATCTGCTCTGGATGCTCGGCTGGATGGTCGGCCCGCTGTGGGGCGGTTCGCCGGTCCTGCGGGTCGACCAGTTCGCGCTGCTGCCGCTGGAGCGCCGGAGGCTCGCCCTCGGGCTGCTCGCGGCCGCCTTCGTCGGCATCACCACCGTGGTGACCGCTCTGGCCTTCCTCAGCCTCGTCGTCCACGGCATCCGCACCGGCGCGGCGCCGGCCCTGGTCTCGGTTCCGGCCGCCGCCGCGCAGCTGGTGTTCGTGGTCTTGCTGTCGCGCGTCACCCACGCCCTGTTCGGCGCGGTGGCCGGCTCCCGGTTCGGCGCCGCCATCACCGGCGTGCTGTTCGCGGGGATGCTGGTACTCACCCAGTCCGGCTGGATGCTCATCGTGGCGGTGGCCTACTCGCGGGTGCTCGAGAACGGCTTCTCCACCTTCGTGTCGACCGCGGTCCGCGTCCTCCCCTCCGGATGGGGCGTGGTCGCCGTCGACGCCGCAGGCCGGGGGGACTGGTGGCAGTCGCTCGGCGCCCTGGCCGGACTCCTCGCCCTGTGCGCGCTGCTGCTGCTCACCTGGAGCCGTGCGCTCAACCGCCCCCGCCAGGGCCGATCCGTCGTACGCGGGAGCGCCCGCGGTGCGCCACCGGCGCGCGGCCTCTACTCGGGCACGACCGGAGCCGTGCTCCGCAAGGAACTGCGGACCTGGCTGCGCGACCCGCAACGCGTCACCATGGCGGTCACCGCCGTCGCCTGGGCCCTGGGCACCGCGCTGCTGCCGCTCACCTTCGCCGCCAAGGGCCTCCTGCCCTGGGCCGGCCCGGCCCTGCCGGTGATGGCCGCCGTATGCGCCTACAACCTCTACAGCCAGGACGGCACGAGCCTGTGGCTCACCCTGACCACGGGCAGCCAGCGCGCCGACGTCCGCGGCCGGCAGTGGGCCTTCGTGCTGATATTCGGCCCGATCACCACCGCCGTGTCGATCGCGTTCACGGCCTACAGCGGGTACTCCTGGGCCTGGCCCTGGGTCGCCGCCCTCGCGCCGGCCCTGCTCGGCGGCAGTGTCGGCCTGATGGCCTACGCCTCGGTCACGGCTCTCGTGCCCGGCCCCGACGCCCACAAGCGCCCTGACAACCCACTGGAGCGGGCCGACACGACCGGGCAGTCCAACGCGCTGTTCTGGGTCGCCCTCGTCCCCGCCCTGCCGGCGGCCGCCGCCGTCACCACCGGAACCCTCCTCGACAGCCCCGCGCTGCGCTGGCTCGGCGCCCCGATCGGCGTCGCCACCGGCGTCCTGCTCGCCCGATGGCTGGGCCGGATCGCCGCCGACCGGCTCACCGCGAACGGCCCCGAGCTGCTCTTCCTCGTGCGGACCGGGCGGCCCGACAGCCCCACGAAGACAGCCGACGAGCCCGGCGTCGGCGCGCGCGCCAAGCCGGTGCTGACCAAGCGCCAGGAAGCCACCGTGGTCCTGTCCTGGATCTTCGGCTCCCTGGCGCTCGTCCCCCAGGGCCTGCTCCCCCTGCTCTTCCTGCTCTCGGGCCAGCAGGCGAAATCCTGGTTCCTGGCCCTCTATCTGCCCCACCCCTGGTCCTGGGTGTGCGCCGCGGTGATGATCCCCATCGGCCTCGCGCTGTACACCCGGGCCATCCGGCTCTCCTCCGGCAGGAGCCGCCGACCCCGCAACGGCCAATCGCCGGAAGCCGACGGAGAAGTCGCGGATCCACCCGGCACCGATCACAAAGAACCGGAACCGGTCTGAGCCGACCCGGCGAATCAACTATTCTCCGGTAATTCATCTCCTCCCGTTCGATCAGGGGTCGGTTAGGGGTTGCCGATTCAAGACCCCAACCTTCTAAAGTAAGATCGGTCCCTGTTCTCCGCGGCCCCTTTGATTATCGGGTCGCTGTGGGCTGCCGGGTTTTTGTTGGCCATTTCTACCCGCCGCCCCGGAAGTAAGGTGGATTCGGGTGGAGAACGAAGAGAAGTACGTCGAGTATCTGAAGCGCGTGACGACGGATCTCCGTCACACGCGCCGCCGCCTGCAGGCGGCGGAGGCCAGGGAAAGCGAACCGATCGCCATCGTCGCGATGGGCTGCCGACTCCCCGGCGACGTACGCTCTCCCGCCGACCTGTGGCATCTGGTCAGCACCGGCAGCGACGGCACCACGCCGTTCCCCACCGACCGCGGCTGGTCGACCCGCCTCCCGGCCGACGTGGCGGCGAGGGGCGGCTTCGTCCACGACGCCGCCGACTTCGACCCCGACCTCTTCGGCATCTCGCCGCGCGAGGCCGTGGCCATGGACCCGCAGCAGCGGCTCCTGCTGGAGACCGCCTGGGAGACGTTCGAGGCAGCGGGAGTTGACCCCCGCTCGTTGAAGGGCCGCAGCGTCGGCGTCTTCGCCGGGGCGGCCACCTCCGGCTACGGCAACACCCAACTGCCCGACATCGGCGAGGGCTTCCGTGGCACCGGTAACGCGACGAGCGTGGTCTCGGGCCGTGTCGCTTACGTCTTCGGGCTCGAAGGGCCCGCGGTCACGGTCGACACTGCTTGTTCGTCGTCGCTGGTCGCTCTGCATCTGGCCGGCCAGGCGCTGCGGTCGGGTGAGTGCGAGCTGGCGCTGGCCGGCGGGGTGACCGTGATGGTTGGCCCCGACATGTTTTTTGAGTTCGACCGGCAGGACGGTTTGGCGGCGGATGGGCGGTGCAAGCCGTTCGCGGCGGCGGCGGATGGGACGGGGTGGTCGGAGGGCGTCGGTCTGCTGCTGCTGGAGCGGCTGTCGGATGCGCGGCGCAACGGGCATCAGGTGTTGGC
>NZ_JAAKZZ010000166.1 GCF_011045075.1 Streptomyces boncukensis
GGGCATCGTCACACCTCCGCCAAGTGCCGCCGCCGCACCATGGCGATGAAGAACGGGCCGCCGAGGAAGGCGACGATGATGCCCGCCTGGACCTCGGTGGGCCGTGCGATGACCCGCCCCAGGATGTCGGCGGCGAGCAGCAGGCTGGGGGCGAGCAGCGCGGACAGCGGGAGCAGCCAGCGCTGGTCCGGGCCGATGCCCGCGGCCTGCGCGAGCACCCGGACGATGTGCGGGACCACCAGGCCGATGAAGATGATGGGCCCGATCACCGCGACCGCCGCGCCGGTCAGCAGGGTGACGGCGGCGACGCCCTGGAGCCGGATCAGCCCGAGCCGCCGCCCGTGGGAGGCGGCCACGTCCTCGCCGAGCGCCAGGCTGTTGAGCGCGGGAGCGCAGGCCAGCGCCAGCACCACCCCCACCGCGATGAAGGGCAGCACCCGCAGCACGGCGCCGCTGTCCTGGTCGGCCATCGTGCCCGCCGTGAAGAACCGGAAGCGGTCCAGCGCCTCCGGGTTGGTGAGCGAGATGGCGCTGGTGACCGAGGTGAGCAGGGAGGTCACCGCGACGCCGCCGAGGGCCAGTTTGACCGGCGTCGGCCCCGAGCGGCCCAGCCTGCCCAGCAGATAGACCACGACGCTGGCGGCGAAGGCGCCGGCGAAGGCGAACCAGACGTAGCCGTAGAACGAGCCGAGCCCGAACACCCCGATGGCCAGCACGATCGCGAAGGAGGCGCCCGCGCTGACGCCCAGCACCCCGGGGTCGGCCAGCGGGTTGCGGGTGAGGGCCTGCATCAGCGCGCCCGCCAGGCCGAGCGCCGCGCCCGCCGCGAGCCCGAGCCCGGTGCGGGGCACCCGGGCCGACCAGACGACGTTCTCCACGTACCGGCTCGGCGCTGCGCCGAAGAGCGCCCGCAGCACGTCGGCCGGGGACAGGCTGGCGGCGCCGAGCATGAGGGACAGCACACAGAGCACGGCGAGCACGGCTGCGAGGGCGCCCACGAGCAGCAGCGGGCGCAGCGGGCGGCGGCGCCCCACGCGCTCCCGGCGCTCCGCGCGCTCCCCGCGTACTTCGTGCTCCCCGCGCTCGGCGCTCTCCGCGCTCTCCGCGCATGCCGCGCGTTCCTCGCGCCGTTCACGCGCCTTCACCGTGCGGTCTCCAACGGCGGACTCCCTCGAATTGAGTGGGCCTTTTTGTTAGGTAATGCTTACCTTACTATGGCCGCGGTCCTCCGGCTGAGCCCGGTTCCATATCCTCGGGGAGAGCTGTGTCCGGTATCGAAGAACACACATACGGTATCGACGAATTCACCGGCTTCTGGCACCGATACTTCACACCGCCTCCACCAGAGATCGCACTCCCGGTCGATTTTCCGTATCCGCTGCGGCCCGCCGGGGAGTCGCGCACGGTCCGCCGCCCGCTCGCCGCCACCGCCGAACCGGCCGAACCGGCCGAACCTGCGGTGCTGCTGGCCGCGTATGTCGCACTGCTGTACCGCTACGGCTCCGGCGGCGGAGCCGGGGACGCCACCGGCGGGGACATCGCGGTGGCGTACGACGGACTGCCGGTCCGCGTCGCGCTCGACGGCGGCACGGACTTCGCGACCCTCACCGCCCGGGTGGCCGCCGCGTACGCCGACGCGCACGCGCACCGGACCGGCCCCGCCGCGCTCGCCGAGCGGCTGCGCCCCGAACCCACCCGGGCCGGCGGGCTGCTGGTCAACACCGCCTTCGGCAGTGACGCGTGGCCCCACCCGCTGGACCTCGCGCTGGACGCGGCGGACGGCGAGATCCGCGTCACAGCCCGCACGGACCTGTTCGAGGAGGCGACGGCCCGGCGTATCGCGGACCACTACGCCACGCTGCTCGCGGACGCGCTGGCCCGACCCGGCACCCCCGTCGGCGACCTGGAGCTGCTGCCGGACGAGGAGCGGCACCGCGTCCTGGCCGAGTGGAACAACACCGCGCACGGGGTGGCCGCGCGCACCTGGCCCGCGATGTTCGCCGAACGGGTCCGCGAGCGGCCGGACGCCGTCGCCCTCGTCCACGAGGACACCCGGCTCAGCTACGCCGAACTCGACGCCCGCGCCAACCGGCTGGCCCACGCCCTGCTCGCCCGCGGCGCGGGCCCCGAGCGGGTGGTGGCGCTGGCCGTGCCCCGCTCCGCCGACCTGATCGTCGCGGAGGTCGCGGCCCTGAAGTCCGGCGCCGCCTATCTGCCGGTGGACACCGACTACCCGCCGGACCGCATCGCCTACATGCTGGGCGACGCCGCGCCCGTCTGCCTGGTCACCACGGCCGGCGCCGCCGCCGGCATCCCGCCGCGCGACGGCACCGAGGTGCTGCTGCTGGACGCGCCGGAAACCGAGCGGGAACTGGCCCGGCACCCAGCGCACGACCCGTCCGAGGACGACCGCGGCGGCCCGCTGACCGTCGCGCACGCCGCCTACGTGATCTACACCTCCGGCTCCACCGGCCGCCCCAAGGGCGTGGTGCTCTCGCACGCGGGCGTCGCCAAGCTGGTCGCCACCCAGAGCGAGCGCTTCGGCGTGGGCCCGGACAGCCGGGTGCTGCAGTTCGCCTCGCCGAGCTTCGACGTGGCCTTCTGGGACCTGTGCCTGGGCCTGCTCTCCGGCGGGCGGCTCGTCGTCGTACCCTCCGAGCGCCGGGTGCCCGGGGCGCCGCTCGCCGACTACGCGCAGGCGCACGGCATCACGTTCATGATCCTGCCGCCCGCGCTGCTCGCCGCGATGCCGGATGCCCCCGGAAGCCCGGAACTGCCGCCCGCCACCCTGCTCGCCGGGACCGAGCGGGTCTCGCCCGAGCTGGTCGGGCGGTACGCGCGCGGCCGGATGATGTTCAACGCGTACGGTCCCACCGAGGCCACCACCAACTCCACCCTCGGCCGGTGCGACCCCGACACCCCCGCCGGGTCCACCGTGCCCATCGGCGTGCCCGACCCCGGCACCCGCGCCCTGGTGCTCGACGCCCGGCTGCGCCCGGTACCGGCCGGGGTCACGGGAGAGCTGTACCTGGGCGGCGCTGGGCTGGCCCGCGGCTACCTCGGGCGGCCCGCGCTGACCGCCGAGCGGTTCGTCGCCGACCCGTTCGGCCCCCCGGGGGAGCGGTTGTACCGCACCGGGGACCTGGTGCGGTGGCGGGCCGACGGGCAGCTGGAGTTCCTCGGCCGCGCCGACACCCAGGTGAAGATCCGGGGCTTCCGCGTCGAGCCCGGAGAGATCGAGTCGGTGCTGCGCGCCCACCCGGCCGTCGACCAGGCCGCCGTGGTGGTCCGCGAGGACCCGCCCGGCGAGCGGCGGCTGGCCGGCTACGTCGTCCCGTCCCTGGACGCCGGTGCCGGCGGCGGGAGCGCGCAGCAGATCCAGGAGCAGCAGGTCCAGGAGTGGAAGGAACTGCACGAGCTGCTGTACGCCGCCGCGGGCTCGGAGGGCGAGCGGCAGGACGCGCGCGCCCCCGGGTTCCGGGAGAACTTCGCGGGCTGGAACAGCATGTACGACGGGCTGCCCATCCCCGTCGACGAGATGCGCGAGTGGCGGGACGCCACCGTCGAGCGGATCGCGGACCTCGCGCCGCGCCGGGTGCTGGAGATCGGCGTCGGCAGCGGGCTCCTGCTCTCCCGCGTCGCTCCCGGCTGCGAGGCGTACTGGGGCACCGACCTGTCCGAGGAGGCGGTGCGCGCGCTGCGCGCCCAGGCCGACGCGGTGCCAGGGCTGGCCGGACGCGTCGAGCTGCGCGCCCGGCCCGCGCACGACACCAGCGGGCTGCCGGAAGGGTACTTCGACACCGTCGTCCTCAACTCCGTCGCCCAGTACTTCCCCGGCCCCGACTACCTCACCCGGGTGCTGCACGCCGCGGCCCGGCTGCTGGCGCCGGGCGGCAGCCTGTTCGTGGGCGACGTGCGCAACGCGCGGCTGCTGCGCTGCCTGCGGGCCGCCGTCGAGACGCGACGCGCCCCGGCGCCGGACGACAAGCAGGCGCTGCGCGCCGCCGTCGACCGCTCGGTGGCCTGGGAGGGCGAACTGCTGCTCGACCCCGACTTCTTCGCCGCACTCGACGGCTTCGACGCCGACATCCGCGTCAAGCGCGGCACCCACCACAACGAGCTGACCCGCTACCGCTACGACGTGGTGCTCCGCCCGAGCGGCGACGCACGGCCCGCACCCGCCGCGGCCGAGATCGCCTGGGCCGACCTGGCGGACCCGGCGGGCCCGGCGGCTCCGGCGGACCCGGCGGACCCGGAGGTTCCGGGCGGTCTCGACGCGCTGCTCGCCGGCCGCACCGCCCCGCTCCGGCTCACCGGTGTGCCCAACGCGCGGCTCGCCGAGGACCTCGCGGCACTCGACGCGCTGGACGACAGCAGCCGCACCGGTGCCGCAGCGCCCGCCGACGCGCCCGACCCGGAGGAGCTGGCAGCGCTCGCCGCCCGGCACGGGCTGCGCACCGTCGCCACCTGGAACGGCGCCGCCGACGACGGCAGCCTCGATGTGCTGTTCACCCCCGGCGGCACCCCGCCCAGCGGCGCGTACCGCCCGAACGGCGCCGTGCCGTACGCCAACGAGCCCGCCCCCTTCCGCGACGTGGCCGCGCTCATGAAGACGCTGCGCGCACACGCCGCCGAGCAGCTGCCCGCATATATGGTCCCGGCGGCCCTGGTCCCGCTGGACCGGCTCCCGGTCACCCCCAGCGGCAAGCTGGACGCCGCCGCGCTGCCGGTGCCCGACTACGGCGCCCTCAGCTCCGGGCGCCCGCCGCGCACCGACCGCGAGAAGCTGCTGTGCGCCGCCTACGCCGAGGTGCTCGGCCTGCGCGCGGCGACGGTCGACGACGACTTCTTTGCCCTCGGCGGCGACAGCATCAGCGCCATCCGGCTGCTGGTGCGCACCCGCGAGGCGGGGCTGCGGCTCACCACCCGCGACGTCTTCCGGCACCGCACGGTCGCGGCGCTCGCCGGGGCCGCGGAGACCACGGGCGGGGGAGAGCCGGGCGGCGGCCCCGCCCTCCGGCTCACCGACGCCGAACTCGCCGCGCTCCAGGGCGCCCACCCGGTCGCCGTCGAGGAGGCGCTGCCGCTGGGCCCGCTCCAGGAGGGCTTCTACTTCCACTCCCTGCTCGACGGCGCGGACGGCGATGCCTACGTCGTCCAGCAGGCCCTCGAACTGGCCGGACCCGTCGACGGCGCCGCACTGCGGCGCGCGGCCCAGCGCGTACTGGAGCGGCACGCCCCGCTGCGCGCCTGCTTCCGCCGCCTGCCCGAGGGGCGCCCCGTGCAGCTCGTCGCGGCGGGCCCGGAGCTGCCCTGGCGCGAGGTGGACCTGTGCGCGCAGGAGGCCGGTGCCCGGCCCCGGCTCGCCGACGCCGTCGCCGCCGACGAGCGCGCCCACGGCTTCGACCTCGCCCACCCGCCGCTGGTGCGCTGCGCGCTGGTGCGGCTCGACGCGGACCGCGCCCGGCTGCTGCTGACGTTCCACCACATCGTCGCGGACGGCTGGTCGCTGCCCGTGCTCCACCGCGAGCTGCTGGCCTGCTACGGAGAAGGGGGCGACGGCCTGCCGGAGCCGGCCCCGTACCGCTCCTATCTGCGCGGCCTGGCCGCCGCCGACCGGGAAGCGGCCCGGCAGGCGTGGCGGACCGCGCTCGCCGGGGTCGAGGAGCCCACCCGGCTGGTGGACGCGCCCGGCGGCGGGGCGCTGCGGCCCGCGCAGGTCCGCGTCGAGCTGTCCGAGCAGCTGACAGCCCGGCTGGCGGCGCGCGCCCGCGAGCAGGGCGTGACGCTGGGCACGGTGGTGCAGACGGCCTGGGGGCTGCTGGCCGGCGGGCTGACCGGCCGGCAGGACGTGGTGTTCGGCACCACCGTCTCCGGCCGGGACGCCGCCGTCGAGGGCATCGAATCCATGGTCGGGCTGTTCATCAACACCCTGCCGACCCGCTTCACCTGGCACCCCGGGGACACCCTCGGCGCCCTGCTCGGCCGGCTGCAGGACGAGCAGGCCCGGCTGCTGGACCACCAGCACCTCGGTCTGGCCGAGATCCAGCGCGCCGCCGGACACGCGGGCTCCGGCGAGCTGTTCGACACGCTGGTCGTCGTCGAGAACTACCCCGCCGCGACCGGCGTGGCCGACCCGTCGGGCACCGTCCGGATCACCGGCCACGAGTTCCACGACGCCGTGCACTATCCGCTCGCCCTCATCGTCAAGCCGCGCCGCAGGCTCGACCTGCGGCTGAAGTACCACGCCCAGCGGCTGGACGGCGCCGATGTGCGCCGGATCGCGGACCGGCTCTCCCGCATCCTGCACGCCCTGGCCGCCGACCCGGGGCAGCCCGCCGCCTCCGTCGGACTGCTCGCGCCCGACGAGCTGTCCCGCGCCCACCCCGAGGGGGAGCGCAGGGAGGTGCCCGCCACCACCCTGGCCGCCGCCTTCGCGGCGCAGGCGGCCCGCACCCCCGGGGCCCCTGCGGTGATCCACGAGGGCCGGACCCTCGACTACCGGGAGCTGGACGAGCGGGCCGAGGCGCTGGCGGCGCGGCTGCGGGCGCGCGGCGCGGCGCCCGGCACGTTCGTCGCGGTCGCCGTGCCGCGCTCGGCGGAGCTGATGGTGGCGCTGCTGGGCGTGCTCAAGTCCGGCGCCGGCTATCTGCCGGTGGACACCGACTTCCCGGCCGACCGCGTCACCCACATGCTGACCGACTCCGGCGCCGCGATCGTCGTCACCACCTCCGAGGCGGCGCCCCGGCTCCCCGAGCTGCCGGGCCTGACACCGCTGCGGATCACCGTCGCCGGGGACGCCGCGGACGCCGGGGACGCCGCGGACGCCGAGGCCGGGGACGGGGCCGGGGCGGCCGGGCGTCCCGCGCCCGTCGCGGCGGGCCCCGACGACCCCGCGTACCTCATCTACACCTCCGGCACCACCGGCCGCCCCAAGGGCGTCGTGGTCAGCCACCGCGCCATCGGCAACCGGCTGGCCTGGATGCAGGGCGCGTACGGGCTGACCGCCGACGACCGGGTGCTCCAGAAGACGCCCTCCAGCTTCGACGTCAGCGTGTGGGAGTTCTTCTGGGCGCTGTGCGAGGGGGCCGCCGTGGTGCTCGCCCGGCCGGACGGGCACCGCGACCCGGCGTATCTGGCCGGGCTCATCCGCGAGCAGCGCGTCACCACGACGCACTTCGTGCCGTCGATGCTGGAGGCGTTCCTCCAGGCCGGTGAGGTCACCCGGGACCCCTCCTGGGCCGCGCCGCTGCGCCGGGTCTTCTGCAGCGGCGAGGCGCTGCCCGCCGCCGCGGCCGCCCGCTGGCACGAGCTGACGGGCGTGCCCCTGCACAACCTGTACGGGCCCACCGAGGCGGCCGTCGACGTGACCGCGCACGCCTGGGACGGCGCGGCGCACACCGCGACGGTCCCCCTCGGCCGCCCCGTGTGGAACACCGGACTGCGGGTGCTGGACTCCTGTCTGCGCCCGGTGCCCGAGGGCGTGCCAGGCGAGCTGTATCTGACGGGCGTGCAGCTGGCCCGCGGCTACCACCGCAGGCCGGGGCTGACCGCCGAGCGCTTCGTGGCCGACCCGTACGGGCCCTCGGGGACGCGGATGTACCGCACCGGCGACCTGGTGCGCCGCACGGCCGACGGCACGGTGGAGTACCTGGGCCGCACCGACCGCCAGGTGAAGATCCGCGGCAACCGGATCGAGCTGGGCGAGGTCGAGGCGGCGCTGACCCGGCTCGCCGCCGTCGCCCAGGCCGCCGTCACCGCACGCGACGGCGCACTGGTGGCCTACGTCGTCCCGGCCGGGAACGCCGCCGGGCAGGGGAGCGCGCCGGACGCCGCCTCCCTCCGGGCCGCTCTCGCCGCCGAACTGCCCGCCTCGGCGGTGCCCGGCGCCTATGTCGTGCTGGAAGCGCTGCCGCTCACCCCCAGCGGCAAGCTGGACCGCGCCGCGCTGCCCGCGCCGCGCGCGGTGCGGGCCGAGGCGCGCGCCCCGCGCACCGACCGCGAGCGGGTGCTCACCGGCATCTTCGGGGCCGTGCTCAAGCTGGACGACATCGGCGCCGACGACGACTTCTTCATGCTCGGCGGCGACAGCATCACCTCCATCGGCGTCTCCAGCCGCGCCCGGAGCGCCGGACTGCCGCTGAGCCCGCGGGACGTCTTCGCGCACCGCACCCCCGCCGCACTCGCCGCGGCGGCCGCGGTGGCCGCCGACGCCGCCGATGCCGCCGACGTCTCCGCGCCGCGTGCCGCCGCGCTCTCCCTCACCCCTGAGGAGACGGAGCGCGTGCACCGCCTCAGCCCCGGCCCCGTCGAGGACATCTGGCCGCTGGCCCCGCTCCAGGAGGGGCTGTTCTTCCACTCCACGTACGACGACGGGGCGCTGGACGTCTACACCGTCCACGAGTCCTTCGACTTCGCGGCCCCGCTGGACGCCGGGCGGCTGCGGGAGGCGGCCCGGGTGCTGCTCGCCCGCCACCCGAGCCTGCGCGCCGGGTTCACCAGCGAGGGGCTGCGGCAGCCGGTCCAGTTCATCGTCCGCGACCCCGGGGTTCCGCTGGAGGAGGTGGACCTGTCCGGGTACTCCGCTGCCGAGCAGGACACCCGGCTCGGCGCGCTGCTGGACGCCGAGCGGGCGCGCCGCTTCGACCTCGCCCGCCCGCTGCTCTTCCGGATGCTGCTCGTCCGGCTCGGCGCCGAGCGCGGCGACCGGCTGCTCGTCGGCCGCCATCTGCTGCTGTGGGACGGCTGGTCCGCCTGGCTCTTCCTCGACCAGCTGTTCGCGCTGTACGCGTCCGGCGGCGACCCAGCGGGGCTGCCCGCGCCCGGCTCCTACCGCGACTACCTCGGCTGGCTGGAGACCCAGGACACCGCCGTCGCCACCGGAGCCTGGCGGCGCGCGCTCGCCGGGCTGGACGAGCCCACCCTGCTCGCCGCTGCCGACCAGGGCCTGCAACCGGACATCCCGGAGAGCCTGGAGACCACCCTCCCGGACGCGGTGGCGGAGCGGCTGGGCGACACGGCGCGCCGTCACGGCCTCACCCTCAACACCGTGCTCACCGCCGCCTGGGGGCTCGCCCTCGCCGGCGCGACAGGGCGCACCGATGTCGTCTTCGGCACGACCGTCGCCGGACGGCCCAGCGAGGTGCCGGACATCGAACACGTCATCGGCATGTTCCTGAACACCGTCCCCGCGCGGATCGCCTACGACCCCGCCGAGTCCGTGCTCGCGCTACTGCGCCGGGTCCAGGACGAGCGGCTGGCCGTGATGCCGTACGAGTACCTCGGGCTGGGCGTGCTCCAGGCCGAGACCGGCCACCGGCGGCTCTTCGACACCCTGTTCGTGCTGCGGAACAGCGACACCGAGGAGCGGCTGGCCGAGCTGCGCGAGCGGTACGGCGCCACCGCCGTCGCCAACGTCGACGCCACCCACTACCCCGTCAACCTCGTCGTCACGCCGGGCCGCCGCGTCCACGTCACCCTCACCCACCGCGCCGACATCGTCGGGGGCGGCCGGGCACGGGACCTGCTGGACCGGTTCACACTGCTGGTGGAGCGGCTGAGCGCCGACCTGGACGCGCCCGTCGGCCGCCTCGACCCGCTGCTGCCCGCCGAGCGCGCCGCGCTGGAGCGCGAGCGGACCGCCGGGCGCGCCCCCGCGCCCGAGGAGACCATCGCCGACCTGCTCGCCGCGCAGGCGGCCCGCACCCCGGACGCCACGGCGCTGGTGTGCGACGGCGCCACCCTCACCTACGCCGGGCTCGAAGCGCGTATCAGCCGCCTGGCCCGGCTGCTGCTCGACCGGGGCGCCGCGCCCGAGCGCACCGTGGCGCTCGCGCTGCCGCGCTCCCTGGACACGGTCGCCGCGCTGTTCGCCGTGCTGTCCACCGGCGCCGCCTATCTGCCGCTGGAGCTGGACCACCCCGACGACCGGCTCGCCGCCACCCTGGACGACGCACGCCCCGCGCTGCTGCTCACCACCGGCGCCGTCGCGGGCCGCCTCGCGGACGCGGCCCCGGACACCCCGCGCCTCCTCCTGGACGACCCGGACACGGTCCGCGCGCTGGCCGCGCTCTCCGGCGCCCCGCTGACCGAGGCCGACCGGCCCCGCTTCAGCCTGGAGCACCCCGCGTACGTCATCTACACCTCCGGCTCCACCGGCCGCCCCAAGGGCGTCGTCACCCCCTACCGGGGTCTGACGAACATGCAGCTCAACCACCAGCGGGAGATCTTCGACCCGGCCGTCGCGGCGGCGGGAGCGCGGCGGCTGCGCATCGCGCACACCGTCTCCTTCGCCTTCGACATGTCCTGGGAAGAGCTGCTGTGGCTGGTCGAGGGCCACGAGGTGCACGTCTGCGACGAGGAGCTGCGCCGGGACGCCGACGCGCTGGTGGCCTACTGCGACACCCACCGGATCGACGTCGTCAACGTCACCCCCACCTACGCCCATCTGCTCATCGAGCAGGGCCTGCTGGAGGGGCACCGGCCGCCGCTGGTGCTGCTCGGCGGCGAGGCCGTCCCGGAGACCGTCTGGAGCCGGCTGCGCGACACCGACGGCACCCTGGGCTACAACCTGTACGGCCCCACCGAGTACACCATCAACACCCTCGGCGGCGGCACCCTCGACAGCGCCACGCCCACCGTCGGCCGCCCCATCCGCGGCACCCGGGCCCACCTCCTCGACCCCTGGCTGCGCCCGGTGCCCGACGGCGTGCCCGGCGAGCTGTACATCGCGGGCACCGGCCTGGCCCGCGGCTACCTCGACCGGCCCGCGCTCACCGCCGGGCGCTTCGTCGCCGACCCGTACGGCGCCCCCGGCGAGCGCATGTACCGCACCGGCGACCTGGTGCGCCGCCGCGCCGACGGGCTGCTGGACTTCCTCGGCCGCACCGACGACCAGGTCAAGGTGCGCGGCTACCGCGTCGAACCCGGCGAGGTCGAGACGGCCCTGGCCCAGCACCCCGGCATCGCCCAGGCCGCCGTCGTCGCCCGCGACGACCCCGCGGCCCCCGGCACCCAGCGCCTCGTCGGCTACGTCGTTCCCGGCGGCCCCGCCGGATCCGCCGGGGCCGCCGGGGCCGAGGGCGCCGAGCGGCAGTCCGCCGAGCACGCGCACGTCGGCGAGTGGCAGGAGGTCTACTCCGAGGAGTACGAGCAGATCAGCACCGCCGTCTTCACCGAGGACTACGCGGGCTGGGACAGCAGCTACGACGGACAGCCCATCCCCTTCGAGGAGATGAGCGACTGGCGGGCCCGGACCGTGGCCCGCATCCGCGAGCTGGAGCCGCGCCGCATCCTGGAGATCGGCGTCGGCTCCGGGCTGCTGCTGTCGTGCCTCGCGCCGGACGCCGAGACCTACTGGGCGACGGACTTCGCGGCGCCCGTCATCCGCAAGCTCGGCGAGGACCTGCGCCGCGACCCCGCGCTCGCGGCGAAGACCGAGCTGCGCTGCCGCGCCGCGCACGAGGTCGAAGGGCTGCCCGAGGCGTACTTCGACACGATCGTCCTCAACTCCGTCGTGCAGTACTTCCCCAGCGCCGACTACCTCACCGAGGTCGTCCGGGGCGCCATGCGGCTGCTGGCCCCCGGCGGCGCGCTGTTCGTCGGCGACGTGCGCAACCCGCGCACCGCGCCCGCCTTCCACGGCGCGATCCAGCTCGCCCGCGCCCGGGACGGCGCGGACCCGCTGGCCGTACGCCGGGCCGCCGCGCGCGGGCTGCGGATGGAGAAGGAACTCCTCGTCGACCCCGACTACTTCGCCCAGCTCGGATACGGCCTCGACCTGCGCACCAAGCGCGGCCCCCACCACAACGAGCTGACCCGGCACCGCTACGACGCCGTCCTCTACCGCGACGGCGCGGCACCGCACGACCTCACCGGCGCCCGCACCGTCCCGTGGCCCGCGAACATCGAGTCCATGCTGCGCGATCCGGGATCCGCACCGGAGCGTGGCGCAGAGCACGACCGCGCCCCGGAGGAGCGCGGGGCCGAGCCCGACTGCGGCTCCGCCGCACGGCGCGACCAGCTACAGAGCACCCGCGGACTGCGGCGAGCAGAAAGGGGCAGCCCCGACCCGGCGGGCCCCGCCGGACCCGCCCCGTCCCTCCGGGTCACCGGCGTTCCCGACGCCCGCACGGCGGGCGAGCTGGCCGCCTGGCGTGCGCTGGAGGCGGGACGCCTGCCGGACGGAACCGGCGACACCGACGCCGGCGGTGTCGACCCCGAAGACCTGCACGCGCTGGGCGCCGAGCTCGGCCACCGCGTCCTCACCACCCCCTCCGCCGACGCACCCGGCCACTACGACGCCGTATTCACCCGGGCACCGGGCGGCCCCACCGCGGGCCTCTACCGGCCCGGCGGCGGCACGGCCCCGTACGCCAACGCGCCCACGGCCCAGCGCGCCGCCGACGCGCTGCTCCGCGACGTCCGCGCGGACCTCGCCCAGCGGCTCCCGGACTACATGGTCCCCGCCGCGCTCGTCCCGCTCGACCAACTGCCCATGAACGCCAACGGCAAGCTGGACGTGTCCGCGCTGCCCGACGCCGAGCCCGCCGTCGCCCCCGGCGCCGGACGCGGGCCGCGCACCCCGGCGGAAGAGGTGCTGTGCCGCCTGTTCGCCGAGGTGCTGGGGCTGCCCGAGGCGAGCGCCGAGGCCGGGTTCTTCGACCTGGGCGGCCACTCCCTGCTCGCCACCCGGCTCATCAGCCGGGCCCGCACCGAGCTGGGCGCCGAACTCGCCATCCGCGACCTGTTCGAGGCCCCCACCCCGGCGCTGCTCGCCGCCCGCGCGGACACCGGGCGCCGCCCCGCGCGCCCCGCCGTCACCCCGGTACCGGACGGACAGCGGCCCGCGCGCATCCCGCTGTCGGCCGCGCAGCGCCGGCTGCGGCTCGTCGAGCGCATCACCGGCAGCGGCGTCGCCTACAACTTCCCGCTCGTCTTCCGGCTGCGCGGCGCCCTCGACCCCGCTGCGCTGCGCGCCGCGCTGGCCGATGTGGCCGCCCGGCACGAGGCGCTGCGCACCGTGTTCCCGGAGCACGAGGGCAGCCCGTACCAGTCGGTCGTCCCGGCCGCCGACGCCGCCCCCGGACTCACCGTCACGGACTGCGACGAGGACGCGCTGGACGGCCTGATCGCGCGGGCCCAGCGCCGCCCGTTCACGCTGGAGAGCGAACTCCCGCTGCGCTGCGAGGTGTTCCGGCTCGGCCCGGAGGACCACGTGCTGGCCGTGGTGCTGCACCACATCACCACGGACGAGTGGTCCGACCGCCCGTTCCTGACGGACCTGGGCACCGCGTACGAGGCGCGCCGCGCGGGCCGGGCGCCCGCGTGGGCCCCGCTGCCGGTGCAGTACGCCGACTACACCCTCTGGCAGGAGGCCCTGCTCGACCAGCTCGGCACGCAGCAGCTCGGCTACTGGCGCGAGGCGCTGCGCGACCTCCCCGAGGAGCTGCCCCTGCCCCTCGACCGGCCACGCCCCGACGCGGCACACGCCACAGGCCGCAGCGGCAAGGTCCGGCGGGAGCTGCCGGACGGCACAGCGCGCGCCCTGCGTGCCCTGTCCGCGGACAGCGGCACCAGCATGTTCATGCTCTTCCAGGCCGCCGCGGCGAGCCTGCTGCACCGGATGGGCGCGGGCGACGACATCCCGCTCGGCGCCCCCGTCGCGGGCCGTACCGACGACGCGCTCAGCGACCTGGTCGGCTTCTTCGTCAACACGCTCGTGCTGCGCACCGACGTGTCCGGCGACCCCACCTTCCGCGAACTCCTCGCCCGGGTCCGCGAGTCGTCGCTGAAGGCGTTCGAGCACCAGGACCTGCCGTTCGACCGGCTCGTCGAGGAACTGAACCCGGCGCGCGCCGCCGACCGCAACCCCCTCTTCCAGGTGATGCTCGGCTACCACTACCGCCCGGACGGCGATCCGGACGTCCTCGGCATGCCGACCGAGTGGTACGACATGGACACCGGTATGGCCAAGTTCGACCTCCACTTCACCTTCGTGGACGAGGCGGACCCGGCGGGCCGGGGCCGTCTGACGCTGCTGCTGGAGTACGCCGCCGACCTGTGCGACAGCACCACGGCCGACCGGCTGGCGGAGCGCCTGGTGCTGCTGCTGGAGCAGGTTGCCGGGGATCCGGATCGGGCTGTGGGTGGGTTGGATGTGGTGGTGGGGTCGGAGCGGCGGTTGGTGGTGGAG
>NZ_JAAKZZ010000167.1 GCF_011045075.1 Streptomyces boncukensis
CCCGTGGATACGCCCCCATCCGCGCCCCGTTTCCCCGCACTTCCCGTACGTCAGTCGTGGGACCTTTGAGCCATCAGGCTAGTCGCCGGGTGTGACAGGCGGGAGGGGCCCGGAGTCACGCCAGGTCAGCGTCACCGACACGGACGCCTTCGACTCGCCGTCCGCGACCACGGCGGCGAGCCCCCGGCCCGGCCGCACGGCCAGCTCCACCCCGAACGTCGCGCTCACCTCGTGCGGGCGGGCCGCGCGCGCCGCGTCCAGCACGGCGCTGCCGACACCGCTGATCACCTCGTTGAGCTGGCGGGCGCGGGCGAGCAGGCGGCCGGGCGCGGCCACGTCCTCGTACGCGAACTCCTCCGAGCCCTCCGGCTCCTCGGTGTCGTCCAGCACATGGACGCGTGCCAGCACCGTCTCGCCGCCGGGCAGCGCGATCTCCCGGATCTCCCGCTCCATACGCCTCTCCTTCGCTGTCGCTGTCGACACCGGTTGGTGCCCGCCCAGCACGGGCGCCCCGAAGGGGCGCGGGGCTCGTGTCCTGTGCGGCCTCGCCGGACTCGGGCTCGCCCTACCCGCCGGAGCCCGGAGCAGAACCCGGAACGGCACCCGGAGCGGCACCGGCACCGGCACCGGAGACGGGCCACGGCAGCCACGCGTAGAGCCGAAAGTCCCGCCCCTCCCAGCCGTGCTCCAGATGGCCGCCCGCGAGCGAGGCCCGCTCCGCGAGGCCGATCAGCCCCTGCCCCGCACCGGGGACCCCGGCGGAGGCCGAACCCGCAGGCGCCGGATTGCGCAGCTCGACGCTCAGCCCCTCGCCCGCAGCGCCGCGCACGGTGACGGTCACGGGCGAGTCGGGGGCGTGCTTGCGTACGTTGGTGAGCCCCTCCTGCACGACCCGGTACGCCGTCCGCCCGGCCAGCGCGGGCGGCGTCCCGGCCGCGGTCGCGTCCTCGCACACGGTGACGTCCAGCCCGCCGTCCCGGGACTCCCCCACCAGCCGCCGCAGATCGGCGAGCTGGGGCTGCGGCCGCCCGGCGTCCTCCGGCGACCGCAGCACCCCGATGATCTCCCGCAGGTCCTCCAGCGCCTGGTGGGCGCTCTCCCGGATCACCCCGGCGGCCCGCCGCACCTGCTCGGCCTCGCCGCCCGGGTTCACCTCCAGCGCCCCCGCGTGGACGCTGAGCAGCGAGAGCCGGTGCGCGAGCACGTCGTGCATCTCGCGCGCGATGTCCTCGCGCGCCTCGCGCCGCGCCTGGGTGGCGGCGCTCTCGGCCCGCTCCTGCATGGACGCGACGACGAGCAGCCGCTGCGAGCGGACGAAGAGCCCCCAGCCGATGGCGCAGGCGAGCAGCGTGAAGTAGACGAGCGCGGAGGTGGTCTTCGGATCGTCCGCCGCAGGGCGCTCGGCGGCGACCAGCACGATGGGCGCGAGGGCCAGCACCGCGAGCCCCTTCGTCACCCTGGGCTCCCGCCGGGAGACGGCGGTGAACAGGGCGACCAGGCAGGCCCCGGTGAAGAAGTGCCCGAACGGCCCGAGCAGCAGCAGGACGACGGCGAGCGGCACGGGCCAGCGGCGCCGCAGGAAGAGCGCCGCGCACGCGGCGGCGCCCGCCAGCTGCTCCAGGAAGAGCGCGTTCTCGGACATGTCCGTGCCGACCATGGCCTCGTCGGCGGTGAGCAGGAGGAAGCAGGAGGCGAAGAGGAAGGCGCCGATGTCGGCGGCCCACTCCCGGGACGTGCGGCGTTCTCGTTGTGCGGCGCGCATACCCGCGAATCTACGGGCGGCGCCCGCCTTCCGGACCGCCCGGGGCGCGCTCGTAGACCATCGGACGACAGCGGCGGCCCGGAGCGCCTACTTTGGCAGCACTCCCGGCGCCCTGTGCCCGATACCGGGCGGCGCGGCGGGCCAGCAGGGTGACGGCATGAAGAAACTGCTCGGCATCCTCTGTTTCCTGCTGCTCGCCCAGGGCGCCGGCGGGCTGGCCCACAAGTTCACCGGCGGCTGGTTCGACAAGTGGGCGCTGGTCCACCGCATCGGCTTCCTCGACGGGTACGAGGTCTACGTCTGCGTCCTGCTCATCGTCCTCGGCCTCGCGGTGGGCGCGGCGAGCGACTCGGTGAAGGACGGGAAGTAGGCGGGCCCTCGTCTCCCCGCGCCGATCACGGGGTGCCCGTGGTCCACGGGGCCATCGGGCCCCGTCAGGGGCGCGGGGAACTGCGCGCCCGGCCACGGTGTACCCGCGGACTGCGACGCGCCCGCAGGGGCACCCCGTGATCAGTACGGGGAGACGAGGGCTCGCCTCACTCCCGTACCGCTCGCGGCAGCAGGCCGACCAGCAGCGCCGCGGCACCGGTGATGCCCGCGGCGGCGAAGAACGTGGCCGCGTAGCCGTCGGCGGCGTGCGCCGCCGACACCGCGGCGCCGTGCCCGCCCGCCGCCGAGGCGGACACCGCGCCCAGGATCGAGAGGCCGAGCGCACCGCCGATCTGGCGGGAGGTGTTCACCAGCCCCGCCACCACACCGGCCTCCTGAGGGGTGGCCCCGGCGGTGGCCGCCTCCGTCATGGGGGTCAGCAGCAGGCCGATACCGGACGCCATGACGATCCCGGGCCCCAGGATCGAGCCCGGGAACGTACCGCCGGCCTCCAGCACCACCCCCTGCCAGGTGAACCCGGCGGCGGTCACCAGGGCGCCTGTGGCGATCATCGTCCGGTTGCCGAGCAGTGCCATCAGCCTCGGCGCCGCCTTCGACGCCACCATCACGGCCAGGGTGTGCGGCAGGAACGACAGGCCCGCGCGGATCGCGCTGTAGCCCAGCACGTTCTGCATATAGAGGGAGAGGAAGTACCACATCGCGAAGCTGCCGACCATGCCGACGAGCGTCACCACGTTCCCGGCCGACACGCTGCGCAGCCGGAACAGCCGCAGCGGCACCAGCGGCTCGGCGCTGCGCGCCTCGACCGCCACGAAGGCCGCGAGCGCGACCAACCCGCCCGCGAGCGGCAGCAGCGTGCCCGCCGCCGTCCAGCCGTGCGACTCCGACTGTCCGATGCCGTACGCCAGCGCACCCACGCCCGCCGTCACCAGGGCCGCGCCCGGCAGGTCCAGCGCCCGGTGCCCCTGCCGCCCGTCGCCCTGCTCGCGCAGCCAGACGGCGACGAGGGCGATCACCACGGCGCCGATCGGCACATTGATCAGCAGCACCCACCGCCAGGACAGCAGCTCCGTCAGCACCCCGCCGATCAGACCGCCCGCCGCGCCTCCGGCGGTGCCCACGGCCGCCCAGGTCGCGATGGCCCGGGTGCGCGCCGGACCCTCGGGGAAGACGGCGGTGAGCATGGACAGCGTGACGGGGGCGAGTACGGCGGCGCCGACGCCCTGCGCGGCACGGGCCACCACCAGCGTCTCCGAACCGGGCGCCAGCCCGCCCGCCAGGCTCGCGCCGGTGAACAGGCCGACGCCCACCAGATACACGGCCTTGCGCCCGTAGAGGTCGGCCGCGCGGCCGCCGAGCAGCAGGAAGCCCGCGAACGTCAGCGCGTACGCGTTGACGACCCACTGCAGCGACGACGGGCTCAGCCCCAGCCCCTCCCGGATGCTGGGCAGCGCCACGTTCATGACCGAGACATCCAGCACGACCAGGAACTGACCGATGCTGGACGCCAGCACCACGGCCCAGGCCCGCACTCCGGGCGGCGGCGACGCCGCCTGCGGGCCGACGCCGCCCGCTTCCGTTGACCCTGTTGAAGACGTCGTAGACGTAGGAGACATGGCGGTCATCCTGGTGCGCCGTGCGCGCGGGCACATCGGGAGAAGGATCGACCGCCTCCCCGCACATGGGTCTAGGCCCGGAGGCGGTACGGGCCTCCGCCTACCCTGGTGCGGTACCACTTCCCCCTCCGGTCCCCTGGGAGCGACCTGTGTACTTCACCGACCGTGGCATCGAAGAGCTCGCCGAGCGGCGCGGCGAGGAGGAGGTCAGCCTGGGGTGGCTGGCCGACCAGCTGCGGACGTTCGTGGATCTGAACCCGGACTTCGAGGTGCCGGTGGAGCGGCTGGCGACCTGGCTGGCGCGGCTGGACGACGAGGACGAGTGACCGGAGACGGGTGGCCTGCGGGCGCCCGCCCGTCGCCGAGGGTTGCCCCGTACGCGATACGCGACATATCGTGTTCCCCGTGAGACGCGATATGTCGTCGTTGCCGTACGCCCGTATGTCCTACGCAGGGGAGGCCGCCGTGCCTGTCGACCGCTCGTGGCAGATCTCCGAGCCGCAGAAGGCCGATTTCCCGGACCCCGTCACCGAGCTGCACGTCCGCGTGGTCAACGGCACCGTCAACGTCGTCGGCACCGACGAGGACGTCACCCACCTGGAGGTCGACCGGGTCGAGGGGCCCCCGCTCACCGTCACACACGAGGACGGCAAGCTCGTCGTCGCCTACGAGGACCTGCCCTGGAAGGGCTTCCTCAAGTGGCTGGACCTCAAGGGCTGGCGCCGCCAGGCGGAGATCTCCCTCTCCGTGCCCGCGCACGCGCGGCTGTCGCTCGGGGTCGTCGGGGCCAGCGCGGTCGTCTCCGGGATGCGCGGACGCACCGCGGTCAAGGGCGTCTCCGGCGACTCCACCCTCGTCGGGCTCACCGGCCCGGTGTACGCGGAGACGGTCTCCGGCAACGTCGAGACCCAGCGGGTCAGCGGCACCCTGCGGTTCCACTCCGTCTCCGGGGATCTGACGTCCATCGACGGCAGCACCTCGGTGCACGCCGACACCGTCAGCGGCGCCCTGGTCCTCGACGTCTGCCCCGAACTGCCGAGGAACACGGACATCAAGCTGACGAGCATCTCCGGGGACGTCGCCATCCGGCTGCCCGAGGACGCCGACACCGCCGTGACGGCGCACACCACCAGCGGCGGCCTCTCCAGCGCCTTCGACGAGCTGCGCCCCAGCGGCCTGTGGGGCGCCCGGCAGGTCACGGGCACGCTCGGCGCGGGGCGGGGGCAGCTGCGGGCCGACACCGTCTCCGGCGCCCTCGCGCTGCTGAAACGGCCGCCCCAGGAGGACGCGGGCCCGGACGCCGGCCCGGACGCCGACCACGGCGCCCCGCACGGCCCCGCAGACCCCGCCGGTCCCTCCGGCGCCGACGCACCCGCAGGCCACTCCCTGCGTAAGGAACTGTGACATGGCTCCCGTCTTCGCCCACGGACGCCTCCGGCTCTATCTGCTGATGCTGCTGGACGAGGCGCCCCGGCACGGCTACGAAGTGATCCGGCTGCTGGAAGAGCGCTTCCAGGGCCTCTACGCGCCCTCCGCCGGAACCGTCTACCCCCGCCTCGCCAAGCTGGAGGCCGAGGGCCTGGTCAGCCATACGACCGAGGGGGGCCGCAAGGTCTACGCCATCACCAAGGCGGGCCGCGCCGAACTGGCCGGCCGCCAGACCGAGCTGGCCGAGCTGGAGGTCGAGATCCGCGAGTCCCTGGCCGCGCTGGCCGCCGACATCCGCGCGGACGTCAGCGGCTCCGCCGACGAGCTGCGCCGCGAGGTGCGCGAGCAGACCCGGGACGAGGTGCTGCGCGCCAAGGAGGACTGGAAGGAACAGGCGCGCAGGGCCAAGCAGGAGGCGCGGCAGGCCCGGCGGCAGGCCAGAAAGGAGCGGGAGGCGCACACCGAGGCGGTGGAGGAGGTGCAGCGCATCGCGCGACAGGTGCAGGACCAGATCCAGACCCATGTGCACACAGGCGACTGGCAGGGCGCGGTCCGCGAGGGGATGTCCCAGCTCGCCCGCGAGATGGGCAACCTGGGCCGGATCGCGGGGAGCGCGGCCGGGTGGCCCCCGTACGAGTCGCCTGCGCCGCCGGAGCAGCGTCCCGGTCCCAGCCCCGGCAGCACCGAGGACGCCGCCGGGACTGAGACCGGGACCGGGACCGCGGCCGGGGCCGGGACGGCCTACGAGGCGGAGGAGCCGACCGGTGACACGGTGCGGGACCTGGAACGGCTGCTCGACCGGTTCCGGGACGATGTGCGGGACGCGGCGCGCGACAGCGGGGTGACGGAGGATCAGTTCCGCGAGGTCCGGCGCCGGCTGTCGACGGCCTCGGCGCATATCGTGGCCACCCTGCGGAGCGGTTAGGGGAACCTCACCCCCCGTCGAGGACCGCCGCGGCTCGCCGGGCGAGCTGATCCGGCGTCCGGTCGTACGGCAGCCGCAGCACCAGCTGTGCGGTGAGCGCCGCCCCGTCGTGCAGGGCGTCCCGCAGCGGCGGCGGCTGACCGGGCGACGGCAGCGCCTCCTCGATCAGCAGATCCGCCGCGTCCGCCCCCGCGGGCGCCGAAGCGCACAGCCGCTCCAGCGTCTGCACGGCGGGCAGCGCGGCGAAGTCCACCGGCACCGCCGCTGCCCCGGGCCGCGCCCGGACGAAGCCGAACCGGGGCAGCGCAGCCGAGCGCCGCAGCGCGGCCAGCGCCGCCACCTTGGCGGCCTCCGGCTCGCTGTGCCGCCACAGCGCGGCGCGCGGCACCCGCCACTGCGCCGGGCTCACCACGAGCGCCCCGCCCACCGTCAGCCGCGGCACCCGCACCGCGTCCGGGAACGCGTGGGCCAGCCCGTCGAGCCGGAGCAGTGGGGAGGCCGCCGGGTGCCCGGCGCCGAGCAGCAGCCGCAGCAGGCGGTCGTACGGCGGCGCGGGGGCGCGGGTGGCGTGGTAGACGGGCAGGATCCGCTCCCCGGCGGCCTCCGCGACCAGGGTGCCGCCCTGCCGCCGCAGGGTGATCCGGTCGAGCGGCAGATGGCGAGGCGGATGGGGCGTACGCCCGTAGTACAGCCCGGTGTTGGGGTCGCCCGTGCACCAGGAGGTGGTGACGGGACGGCGCACGGCATTGGCGGCACGCCCGTCCAGCGGCGGGACCAGCACCTCGACGAAGCGCACCCGGGCCGCGCGCTCCACGGCGGCGAGGAAGGCGCGGTACGCGCGTGCCGCGGGGTATCCGCCGTGCAGGGCGCGCAGCGTGTCGGCGAACCGCGCGTCCAGCGTCCCGGCCGGTGTGACGGACTCCAGGACGGCGACAGCGCCGGGGCCCGGCAGCGGGCGCAGCAGGCAGTCCACCGGCCAGGCGGTGAGGTGCCGCGGGACCGGGGGCGCGCCGAACTCGTCCAGCAGCGCCCCGTCCACGTCCACCTGCTCCTCGCCGAGGTGCCTGGCGATGTGGGCCAGCAGCCGGGCGTAGCCCGCGCCCTCCGCACCGCCCCGGGAGCCGGCCGCGCCGGGCCGGACGGACTGGGGCCAGCCCGAGGGGCGCGGTCCGGGCTGCGGGCCCGGCGGCGGGTCGCCGTCGCCGAGGTGGTGGTCCGCGAGGATCCGTACGACGGACCGCGGCTCGGGGCCCACCGAGCGGGCCTCGTCGAGGAGTTGCCAGCCGGGCGGCGGGCCGGCGCGTGCGGCGTCCCGCAGCGCCGCCAGCCGCGCCGCGAGCCGGGTGCCGTATGCGACGCGCTCGGCCGCCCCGGCGCCGACGGCGGCGTCCACGGAGCGGTAGGAGTCCAGGCAGCGCCCCCGGCTGACCGCGTGCCGCGCGGCCCGCGCGGTGCGTGCGGGGCTCGCCACCGCCGCCGTTGACGGGCCCTGCCGGTCCTGCTGGCCCTGCTGGTCCCGCTGGTCCTGCCGGGAAGGGGCCGCCGCCTCGTACACCGGGGTCCAGCCGAACAGCCGGACCGCGGGAGCCGCGCACACCTGGAGGACGCCGAGCCGCAGCAGATGGGTCAGAAAGACCCGCAGCATCGCCGGACGCGCGCTGTCCCGCAGCACCCCGGCGAGCGCCGCCTCGGTCTCGGCCAGCGTGCGCGCCCCCTCCGCGAGGGTGGTCCGCACGGCGTCCAGCGCGGGGCCGCCGGGCAGGGTGACCTCGCGCAGCCGCCAGCCGCTGGTCTCCGGGCCGACCACGGCGCAGCGCAGCCCGCCGTCCCGCGCGGTGTGGTGCAGCGGGGCGAGCGCGAGCAGGGTGTCCGCCGGGGCCGGCCCCAGGTCGAGATCGCGGAGGGTGGCCCACAGCGTGTGGACGTTCTCCGTGGTCTGAGCGGCGAAGGCGAGCAGCCGCGCCCCCTCCCGCAGCAACCGCGAGCCGTCCGGGCCGCCGGCCACCGGGCCGGCCCCCACCGGAGCGCAGCCCGCCCGGCCCGTATCCGCGCTGCCGCCCTGCGGGGCACACTCCAGCGGTACCGTCGCGAGCTGGCCGGAGTCGGTGCCCGGGGCCGTCCGCAGGGCCGCTCGGCCCAGGGCGCGCCACAGCGCCGCGGTCGCGTTGCGGAGCCGTTTGCCGTCCCACGGCTCGCCCGCGTCCGCGCACCGCCCCAGGTCGGCCAGGAGCCCCGGGGAGGCCGTCTCGACGGCCGCACGGAGCGCGGGGAGGGTGCGGGCGCGGGACAGCAGCAGGGCGCCGACGCGGGCGCGTTCGGCGGCCACCATCCCCTCGAACTGGCCGCGCCCGTCCGCGAGGGACGCCGAACGGCGGGCGAGCGCCACGAGCTCCCGGGCCAGCGCCGGGCTGACCCGCGCGACGCCCCCGGCCGCGTCCCCGCCCGCGCTCGTCTCCGCCGCGCTCGTGGGGACGACGCCCGCGCGCAGCCCGCGCCGCAGCGCCAGTACGGCCCGCCGCTCGGCGGCCGTGAGCCGCTCGTCGGGGACGACCTCGCCGCCCAGCCGCGCGCTCAGCCGCCGGGCCCGCTCCATGAGGTCGCGTTCCTCCGCCACCAGCGCGTCGGCGTCCGCGAAGAGCCACGGGCTGCCCGCGGCCGTCCACTCCGTCGCGGGCAGTTGGGCGATCCGCAGCAGCGCGGTCGTGCCGACCGCCATGGCGGCGGGCGCGGGGACGGCGCGGTCCTGCTCGGCGGCCCGGTGCGCGCGGGGGGCCGCGCCCGGGCGGCCGGAGTACGGGTGCGCCGGGTCCGCCGGGTCCGCCGGGTCCGCCAGACGGGCCTCACGCGAGTGCGACATCCCGGTCTCCTTCCCCGGTGGGCTCCGCCGCCAGCACGTCGGTCAGCGTGTGCTGCCGTGCGGGGGAGAGGAGCCCGCGGTTCCAGTGGAAGACGGTGTAGTACGCGGCGGCGGCGCACGGGCCGACGGTGGCCTCGCCCGCCTCGAAGTAGCCCATGCGCCACTTCGCGGCCCGCGCCCGGGTCGTGTCCGCGTGCCGCGCGAGGGTGGCGCGGCACGCGGCGGGGAACGCGGTGAGGGACTGCTCGCGCGGCTGCCGCCAGAAGGCGGCGATGCCCTCGGCCACCCGCCCGCTCACCGCCTCTCCGTGCGCCGCCGCGGCGCCGCCTGGCGCGCGGCGCGCACCGCGCCCGGTCTTCTCCCGCAGCGCCGCCCACACGCCCCGGTGCTCCCATCCGACGATGCCGAGCCCGGCGAAGACCTCGCGCAGCGTCAGCAGCGAGTGCCGCCACGCGGTCAGCTCGCCCTGCCGGCCCGGCGCCTTGAGGTGGTGGTCCAGCCAGCCGAGCGAGTCGGCGGTGAAGAGCCGGTGGACGTACGGCATGGAGGCGGGGCCGCCGAACAGATAGTGCTCCGGCTCGTACACCACGCGGACCGGCGCCTCGCGCAGCAGCGCGCTGCGGGCGAAGCGGGCCCGCAGGCAGAGGCTGAGGGTCACGGCGGAGTCGGCGTCCGGGGCCTCGAAGCGGACCCGTATCCCCGGCTCCCGGTGCAGATAGGAGAAGTTCACCGCGCGGCCGTCGGCCAGGAGTTCGCGGACGGTCACGGCCAGTTCGCGGTAGAAGTCCTCGCGGGCCCCGGGGCGCGGCGCGAGGTTGAACTGCACCCAGCGGCTCGCGGGTGCCGTCCCGCCGCGTACGGCCGCGATTCCGGCGGCCGTACCGGCGGCCAGGAAGGTGCGCAGTTCCCCGGCCTTCAGCAAGGCGTTCCCCCAGTGCGTCATGCAGTGCTTCATGCAGTACGTCATGCAGTGCGTCAGGTGCTCCCAGGCGGCGTTGCGTAGAGGGACTTCCCGGCGCACGGGACGATGAAGAACCGATCGACATTCTTCATACAATGAACAGGAGTGCGCCGGTGGCGGGGAGCGCCGCCATGGCGCGGGGCGCGCGTCCCGCCGCCGCACGACCGCCGCGCGCACGGGGTGGAGACAGGCACGGAGGTATCGGCTACCTTTTCACCTAACGTTTGTTTGGTGGAGGTGGCCGTGGCGGTCGTACTTGTCACCGGAGGAACGCGCGGCGTGGGAGCGGGAGTCGCCCGGGTCTTCCTCCGGGAGGGCGCCGATGTCGTGGTGTGCGGCAGGCACCCGCCCGAGCGCCCGGTCGCGGCGGACGGCCGCACCGCGCGCTACCTGCCGCTGGACGTACGGGACGCGGCGGCCGGCGAGGAGCTGTGCGCACGGCTCGCCCGGGAGCACGGCGCGCTGGACGTCCTGGTGAGCAACGCGGGCGGCACCCCCTTCCGGTACGCGGCGGACGGCGAGGCCGCACAGCACGCCCGCGTCCTCGAACTCAACCTGCTGGCCCCGCTCTTCCTCGCGCGCGCCGCGCACCGGGTGATGCGCCGGCAGCCCGCCGGCGGCGCGGTCGTGATGGTCGGCAGCGTGAGCGGCACCCGCCCCTCGCCGGGCACGGCGGCGTACGGCGCGGCCAAGGCCGGGCTCGCGGCGCTCGCGGGCTCGCTCGCGGCGGAGTGGGCCGCGGACGGGGTGCGCGTCAACACCGTGGTGCCCGGCATGGTGCGAACGGAGCGGCTGCGGGAACACTTCGGTGGCGGGGAGGGGCTGGGCGCGGCGCTGGAGCGCACGGTCCCGCTGGGGCGGCTGGCGGAGCCGGAGGAGGTCGGCGACGCCTGCGCGTATCTCGCCTCGCCGCGCGCCCGGTACGTCACGGGCGCGGCGCTGGCCGTGCACGGCGGCGGCGAGCGGCTGGCCCTGCACGACGCGGGAGAGGGCCCGGCCCAGCGGGCGGGGCCCCCGGACCGCCGGGGCTCTGCCTGAGGCACGCCGCAACAGGGCAACAGCCAAGGAGCTGGTATGGACACTCACTCACTCGCGCGGGGCCGGGTCGTCGTCGTGACCGGGGCGGGCCGGGGCCTGGGCAGAGCGCACGCGCTGGCCTTCGCGCGCGCCGGTGCCCGCGTCCTCGTCAACGACCTGGGCGTCGCGCCGGACGGCACGTCGGCCCAGGAGACGCCCGCGGCCCAGGTGGCGGGCGAGATCCGGGCGTGCGGCGGCGAGGCGGCGGTCTCGGCGGACGACGCCGCGGACCCGTCGGGGGCCGCCAACCTCGTCCACACGGCGCTCGACCGCTTCGGCCGGCTCGACACCCTGGTGAACAACGCCGGCTTCCTCCGCGACCGGATGCTGGTCAACCTCGACGAGAGCGACTGGGACGCCGTCATCCGCGTCCATCTGCGCGGCCACTTCCTGCCGATGAAGCACGCGGCGGCGCACTGGCGCGCGGAGGCGAAGGCGGGCCGTGCGCCGGACGCGCGCATCGTCAACACCTCCTCGGGCGCGGGCCTGCTGGGCGCCGTCGGACAGGGCAACTACGCCGCGGCCAAGGCGGGCATCACGGCGCTCACCCTGGTGGCCGCGGCGGAGTTCGCCCGGTACGGCGTCCAGGTCAACGCGCTCGTGCCGGCAGCGCGCACCCGGATGACGGAGCGCGTCTTCGCCGGGACGATGGCGCCCCCGCCGGACGGCGCCTTCGACGAGATGGCCCCGGAGAACGTCTCCCCCCTCGTCGTCTACCTCGGCTCCACCGCCTCACACGGCATCACCGGGCGGGTGTTCGAGGCCGAGGGGGGCCGGGTCAGCGTGATGGACGGCTGGCACCGGGCCGCCACCGCGGACAAGGGCTCCCGCTGGGATCCGGGCGAGCTCGACGGCCCCGTGCGCGAGCTGCTCTCGAAGTCACCCGCGCCCTCTCCGGTCTACGGGGCCGCGGAGTAGCCCGGGGCGCCCTGCCCCGGACGCCGGGCGGCGCCCCTCACCGCGGAGGGCGCCACATGGGCCACATCTCGGGCCCGCCGGGCAGCCGCACCGGCTCGCCCCGCATCCGGAAGCCGAGCCGCTCGTAGAGCCCGCAGCTCCGCGCCGAGCTGGCCTCCAGATACGCCGGCAGGGCCGCCGCGTCGCACCGCTCCAGCGACCGCCCCAGCAGCGCGCCGCCCAGCCCCGCCCCCTGCCGCTCCGGCAGGACGGCGATGAACTGGAGGTAGGCGTGGTCCTCCGAGGGATGCCGGCCCCCGACGGCCTCGCCGAGCTGCCGCAGCCGGGGGTTGCCGGGGTCCACCGCGTCCAGCGCGTCCGCCAGCTCCTCCGCTCCGGTCTGCCGCCCGTCGCGGTGGTGGAACCAGAGCACGACCCCGGCGCCGTCCTCGGTCGTCTCGGCGGTGCCGTGCCGGAACGCGGACTCCAGGAAGGCGCCCTGGAGCCGCGGGTGCCGCTCCTCGCAGTGCGCCTCGCCGGGGAAGAGCCAGCGGCTGACCGGATCGGCGCGGAAGGCCGCGTGCAGCAGGACCCGGACCCCCGGCAGCTCGGACTCCCGGATCGCCCGGACCCCGACCGTCCCCGTACGCGATGCGCGCACCGTCCCACTCCCTTCAACTCGCCTTCCTCGAAAGCCAGTTCACGACGGTACCGCGTCGCAGCGCGGCGCGCCGGGAGTCCGGGGAGCGCTCAGTGCTCCAGATCAGTGCTCCAGATAGGCGAGGACGGCCAGCACCCGGCGGTTGTCGGAGTCCGAGGAGTGCAGGCCCAGCTTGGGGAAGATGTTGCTGATGTGCTTGGCCACCGCCTTCTCCGAGATCACCAGCGTCTCCGCGATGCCCGCGTTCGAGCGGCCCTGGGCCACCTGCTCCAGCACCTCCCGCTCGCGGGCCGTCAGGCTGCCCATCCGCTCGTCGCGCACCTTGCGGGCGAGCAGCTGGGTGACGACCTCCGGATCCAGCACCGTGCCGCCCTGGGCCACCTTGCGGATGGTGGAGAGGAACTCCCGCCCGTCGGACACCCGGTTCTTCAGCACATAGCCCACCGCGCCCCCGCCGTCGGCCAGCAGCTCCTGGGCGTAGAGCGGCTCGACGTACTGGGACAGCAGCAGCACCGGCAGCCCCGGCAGCGCGCGGCGGGCCGCCAGCGCGGCGCGCAGCCCGTCGTCGGCGAAGCCGGGCGGGAGCCGTACGTCGACGACGGCCGCGTCGGGGCGCTGCTCCAGCAGGGCCCGGTGCAGCCCGGGGCCGTCCTCCACCGCGGCGGCCACCTCGTGGCCGTGCGCGCCGAGGAGCCGGATGAGGCCGTCCCTCAGCAGGAAGTGGTCCTCGGCAAGGACAATGCGCACGGCAGCTCCAGGGTCACCAGGGTCGGGCCGCCCGGCGGGCTGTTGACGGCCAGCACTCCGTCGAAGGTCGCGAGCCTCCGCTCGATGCCCCGCAGCCCGCTTCCCCGGGCCGGGTCGGCACCGCCGCGCCCGTCGTCGGTGACGGTGGCCCGCAGCACGCCCTGAGCGTAGCCGAGGTCGATCCAGGCCCGTTCGGCGCCCGCGTGCTTCGCGGCGTTGGTCAGGATCTCCGACAGCGCGAAGTAGACGGCGGACTCCACCGGCGGCTCCGGGCGGCCCGGCAGGGAGAGCGCCGGCTCCACACGGAGCGGGCTGGTCAGCGCCAGGGAGCGCACGGCGTCGGCGAGCCCCCGGTCCGCCAGCACCGGCGGATGGATACCGCGCACCAGGTCGCGCAGCTCTTCCAGCGCCTTGGAGGAGGACTCCCGCGCCTCGTTCAACAGCTCCCGTACGGCCTCCGGGTTGCTCTCCAGCACCTGGTCGGCGGCGTCCAGTGTCATGCCCATCGCGACAAGCCGCGCCTGGGCGCCGTCGTGCAGATCGCGCTCGATCCGGCGCAGGTCGCTCATCTGCGTGTCCACGGCGTGGCTGCGGGTGCTGGACAGGTGCGCGATCCGCTCCGCCATCCGCTCGTTCCCGCTCGGCCCCAGCACGCTCCCGGCCAGCAGCGCGTGCACCCGCACCAGCGGGGGCGCGGCGTACAGCGCGAGCGGCAGCAGGGCCGCGCCCAGCAGCGCCGCGAGCAGCCCGGTGCCCGGACCCCGCACGGGGACGAACAGGAACCACAGCCCGCCCCAGCCGTCCGCCACCGCCGCCGCGTAGAGCCCCATGCCC
>NZ_JAAKZZ010000168.1 GCF_011045075.1 Streptomyces boncukensis
CGACATCCGCACCTGGCTCGCCGACTGGAACACCAACCCCCGGCCCTTCATCTGGACAAAGACCGCCGACGAGATCCTCGAAAAGGTCGCAACCTACTGCCGACGAATCTCCGACTCAGGACACTAGGGGCTGTCCGGCGGATCGTGGTTGCGCGCGCCCCGCGGCGGAGCCGCTACGGACACGGGCCCCGCGCCCCTGACGGGGCACCGGGGGGAGCGTCCGGTCAACGGACGGCGGGTTCGTGTAAACGGGCGGATTTGGCCATTTCCTTGGCAGGGCACTGACAAAGACCGCGCCCGGTGCCATTCTTCACCTCGCCGACGCGCGGCGCCCCCGATCCCCACACCACACCGCCGCGCACCGGCGGATTCCACTCGTACCCGCTCCATACGTTCTGCCCTGTTCCGCAGAAGGAGTTCCCGTGCGTACGACACACACCCCCCGAAGACGCACTACGCTCGCCAGCGCCCTGGTGGCCACCGCCGCCTTGCTCGGCGTCGCCCTGCAGAGCGGTACCGCCAGCGCCGGACCCGAGGACGGGCGCCTGGACACCGGAGAGCTTCCGGCGAAGCTGTCCGCGCCCCAGCGCGCCGCGCTGCTCCAGGAGGCGGAGGACCGCAGCGCCGCGACCGCCGAGGCGCTGGGGCTCGGCCCCCGGGAGCGGCTCATGCCGCGCGACGTGGTCAAGAACCGCAACGGCGCCGTCCACGTCCGCTACGAGCGGACCTACGCCGGACTGCCGGTGCTCGGCGGCGAGGTGACCGTGCACCGCGCCGCGGACGGCGCCATCGAGCGCGTCGCCAAGGAGACCGACGCCACCGTCAAGGTGGCCTCGACCGACGCCGAGCGCAAGGCGCCCGGGGTGCGGAAGGCCGCCGCCAAGCCCCGCAAGGTGGTCTGGGCCGCCGACGGCAAGCCGCGGCTGGCCTGGGAGACCGTCGCGGGCGGCACCCGGAAGGACGGCACGCCCAACGAGCTGCACACCGTCACCGACGCCCGCACCGGCGCGGAGCTGGCGTCCTGGCAGGGTGTGCACCAGGGCACCGGCCACAGCCAGTACAGCGGCACCGTCGAGCTGGGCACCCAGCCGTCGTACACCATGACCGACACCGGGCGCGGCAACCACCGCACGTACAACCTCAACCGCGCCACCTCCGGCTTCGGCACCCTCTTCTCCGACCCCGACGACGAGTGGGGCAACGGGAGCCCGAGCAACCCGCAGACCGCGGGCGTGGACGCGCACTACGGCGCGGGGGTCACCTGGGACTACTACCGGGACGTGCACGGACGGCTGGGCATCAGGGGCGACGGCGTGGGCGCGCGCTCCCGCGTGCGCTACGGCAACAACTACGTCAACGCCTTCTGGCAGGACTCCTGCTTCTGCATGACGTACGGCGACGGCCAGGGCAACCAGCGCCCGCTGACCTCCGTCGACGTGGCCGCGCACGAGATGACCCACGGCGTCACCTCGAACACGGCGGGGCTGCGGTACCGGGGCGAGTCCGGCGGGCTCAACGAGGCCACCTCGGACATCTTCGCCGCGGCCGTCGAGTTCAAGGTCGACAACGCGCAGTACGACCCGGCGGACTACCTCGTCGGCGAGAAGGTGGACATCTACGGCAACGGCAACCCGCTGCGCTACATGGACCGGCCCAGCAGGGACGGCCGCTCCAAGGACTACTGGTACTCGGGCATCGGCAACATCGACGTGCACTACTCGTCCGGTGTCGCCAACCACTTCTTCTACCTGCTGAGCGAGGGCAGCGGCGCCAAGGAGATCAACGGCGTGCGCTACGACTCGCCCACGTACGACAACCAGCCGGTGACCGGGATCGGCATCAACGACGCCGAGCGGATCTGGTTCAAGGCGCTCAGCGAGGAGATGGGCCCCGGCACCGACTACCACCAGGCGCGCACGGACACCCTCACGGCGGCAGCGAAGCTCTTCGGCCAGAACAGCACCCAGTACGAGGCCGTGGCACACGCCTGGGCGGCCGTCAACGTCGGCAGCCGCCCCGCCTCCTGACCCACCGCCAACAGCACAGCTGTTCCTCCAGCAGCCCAACGCGCCCCGGATTCCCGTCACTTGGGTTTCCGGGCGCGTTTCTTTTCCCGCCCGCAACACCCCTCGACGTTCCCTTGACGCACCCCACCCGTTCAGGTTGGGTGAGCCGCGACCATGACTCCTCCACCGCCTCCGCTCACTTTCCGCCGGTTCTCCGAGGGTCGCAGGCCCGATCCGGCGCTCGACGACGACGCGTTACGCTCCGCCCGCGACGCCTTCGTCCGGGGCCACTGGACGGAAGCCCGCGGGCTGCTGCTGGCCACGGGTGACGACTGGGACCGCCGGGGACACCGCTGCACCGTGCTGGCCGCTGCCCCGGCCGCCCAGGCGTGGGCCCGCGAGTGGCTGCAGACCGAGCCGGACAGCGCGGACGCCGCCGTCCTCCTCGCCTGCGCCACGGCGGTGCACGCGGCGCGCGGCAAGCAGCACCCGAACACCACGCGGGAGGCCATCGCGACGGCCGTGCGGACGGCGCCCGCCGACCCCACGCCCTGGCTCGCGCTGCTGCTCCTCTTCCGCGCCACCGCCACCCCGGAGGACTGCCGCTACGCCTTCGAGGAGGCGCGCGCCCGCCACGGCGAGCACCACAGGGCGCACCATCTGATGGCGGCCTCGCTCGCCGAGAAGGGCCCGGAGGTCTACGACTTCGCCACAGCGGCGGCGGAGCGCGCCCCCGCCGACTCGCCGCTCGCGCTGCTGCCCGTCGTCGCGCACGCCGAGCGCTTCCGCGTCCTCGCGGCGGCCCGGCAGACCGACCCCGACCCCACCCGGGCCCAGCACTGGACGGGCCGGTACGCGCGGCTCGTGGTGCGCGCGGCGTTCAACTGGTGGCTGGAGTGGGGCGCCGAGGACAGCGGCCCGCACCGCCTGACCGACCTGAACTACCTCGCCTACGCCAAGTTCCACGAGGGCCGCATGGCGGAGGCCGCCGCGCTCTTCCAGCGGATCGGCCCGCACATCACTCCCGAGCCCTGGTCGTTCTCGGGGCGCGATCCGCACACGTCGTTCCACACCGCGCACCGGACGGCCCTCGGTACGGCCTGAGCCGGCGGCTGCTCCGGCGCGCCCGCCACCGGATCCGACCACCTGGAGAGGACATCCCGTCATGCTCACGGGCAGTCAGAGCACGAGCAGCACACCCGAGATCAGCACCTACCGGGGCCAGGAACGGGCCCTGCGCGCGGACCGGCTGGGCACCGTGGGACTGCTGATGCCAGTCCTGGCGGCCACCGCGCCCCTGATGGTCGTCGCGGGCGTGATGGCCACCACGTACGCGGTCATGGGGATCACCGGGCTGCCGCTGCTGTTCGTCATCCTCGGCGCGATCATGGCGGTGTTCAGCATCGGCTACGCCGAGATGAGCCGCCATGTGCACAACGCGGGCGCGTTCTACGCCTACATCTCGCGCGGCCTCGGGGGCCTGGCGGGCGCCGGCGCCTCGTATGTGGCGCTCATCGCGTACAGCGCCCTCCAGGTCGGCGTCTACGGCATCTTCGGCTTCGAGGCCACCGTGCTGCTGGACCGGTTCTTCGGCGTCACGGTCGCCTGGTGGATACCCGCGCTGGCCGCGCTGGCCGTGACGGCCGTGCTCGGTGCCCGCAAGATCGACCTGAACGTCAAGGTCGTCGGCGTGGTGCTGGTGCTGGAGGTGGTGTCCGTCCTCGTCATCGACATCGCCTTCGGCGCCGACCCCGGGGGCCAGGGCCTGTCCCTGCACGCGTTCGATCCGGAGACCCTCTCCGGCGCCGGTCTGGGGACCGCGCTCTCCTTCACCGTGGCCGCCTTCCTCGGCTTCGAGCAGGCGCCCGTGTACGCGGAGGAGACCAGCAGGCCGCAGACCGTGGTGCGGCGCGTGATGTTCCTCGCGGTCGGCCTGATCGCGGTGTTCTACGCGGTGACCGCCTGGCTGATCGGCGTCGCGACGGGTCCGGACCGCGTGGTGGGCCAGGCCCGGCAGGAGAGCTCGGACCTGCTCTTCACACTCGCCGAGCCCCGGCTGGGCGGCACCTTCGCGGACGTGCTGCACGTCCTCTTCGTCACCAGCGCGTTCGGCGGCATGGTGGCCTTCCACAACGTCGTCTCCCGCTACGCGTTCGCCATGGGCCGCGAGGGGCTGCTGCCGCGCGCCGTGGGCCGCGCCTCGGCGGGCACCGGCGCCCCCGCCTACGGCTCGGTGATGCAGACGGCGATCGCGCTGGTGGTGGTGGCCGCCTTCGCGCTGACCGACGACGGGCCCGACGACGACCCCACGGCCCCGGTGCTGCGGCTGTTCACCTGGATGGGGAACCTCGGCGCGCTCGGGGTGATCCTTTTGATGTCGGTCACCTCGATCGCCGTCATCGTCTTCTTCGTCCGGCGCGGCGCCGCGCGCGTCCAGGCGTGGCGGCTGCTGTGCGCGGGCGTGGCGGCGGTCGCGCTCGGGGTGGTCTTCGGCTACGCGGTGAAGGACTTCGACGTGCTGCTCGGCGCCGGTCCCGACTCGTCGCTGTCCTGGATCCTGCCGGGCACCATCGCCCTCGCCGCGGCGGTCGGAGTGGCCGTCGGGCTCGTTCTGCGGAGGCGGCAGCCGAGCGCCTACGCGCGGATCGGGCTCGGCAACGAGGCGTTCCAGCTGGAGCGGGCGGCGTCCGGGGAGAGGGAGTGACCCGGAGCGTCAGCCGACCGCGCGGGCCGCCGCTCTTCCCGCCGCGCGGCCCGAGAACAGGCAGCCGCCGAGGAACGTGCCCTCCAGCGAGCGGTAGCCGTGCACGCCTCCGCCGCCGAACCCGGCGGCTTCGCCCGCCGCATACATGCCAGGAATCGGATTCCCGCCCTCCGCGAGGACGCGGGAGGCGAGGTCGGTCTCCAGCCCGCCCAGCGACTTGCGGGTGAGGATGTTCAGCCGTACGGCGATCAGCGGGCCCGCTGCCGGGTCGAGCAGCCGGTGCGGCGGCGCGACCCGGATGAGCCGGTCGCCGAGAAACCTGCGGGCTCCGCGCACGGCGGTCACCTGGAGGTCCTTGGTGAAGGGGTTGGTGATCTCCCGGTCCCGGGCCAGCACCTCGCGGCGCAGCGCGTCGGGGTCGATCAGCTTGTCGCCGGTCAGCTCGTTCATCCGGCGGGCCAGGGCGCCCAGGTCGCGCTCGACGACGAAGTCCGCTCCGCGGTCCATGAACGCCTGCACGGGGCCCGGCGCTCCGGCGCGGGCCCGCCCCAGCACGTCCCGCACGGAGCGTCCCGTCAGGTCCGGGTTCTGCTCGGAGCCGGAGAGCGCGAACTCCCGCTCGATGATCTTCCGGCTGAGGACGAACCAGGTGTAGCCGTACCCCGTGCGCATGATGTGGTCGAGGGTGCCCAGGGTGTCGAAGCCGGGGAAGAGCGGCACGGGAAGCCGCCGCCCCGTGGCGTCCAGCCACAGGGAGGAGGGGCCGGGCAGGATGCGGATGCCGTGCAGCGGCCAGACGGGGTTCCAGTTCTCGATGCCCTCGGTGTAGTGCCACATCCGGTCGCGGTTGATCACACGTGCTCCGGCGCGCTCGGCGGTGCCGAGCATCAGCCCGTCGACGTGTGCGGGCACGCCGGAGAGCAGCCGCTCGGGCGGGGTGCCCAGGCGCTCGGGCCAGGCGTCGCGGACCAGCTCGTGGTTGCCGCCGATGCCGCCCGAGGTCACGATCACGGCCTGGGCGCGCAGTTCGAAGCCGCCCTCCGCCTCCCGGCTGCTGGACCGGCCGCGCGGCACGTCGCTGGGCACCAGGACCTCGCCGGAGACGGTGTCCACCGCGCCGCCGGTACGGGACAGCCCGGTGACGCGGTGCCGGAAGCGCAGCTCGACCCGGCCGCGGGCGACGCCGTCCCGCACCCGCCGTTCGAACGGCTCGACGATTCCGGGCCCGGTGCCCCAGGTGATGTGGAAGCGGGGCACCGAGTTGCCGTGCCCCCGCGCGTCGTAGCCGCCGCGCTCGGCCCAGTTCACCACCGGGAAGATCTTCACTCCCTGGCCGCGCAGCCAGGCCCGCTTCTCGCCCGCCGCGAAGTCCACGTACGCCTCGGCCCAGCAGCGCGGCCAGTGGTCCTCGTCCCGGTCGAAGGCGGCCGTGCCGAGCCAGTCCTGCCAGGCCAGCTCGCGGCTGTCGCGGATGCGCAGCCGGCGCTGCTCGGGCGAGTCGACGAAGAAGAGGCCGCCGAACGACCAGTGCGCCTGCCCGCCCAGCGACTGCTCGGGCTCCTGGTCCAGCAGGATGACCCGGCGGCCGGCGTCGGCCAGCTCGGCGGTGGCGACGAGTCCGGCCAGCCCCGCCCCGATCACGATGACATCGGCGTCGTACGCCACGCTGCGCCCGTCCCTTCGCCCCGCTGCACCCGCTGCGCCCGGCGGTTGTGGTGACTGGAGAGTAACCTGCCGCCCCCTCGGCCGACAGCCCCCGGAGGCCGGGTGTTTGGATGGCGGTATGACTCCACAGGGCCCATCCGCCGACGAACCGCTGGACACCGTGGACGCCGAGGACCGGGTCGTCGGCGTCCGGCCGCGCGGCGAGGCGTACGCCCGGCGGCTGCGGCACCGCAGCACCTCCGTCCAGGTGCGGGACGCGCAGGGGCGGATCTTCGTCCACCGGCGCACCCCCACCAAGCTGATCTTCCCGTCGATGTACGACGTGGTGGTGGGCGGCGTCGTCGGCGCCGGCGAGGACTACGACGCGGCGGCGCTGCGCGAGGCCGAGGAGGAGCTGGGGGTGACCGGGCTGCCGATGCCCCGGCGCCGGCTGAAGTTCCTCTTCGAGACCCCCGAGCACTCCTGGTTCCTCCAGGTCTACGAGGTGGTGTGCACCCTGCCCGTCCAGCCGCAGGCCGAGGAGGTGGCCTGGTGGGACTGGCTGGAGGAGGACGAGCTGGAGCGCAGGCTGGGCACCTGGAGCGTGGTCCCGGACGGGCTGGAGTGCCACCGACGCCTCCGCGAGTGGCACGCGCGGCGGCCGTAGGCTCGACACATGATCCACCGGCTCGCCGCGACCCTCCGACTGTGGTTCGCCCCTCAGCTCATCAAGGCGGAGGGCACCACACCCGACTACCGCTTCTCCCTGGCCAACGAACGCACCTTCCTCGCCTGGGTCCGCACCGCGCTCGCCCTCGTCGCGGGCGGGATCGCGGTCGACCAGTTCCTCACCGAGCTGCGCTGGGGGATGCGTACGACCATCGCCATCGTGCTGCTGACGGGCGCGGCGCTGTGCGCGCTGCGCGCGGTGAACCACTGGGTGCGCTGTGAGCGCGCGATGCGGCGCGGCGAGGACCTGCCGACCTCCCGCTTCCCGGTGCTGCTGGGCACGGGCACGGCGGTGGCGGCGCTGACCGTGATCGTGGTGGTCGCGGTCGGCTGGGCCGGGAAGTGACGGGGCCCCGGGAGCCGGTCAGCGCGGCGGAGCGGGATCCGGCGGCGCAGCCGGAGCGCACCCGGCTGGCCTGGCGGCGCACCACGCTGACCTACGCCGTCTCGCTCGGGCTCGCCGTCCGCGCGGTACTGACCGAAGGCGCGCCGGCGGCCGCCGTCGCCGGGGTGGCCCTGGCGGCGCTGGCCTGGCTGGGCTTCCTGGCCGTCGCGCACCGCCGGATACAGCAGATGGTGACGGAGCGCCCGCCGCGGGGCCTGACCGTCCTGCAGCTGCGGGGAACGCTGGCGAGCGTGCTGACGTTGATCGTCGTGGGGGTGGTGCTGCTGTGAGAGCGCTGATGGTGGTGATGGGAGTCTCCGGCTCCGGGAAGAGCACGCTCGGCGAACGGCTGGCCAAGACCCTGCGGCTGCCGTTCGCGGACGCGGACGACTTCCACCCGCCGGAGAACGTGCGGAAGATGTCCGCCGGAGCGCCGCTGGACGACGCGGACCGCGCGCCGTGGCTGGCCGCGATGGCGGACTGGCTGACCGCGCGGGCGCGCGAGGGCGAGGGCGGCGTGCTGGTCTGCTCGGCGCTGAAGCGGCGCTACCGCGACCGGCTCCGGCAGGCGTCGCCCCGCCTGTTCTTCATCCATCTGGACGGCCCGGAGGAGCTGATCCGGGAGCGGATGGCGCACCGCGAGGGGCACTTCATGCCCGCGAGCCTGCTGCGGTCCCAGTTCGCGGACCTGGAGCCGCTGCAGGAGGACGAGCGGGGGGCCGCCGTCCCGATCGAGGGCCCCCCGCACGCGACGGAGCAGGCCGCGCTCGCGGCCCTGGCCAGGGCCGGAGAGCGCCCTTAGCGACTCCGGGCAGCCCGTGCCCAGCGGGATTCCGGGCACGGGCTGTCCCTTACGGTTCGTTGCGGGCCATCGCTGCCTGGCTGGACGCCCAGGTCCCCGCGACCCTTCGGGGGCGCTGCTCATGCGTCAGGGCGACCGCCGCCACCGCGAGGGCTGCCACCATCAGGGCCGTACTCACCCACACGGGGGCCCGGTAGCCCAGGCCCGCGCCCAGCGCCAGTCCGCCCAGCCAGGGGCCGGCCGTCGCCCCGACGTTGAACGCCGCCGTGGCGAAGCCCCCCGCGAGCGTCGGTGCCCCCTCCGCCTGCCGCAGGGCCCGGGTGATCAGCGCGGGTCCGGTGCCGAACGCGAGCATCCCCTGGACGAAGACGAGCGCCAGCGCCACGGCGAGCACGCCGGCGCCCAGCGCGAGCAGCGCCCAGCCGGCCGTCAGCGCGGCCATGCCCCCGGCCAGCAGGGCGACGGGCCGCCGGTCCAGCACCCGGCCGCTCAGGGTGACGCCCACGAAGGAGCCCGCGCCGAACAGCGCCAGCACGCCCGGAACCCAGCCGTCGGCGAGCCCGGTGACCCGCGTGGCCAGCGGCTCCAGATAGGTGAACGTGCAGAACGTGGCGCCCTGCACCAGCGCCATCACCAGCAGCGTGAGCAGCACCCGGCGCCGGGTCAGCGCCCGCAGCTCGTCCCGTACCCGGACCGCGGCGTGCGGGGGCCGCCCGCCGGGCACCGTGCGGGCGAGCGCGACCACGGCCGGAACGGAGACCGCGGCCACCGCCCAGAACGCCGCGCGCCAGCCCCAGTGCCCGCCGAGCACCGCCCCGGCGGGCACACCCACGACACAGGCGAGGGTGACCCCGCCGACGACGACGGAGGTCGCCCGCGCCCGGTGCCGCTCGTCCACCATGCTGACCGCCGTCATCATGGCGACGGCCCAGAAGCCGGCGTTGGCCAGCGCCGCGAGGACGCGGGTCGCCAGCAGCACCCCGTAGCTGGGGGTGAGCGCCCCGGCGACATGGACGGCGACGAAGACGCCGAGGAAGACCAGCAGCGCGGTGCGGCGCGGCCAGCGCCGGCTGAACAGCGCCATCAGCGGCGCGCCGACCGCCATTCCGACGGCGAAGCCGGAGGTCAGCAGTCCGGCGGCGGCGAGCGAGACGTGCAGGTCGTCGGCGATGCCGGACACCAGCCCGGCCAGCATGAACTCCGATGTGCCCTGGGCGAAGACCGCCAGCCCGAGCACATAGACGGTAAGAGGCATGAACCATCTCCATGGGTCACGACGCGACGGCGTCGAGGACAGACAGGACCTGGGGGAGGGAGGTGGGCCGCACTCAGGGCACGCGGCGGCAGCGAGGCCGCACGGCGCGGAGGGGGGGACACGCCGAGGTCACAGCAGGCCGGGACCGGCCAGGCCAGGCGGCGACATCGGCGAGGAGACGACGCGCGGACGCGTCGGGGAAAGGAGACAGCCCACCGCTCAGCGGGCGGTCCGGCGACAGCCGAAACGTAGGGCAGCCACCGGCCGTCCGGTGGCTAGCGTTGGCTCGCTTCGGGGCTGCTCATGGTGGGTGACTGTAGCATTCGGGACCGCGCGGCTCCACCGCGTTTCCCGGCTCCGCCCGCCGCCTCTGGACGCCATACCGACTAGTCGGCATGATCGGACCGACCGACGCGAAGGAGCACGCGAGATGAGCGAGGACAACCCTCCGGGGCTCGACGTGGAGCGGCTGGCGGCATATCTGGCGCGGGAGCGCCCCGGGCTGCTGCGCGGCCCGCTGACGGCAGAGGTGATCGAGGGCGGGCGGTCCAATCTGACCTACCGCGTCTCCGACGGCGCCTCCCGCTGGGTGGTGCGGCGCCCGCCGCTGGGCCATGTGCTCGCCACCGCGCACGACATGGCGCGCGAGCACCGCGTCATCAGCGCCCTGCGCGGCACGGACGTACCGGTGCCGGACACGGTGCTGCTGTGCGAGGACGCGGACGTCGTCGGCGCCCCGTTCTATGTGATGGAGCACGTGGCGGGGACGCCGTACCGCACGGCCGGGGAGCTGGCGGCGATCGGCCCCGAGCGCACCCGGCGCGTCGTGCTGGCGCTCACCGACACGCTCGTCGCGCTGCACGCGGTGTCCCCGCAGCGCGTCGGGCTGGCGGACTTCGGTCGGCCCGAGGGCTTTCTGGAGCGGCAGTTGCGGCGCTGGGGCCGGCAGCTGGAGGCGTCCCGCAGCCGGGATCTCGCGGGCGTGGACGAGCTGCGCACGGCGCTGGCCGGCGCCCTGCCCGCGTCCCCCGCGCCGGCGGTGGTGCACGGCGACTACCGCCTCGACAACGTCCTGGCGGACGCGGACGACCGGATCACCGCCGTGCTCGACTGGGAGATGTCCACCCTCGGCGACCCGCTGACCGACCTCGGCCTGCTGGCGATGTACGGCGAGGTCGACCTGCCCGACTCCCCCGTCAGCACCACGAGCCTGGCGCCCGGCCACCCCTCGGCGGACGAGCTGGTCGAGCGCTATGCGGCGCGCTCCGGCCGGGACGTCTCGCGGATCCCCTGGTATGTGGCCTTCGCCTACTTCAAGCTCGCCGTGATCCTGGAGGGCATCCACTACCGCTTCACCCAGGGCCGGACGGTGGGCGAGGGCTTCGACCGGATCGGGGAGCTCGTACCGGCCTTCGTCGAAGGCGGACTCACCACACTGCGGAAGGACTGAGCGGCATGGACTTCGCGTTCGACACCCGTACCGAGGAACTGCGAAAGCGGCTCTGGGAGTTCATGCGGGAGCACGTCGAGCCCGCCGAGCCGGTGGCCGGCGCGCAGCGCGCACGGCTGGAGTCCCCGTGGCACACGCCGCCGGTGCTGGAGGAGCTGAAGGCCACGGCGCGCACGCTGGGCCTGTGGAACCTCTTCCTGCCCGACCCGGAGCACGGCGCGGGCCTGACCAACCTCCAGTACGCGCCGCTGGCGGAGATCACCGGGCACAGTCCGCAGCTCGCCCCCACCGCGCTCAACTGCGCGGCCCCGGACACCGGCAACATGGAGGTGCTCGCCGAGTACGGCACCCCCGAGCAGCGCCGCATGTGGCTGGAGCCGCTGCTGGCCGGCGAGATCCGCTCGGCGTTCGCGATGACCGAGCCGGACGTGGCCTCCTCGGACGCCACGAACATCGCCACGCACATCCGCCGGGACGGCGACGACTACGTCATCTCGGGCCGCAAGTGGTATATCTCGGGCGCCATGCATCCGGACTGCGCGGTCCTCGTCGTGATGGGCAAGACCGATCCGGACGGCCCCGACGTACACCGCCGGCAGTCGATGGTCCTCGTCCCGCGCGACACCCCGGGCGTCGAGGTACGCCGCGCCATGACGGTCTACGGCTACGAGGATCACTACCACGGCGGGCACGCCGAGATCGTCTTCGACGAGGCGCGGGTGCCCGCGCGCAACCTCGTCGGCGAGGAGGGCGGCGGCTTCGCCATCGCGCAGGCCCGGCTGGGGCCGGGCCGGATCCACCACTGCATGCGGCTGATCGGCATGGCGGAGCGGGGCATGGCGCTGATGTGCCGCCGGGCGCTGGAGCGTACGGCCTTCGGCAAGCCGCTGGCCCGGCAGGGGGTGGTCCACGAGTGGATCGCGGACGCGCGGGTCCAGATCGAGCAGCTGCGGCTGCTGGTGCTGAAGACGGCCTGGCTGATGGACACGGTGGGCAACAAGGGCGCGCACACCGAGATCCAGGCCATCAAGATCGCGACTCCGCGCACGGTGGTGGACATCCTGGACCGCGCGGTGCAGCTGCACGGGGCCGGCGGGGTGAGCCAGGACTTCCCGCTCGCCGAGCTCTGGGCGGCCGCCCGCACCCTGCGGCTGGCCGACGGCCCCGACGAGGTCCACCAGCGCTCCCTGGCCCGCCGCGAACTGTCCCGCTACACGTAGGCACGCAGGTGCCCCGCCAACCGCCAAGCGGCGCGGGGCACCCCGGCCCGTCCCCGCCGGAACTCACGGGACGACGACGACCCGCCCCGTGGTCACCCCGTCGAAGACCCGCTGGACGGCGTCCGCCGCGCCCTGCAGGTCCACCCGCTCACTCACCAGCGGCCGCACGGCACCACTCGCCGCGAGCCCGGTGAGCTCCTCGTGGCAGGCCCGGACCGCGGCGGGCTCCTTCGCCGCGTACAGCCCCCAGTGCAGCCCGAGCAGGGAGTAGTTCTTGACCAGCACATGATTGAGGCCCTGCGTCGGCACGGCGCCGCTCGCGAAGCCGACGATCACGATCCGCCCCTCGAAGGCCACGCACTTGACGGACTTGGCGAAGGCGTCCCCGCCCACCGGGTCGTAGACGACATCGGCGCCGCGCCCGCCGGTGGCCTCCTTCACGGCCGCCACGATGTCGTCCGTACGCCGGTCGATCACGACGTCGCAGCCGAGCTGCCGGGCGGTCTCCGCCTTCGCGGAGCCGCCGACGACACCCAGCACCCGCGCCCCCGCGGCCTTGCCCAGCTGCACCGCCGCGCTGCCCACGCCGCCGGACGCGGCGTGCACCAGCAGGGTCTCGCCGGGCTGGAGGCGGGCCCGGCGGTGCAGGCCGAACCAGCCCGTCTGGTAGCCGATATGGAGCGCGGCGGCCTCCGCGTCGTCCAGGGCCTCGGGCGCGGGCAGGGCGTCCGCGCCGACGACGGTCCGCTCGGCGAAGCCGCCGCTCGGCAGCACCGGCCGCGCCAGCACCCGGTCCCCCACCGCGACCCCGCCGGCGGGCGCGCCGTCCCCGCTGTCGGGGCCGATCGCGAGCACCTCGCCGCACAGCTCGACACCGGGGGTGAAGGGGAGGGAGGGGCGAATCTGATACTCCCCGCGGCACAGCATCGCGTCGGGGTAGTTGACGTTGGCCGCCCGTACCCGGACGAGCAGTTCGCCCGGCCCCGGCTCGGGCTCGTCAACGTCCTCCAGCCGCATGACCGCACGCGGCTCGCCGTTCGTGTGGACGCGCCAGGTCTTCACGGATCTTCTCCCTACGTCGTCACCCTGCTTCACGGGCGCAGTGACCGCAGCAGCAGGTCCGCGAGGTGGTCCGCGACCTGCTGCGGGGACAGCCGCCCGTCCGGCCGGTACCAGCTGCCGAGGTGGTGGACGGAGCCGAAGTGGTAGTCCACCACCAGCTCGGCGGGGGCGGCGGTGCTGAACACCCCGCTGCGCTGGCCCTCTTCGACGAGCGCGCGGAACCGCTCGTGGTAGCGGCGGCGCTCGGCGCGCACCTGCCTCTGCTTCTCCGGGGAGAGCTGGTGCATGGTGCGGAAGAAAATCATGGCGTCGTCGAGGTTGTCGATGGTGGTGACGACCACGTCCGCCGCGGCCTCCCGCAGCCGCTGCTCGACCGGCGCGTCCCGCCCGGCGAGCAGGTCGAGCCGCTCCTGCTGGAGCCGCAGCAGCCGCCCGTAGATCTCGTGGAGCAGATCGTCCTTGGAGCCGAAGTAGTGGTAGAGGGCCCCTTTGGTGACCCCGGCGGCCTCGACTATCTCCTGTACGGAGGTGCGGTCGTAGCCCTGCTCGGCGAAGAGGCGGGTGGCGGCGGCGAGCAGCCGCCGCGGGACGGGGACCGCGCTGCCGTCTTCCGTGCCGCCGGTGGTGTCCGTGTCGGCCCGCGTCCGCATGGCCGTCACCTGCCTCTCGCTGTCGTGCTCGCTGTGGCTGCGGGTTCCCCTGGACGGGAACGCCGGTCCCGCGCCAGGATCTTCCCACCGGTGTGCCCCGTGCCCCGCGCGCGGCGGACGCCGGGCACGCTCAGGCCCCCTCC
>NZ_JAAKZZ010000169.1 GCF_011045075.1 Streptomyces boncukensis
GGGACGGGGACGGGGGCGGGGACGGGGGCGTGCAGGCGCGCGCCGCGTCCCGGGCCGCGCGGTCCGGGAGGCCGGGGTCCTCCGCGCCGCCGAGCAGCAGCAGCTCGTGGAAGAGCGGGGCGGTCGCCGCGACCAGGACGGGGCGCGCTGCCGTCCCCTCCGGCACCTCCCCGCGTCCCGCCGCGCGCTCCACGACCGCCGCGCAGCGCGCGTACCGGTCCTCCCAGAAGCGCCGCAGCGCGGCGGCGGCCTCCGCCGAGCGGAACGAGGCGGCGATCAGCGCCGCCGTCACGGAGGGCCGTGCCGTCAGCGCGGCGTACACCTCGCCGTTCAGGGCCCGCAGATCGCCCTCCAGGGTGCCGGTGTCCGGCGGCTCCCAGGCGTCGTCGGCACCCGCGTCCAGCACGTCGGCGAGGAGCCCTCCGACGTCCCGCCAGCGGCGGTAGACGGTCGTGCGGTGCACGCCCGCGCGGGTGGCCACGGCGTCCACCGTGAGCGCGTCGTAGCCGTGCTCCACGAGCTGTTCTCCGACAGCCGAGAGCACCTGCGCCCGGACGCGTGCCGTGCGCCCTCCGGGGCGGCGGGCCGGGCCGCTTGCCGATGCCGCTGGGTCCATGGCAGGATTCTAACGCAACTGTTGTCGCACTAGTGAGGTAGCCCGTGCTCTTCCGCAGCGTTCACCCGGCTCGCACCGCCCACCCGGCTCACGCCCCGAACGCTCCGGAGACCCCGTATGCCCACCCCCACCGCAGCGCCCACGCAGATCACCGCCCGCGCCGTCACCAAGTCCTACGGTGAGCTGACCGTCCTGGACGACGTCACCGTCTCGCTCGCCGCGGGCGAGCGCACCGGGATCGTCGGCGAGAACGGCTCGGGAAAGTCCACCCTGCTGCGCCTCCTCGCCGGGCAGGAGCGCCCCGACCGGGGCGAGGTCGTCGTGCATGCCGAGGGCGGCGCCGGCTGGCTCGCCCAGGACGAGCAGCTGCCGCCCCGTCTCACCGTCCAGGACGTCATCGACCGCGCCCTGGCCGAACTGCACGCCATGGAGGGCCGGCTGCGCCGCCTGGAGGCCGCCATGGGCGAGGGGGACGGCGAGCGGCACGAGGCCGCACTGCGCGAGTACGGCGAGCTGCTCACCGTCTTCGAGCAGCGCGGGGGATACGAGGCCCAGGCCCGCGTCGAGCGCGCGCTGCACGGCCTCGGCATCGGACCGCTGCCCCGCGGCCGCACGGTGGACGGCCTCTCCGGCGGGGAGCTGATGCGGCTGCGCCTCGCGTCCGTCCTGGCCGCCGCGCCCGAGGTGCTGTTCCTGGACGAGCCGACCAACCATCTGGACGCCGCCGCGCTGACCTGGCTGGAGGAGCATCTGCGGGCCCGGCGCGGCACGACGGTGGTCGTCTCGCACGACCGCGCCTTCCTGGAGCGCGTCGCCACCAGCCTGCTGGAGGTGGACGCCGACCGCCGTCGCCTCGTCCGCTACGGCAACGGCTACGCCGGCTACCTCGCCGAGAAGGCGGCCTTCCGGCAGCGCTGGGAGCAGGAGCACGAGCGCTGGCGCTCCGAGGTCGCGCGGCTGCGCGAGCAGGCCGCGACCACCGCGCGCCGCGTCGCCCCCGGCAGGGCGATGAAGGACGGCAACAAGATGGCGTACGACCGGGCGGGCGGCCGGGTCCAGCAGTCGCTCGCCAGCCGGGTGCGCAACGCGGAGGAGCGGCTCAGCCGGATGCTGGCCGACCCGGTGCCCCCGCCGCCCGAACCGCTGCGGTTCACCCCGTCGCCGGCCGTCACGGGCGCGGGTACGGGCGGGGGAGCGGGACCGGTGCTGGAGGCGGACGGCGTCGCGGTGGACGGGCGGCTCGCGCCGACCTCCCTCTCCGTTGAGCCCGGCGCGAGGCTGCTGATCACCGGCCCGAACGGCGCGGGCAAGAGCACCCTGCTGCGGGTGCTCGCCGGTGAACTGCCGCCCGGCGGACACCTGGTCGCCAGGGGGCGCACCGGCTACCTGCCGCAGGAGCCGGAGCCGGGCCGCCCCGGCGAGACGCTGCTGGCCGCGTTCGCGCGCGGGCGCGCGGGCACCCCCGAGGAGCACGCCGAACGGCTGCTCCGGCTGGGCCTGTTCACGGCGGGCCAGTTCGCCGTCCCGGTCACCGGGCTGTCCACCGGGCAGCGGCAGCGGCTCGCGCTGGCGCGGCTGGTGACCGAGCCGGCGGATGTGCTGCTGCTGGACGAGCCGACCAACCACCTCTCGCCCGCGCTGGCGGAGGATCTGGAGGCCGCGCTGGCGGCGTACCGGGGCGCGCTGGTGGTCGTCAGCCACGACCGGCGGCTGCGTGCGGGGTGGCCGGGGAGGGAGCTGGCCCTCGCCTAGTGCCGGTCACGGCACCAGCCGCACCCGGTATCGGGGCTGCGCGGGGGCTGCCCCTTGCGGGGCGCAAGGGTTCGCGGCGAACAGCTGGCGCCGGCACGGGGTCAGGCGAAGGTCTTGGCGAGGCGGCGGAGGCCCTCGGCTATCTCGTCGGGCGTGTGGGTCACGAACGAGAGCCGCATCGTGGCCGGGTCCGGCGTGCCGACGTGGAAGGGCGCGCCCGGCACGAAGGCCACCTCGTGCGCGACGGCCTCCGGCAGCAGCGCCGCCGCGTCGTGCCCGTCCGGCAGCCGGGCCCACACGAACATGCCGCCCTCCGGGCGGTTCCAGCCGGAGCCGTCCGGCAGGGCCTGCGGCAGCCCGGCGAGCAGCGCGTCCCGCCGCTCCCGGTAGACCTCGCGGATCCGGCCGATGTGCGCGTCCAGATCGCAGTCGGACAGATAGCGCGCGGCGGCCATCTGGTTGACGGTCGGCGTGTGCAGATCGGCGGACTGCTTGACGACCGCGCAGGCCCGCAGCAGCTCCTCGGGGGCGCGCAGCCAGCCCAGGCGCATTCCGGGCGCCATCACCTTGGAGAAGCTGCCGAGCAGGACGGCGCGGTCGGCGGCGCCCGCCTCGGCCGCGTACGCGGTGAGCCGGGGCACCTCCTCGCCTTCGAAGCGGAGTTCGCCGTACGGGTCGTCCTCCACCAGCCACAGGCCGCGGCGCGCCGCGAGCCCGGCGACGCCCTCGCGCCGCCTGGCGGGCATGGTGCGGCCCGTGGGGTTCTGGAAGGTGGGCACCGTGTAGAGCAGCTTGGGGCGGGCGCTGGTGATGAGGTCGTCGAGGGCCTCCAGATCGGGCCCGTACTCGTCGCACGGCACGGGCAGCAGCCGGGCGCCCGCGAAGCCGAACACCTGGAGGACGGCCAGATAGCAGGGGTCCTCGACCAGCACCGTGTCACCCGGCTCCACAAGCGCGGTGGCGAGCAGCGTCAGCGCCTGCTGCGAGCCGGAGGTGACCAGCAGCGACTCCGGCTCGGTCGGCAGCCCGCGCGCGGCCAGCCGGTCCGCTGTCGCGGCGCGCAGCCCCGGGTCGCCCTCCGTCGTGCTGTACTGCAGCGCGGCGCTGCCCGCCTCGGCCAGCACCGCCTCGTAGGCGCGGGCGAGCCCCGCCACGTCGAACAGCTCGGGCGCGGGCAGCCCGCCGGCGAACGAGATGATCTCGGGCCTGGCCGTCGTCGCCAGGATCTCCCGTACGGCCGACCCTCCGACGGCGGCGGCGCGGGAGGAGAGCGCGGGCGGGGCGGCGGCGCTCCGGGGTCTCGTGCTGCTGGGGCTCATACGGCGGCTCCTTGGTCTCTTCCGACCTCGGAGGCTACCGGACCCCTGGTCAGGGCCGTACGCGGATGTTCCAGGCGCCCGGCCCCCGGCCCCTGCCGCCCTGCGCCCTGCGCCGGTTCAGGAGTCGCCGAACATCTCCAGCAGCTCCCGGTTCTCGAACACGCGGGCAGTGTCGACGGCCGAGGGCTGCCCCGCGCGCGGGTCGGCGCCGCTCTCGAAGAGCAGCCGTACGACCTCCTGCTCCGCCTTGAACACCGCACCGGCCAGCGGGGACTGCCCCCGGTCGTTCAGCCGGTTCGGGTCGGCGCCGCGGGAGAGCAGGGCCCGCACCGACGCCGGGTGCCCGTGGTAGGCGGCCAGCATCAGCAGGGTGTCGCCCTTGTCGTTGCTGAGGTTCACCGGGACCCCGGCGTCGACGTACGCGGCGAGCGTGTCGGTGTCGCCGTGCCGCGCGAGGTCGAAGACCTTCTGGGCCAGCTCCAGCACCTCGGGGTCGTGCGCGGGCTCCTCGCTCCGGGGAGCGGGTGCGTTGGACATGCGGTCCTCCTGTCCCGTGTGCGGCAGATCATGGTTGCCCTCTGCCGGGGCTGCGCCCCGGCCACATTGCACCCGCGCCCTGCGACGCCTCCGCAAGGGGCAGCTTGTGCCCAGCATGGTCCGCAGGGCACGGCCTAGCCCAGGTCCGTGAGCGCGTCGTGCACGGCCCGGTGGAACGTGGGGTACGCGGGGATCGTGTCGCGCAGCCGCGCCACGGGCACCTCGGCCCGTACGGCGACGGTCAGCCCGTACAGCACCTCGCCGCCCGCCGGGCCGGCGGACGTCGCGCCGACCAGCACGCCCCGGTCGGCGTCCGCGACCAGCTTGACCAGCCCCTCGTTGCCCGCCTTGTGGATCCAGCCGCGCGCGCTGGACGGTACGGCGGCGTGTCCGGTGCGGACGCTCAGGCCCTCCTCGCGCGCCGCCCGCTCGGTCATCCCCACGGAGCCGATCTCCGGGTCGGTGAAGGTGACGCGCGGCACGGCGCGGTAGTCGGCGCCGGGTCCCTCCGCGCCGAGCAGGGAGCGCACGGCGATGTCCGCCTGGTACATCGCCATATGGGTGAACGCGCCCTCGTCCGTGACATCCCCGACGGCCCACACGCCCGGCATCTCGGTCCGCATGTGCGCGTCCACCCGCAGGGCCCGCGCGCCGGAGTCGAGCCCGGCGGTCTCCAGGCCCAGGCCGTCCAGCCGGGGCCGCCGCCCGGTGGCCACCAGCAGCCGCTCGGCACTCAGCTCCTCGCCGCCCTCCAGCACGAGGGCGAAACCGTGGCCGTCGTGCCGGACGGACGCGGCCCGCGCGCCCGTCCGCACGCTCAGCCCCTCGCCCTCCAGCACCCGCGCGAGCAGCTCGCCGCTCTCCGGCTCCTCGGGCGGCAGCAGCCGCTCCGCGGACTCGACGACGGTGACCCGGGTGCCGAACCTGGCGAACCCCTGGGCGAGCTCGACGCCGACCGCGCCGCCGCCCAGCACCAGCAGCGAGCCGGGCGCCTCCCGCGCTGAGACGGCGTCGCGGTTCGTCCAGTACGGCACGTCGGACAGGCCCTCCACGGGCGGGATCCACGGGGCGCTGCCCGTCGCCACGACGACGCCGCGCCGCGCGTGGTACGTCAGGCCCGCGACCTCCACCTCCCGGGGGCCGGTGAGCCGGCCGTGTCCGCGGACGAACTGGCCGCCCTTGTCGGTGAAGCGCCGGACGGCGATCTCGTCGTCCCAGTCGGTCGTCGCCTCGTCCCGGATGCGCGCCGCGACGGGCGACCAGTCGGGGACGACGCTGCTCTGCCCGGCCATGCCGGGGACGCGGCGGGCCTCGGCGAGCAGATTCCCGGCCCGGAGGATCATCTTGCTGGGTACGCACGCCCAGTACGGGCACTCGCCGCCCAGCAGTTCGGCTTCCACGCCGACCACGGAGAGCCCGGTCTCCGCGAGCCGCCCGGCGACCTCTTCACCGGCCGGTCCCATCCCGAGGACGACGACGTCACAGGTTCGGCTCATGAGGCCACGGTAGGGGGTATCCGCACATCCCGCTGACGGAGTGCCCTCAGTCCAGCGGGACCGGCATCCCGACCCCGCACAGCAGCCAGCCGAACGCTCCCAGGCCGCCCGGATCCAGCAGTTCCGCGGCCTCGCCCGCGGCGCCCAGCCGGCGCACGTACTCCGCCGGATCCGTATGCGCCAGCGCCAGCGGCGGACGTGTCCCGGTCACCTCCAGGTCCCGGAGCACCTCCCGCTGCGTCCGCATCCGCACCTGGGCGCAGAGCGGGCCGCAGGCGTCCGCGCAGGCGTCCAGCGCCACGTGCGCCGTCAGGTCGCCCCGGCCGTCCGGCACGGCGGGCACCTCGCGGCCCTCGCGGAAGCCCGTGAGCGTCCCGAAGGGGGGCCGCGCATCCCGGCTGTGCGCGTAGTCGGCGGCGACGGCCAGACCGCCCCCCAGCGCCCGCACAGCGGCCGTCCACGCCTCGTCGCGCGGCCGCCCGACCTCGGCGCGCGCCCCCGGCCCGGCGCCCGCCAGCGGCCACCAGCGGGCCAGCCAGGCGGCGTCCTCGGCCTCCAGCGGGGGGCCGAGCCGCTCGCGGCCCGCGCGGTCGGTCAGCACGTAGCGGGGGACTCCCGCGCCGTCCGTCCCGGCGATGTCCAGGGGCACGTTGTCCAGCCACTCGTTGGCGAAGACCAGGCCCGCCACCGAGCCGGGTCCGGGCAGTTCGTCCTCCCACCCGACGCGCGGGTCGGCGCGCTCGGGCCGCGGGCCGCGCTCGATCACCCGCACCCGCACCCGGCGCTCCGCCTCCGTCCCGGACAGGGCCTCCAGCACCCCGTGGGCCAGCTCTCCGCGGCCTCCGCCCACGTCGACCAGATCGAGCGGCGCCGGGTGCCCCAGTGCCGTGTCCACCCGCAGCAGGAGGCGGGCGACCGCCTGCGCGAAGAGCGCCGAGGCGTGCACGGACGTGCGGAAATGGCTGCCGGGGGCCTCGCGCGTATAGAAGCCGTCCGGGCCGTAGAGCGCCTGTTCGGCGGCGGTGCGCCAGCGCACGGGGGCACCGCCGGATTCGCTCGTCATCGGCTCATGCCTCCCGGTCCGCTCCGTGTGCTGGGTCTGCCGTCGTCATGGTCACGCCGCCATCATCCGCTCCACCCGTTCACCCGGCGCACGGATCCCGCTCCTCCACCTTGCGGAGTAGGCCGCGGCTGTCGGATCGGCCGTCCGGTTGACCCCTGCACGTACCTGACCTGCATACGCTGGGTTACGTGAACCGGCTCTACGACTTCCTCCGCAGGCACCCCACGTGGGTGGACAGCTTCTGGGCTGCGTTCCTGCTGCTGATGTCGGCGGGCTGGATCGTGGCGAGCACCAGCGCGCCGCCGGACGCCGAGCTTCCGGCGGGCGACTGGGAGCGGTTCGCCGCCATACCGATCTCGCTGGGGCTGGCCCTCGTCGTGGCGCTGCGCCGCCGCGCGCCCGAGCGGATGCTGCTGCTGGCCACCGGGTGCGGTCTCGCGCAGCTCGCCCTGGACGTCAGCCCGTTCCCCGCGGACTTCGCCTTCCTGCTGATCGTCTTCACCGTGGCCTCGCGCCCCGTCCGCTGGGCCTCCCGCTACGGGCTGACCGGCGCGCTCCTCGCCCCCACGATCAGCCAGCTGCGCTGGCCGGAGGGCGGGACGGACCTCACGGGGAAGATCTTCGGCACGTTCTTCCTGACCCTGCTGTTCCTCCTCGCCTGGGTGCTCGGCGACTCGCTGCGCACCCGGCGCGCCTACTACGCCCAGCTGGAGGAGCGCGCGACACGGCTGGAGAAGGAGCGCGAGGCACGCGCCAAGGTCGCCGTCGCGGCCGAGCGCGCCCGGATAGCCCGCGAGCTGCACGACGTGGTCGCGCACAACGTCTCCGTCATGGTCGTCCAGGCCGACGGCGCCGCCTATGTGCTGGACACGGCTCCCGACCAGACGCGCACGGCGCTGGAGACCATCTCGGGCACCGGCCGCCAGGCGCTGTCCGAGATGCGCCGCCTGCTGGGCATCCTGCGCACCGGGGACGGCGGCGCGCGGGAGGGCGCGGGGGAGTATGTGCCGCAGCCCGGCGTGGAGCAGGTGGCCGACCTCATAGAGCAGGTGCGCGGCACCGGGCTGACCGTCGACTTCCGGATCGACGGCACGCCCAGACCGCTGCCCAGCAGCGTCGAGCTGACCGCGTACCGCATCGCGCAGGAGGCGCTGACGAACACCGTCAAGCACGGCGGGCCCGACGTCGGGGCCAGCGTGCTGCTGCGCTACGGCGAGGACGAGCTGACCGTGCTCGCCCAGGACGACGGGCGCGGTGCGCAGCGCGAGCTGTACGAGGAGGGGGGCAGCGACGGTCTCGGCCATGGTCTGATCGGCATGCGGGAACGCGTCGGCATGGTGGGCGGCAGTCTGGAGACGGGGCCGCGCCCCGGCGGCGGCTTCCGGATCTGCGCGCACCTTCCGCTCAAGGGCGCGCAGTGAGCGCGGCACCGACAGCCTCCGACGACCTTCCGCCGATCAGGACGAACCAGAAAGGGACCCCCGCATGACGATCCGCGTGATGCTCGTCGACGACCAGGCGCTGCTGCGCACAGGATTCCGCATGGTGCTCGCCGCGCAGCAGGACATGGAAGTGGCGGCCGAGGCGTCGGACGGCGCGGAGGCGCTCTCCATCCTGCGCACGACCCCCGTTGACGTGGTGCTGATGGACGTGCGCATGCCGAACGTGGACGGCGTCGAGGCCACCCGCCGGATCTGCGAGGGCGGCGAGGGGGGACCCGGCTCCCCGAAGGTGCTCATCCTGACGACGTTCGACCTTGACGAGTACGCGTTCTCCGCGCTCAAGGCGGGCGCCAGCGGCTTCATGCTGAAGGACGTGCCGCCGGCCGACCTGCTGGTCGCCATCCGCTCCGTCTACAGCGGGGACGCCGTGGTGGCGCCCAGCACCACCCGGCGGCTCATCGACCGCTTCTCCTCCGTGCTGCCCGCCACGGCGAGCGAGCCGGTCGCCAAGGAGCTGGAGCGGCTGACCGAGCGCGAGCGCGAGGTCCTCACCCTGATCGCGCAGGGGCTGTCCAACGGGGAGATCGCGGCCCGGCTCGTGCTGTCGGAGGCCACCGTCAAGACGCATGTGGGCCGCATCCTCGCCAAGCTGGAGCTGCGCGACCGCGTCCAGGCGGTCGTGCTCGCGTATGAGACGGGGCTGGTCCGCGCGGGCGGCAGCGCGTAGCGGCGTGCTGCGGAGCTCGCCGGGCCGGGGCTGCCCCCAGGGCCCTCCGGGGCACAGCAGCCCGGACGCCGGGTACGCCCCGGCGGTCTCACCGCAGTACCGCGCCGACGTAGTCGCTGCCCATCCGGGCGACGACGCTCAGATCCAGCCGGTAGTGCACATACCGGCCGCGCCGCCGGGTGATCAGCAGCCCGGCGTTCTTCATCACCTTCAGATGCCGGGAGACCTCCGGCGCGCTCATCCCGGTGATGTCGGCCAGCTCCCCGGTGGTGTACGGCGCCCGGGACAGGCTCAGGCACATCCGCATCCGCCGCGGGTGCGAGAGAGCCTCCAGGCGCCGCTGCATCAGGTCCAGCGCGATGGGCTGGGGCAGCTCGGGGGTGGCCACCGGGTACAGCACGACGGGCTGCCAGCCGTGCGCGTACAGCGCGAACAGATGCGGCTGCCCGATCAGCGTGGGCAGGAACGTGAGGCCGGGCCCGCCGGGCAGCGCGGGGTCCGCGGCCCAGGTGCGGCCCTCGGAGAGCTTGTCGACGACGATCCGGGGCGCGGGCCCCTCCTCGTCCAGCGCGATGGCGGGCGAGACCGCCTCCAGCGCGGCGGCGAGGCCCCGGCGCCGGAACAGCTCCGTCTTGTGCCGCGCGTCGGCCGCCAGCTGGGTGCGGATGCGCTGCCACAGGTCGCCGAAGAACGCCGTCTCGCAGTCCTCCAGCAGGCGCCGGATCCAGGCGCGCACGGTGCGCGGGTCCTCCAGCAGCCGCGCGGCGAAGTCGGCCTGCCGCGGGCCGCGCACGGTCGCGCGGTCCAGCGCTGCCTGCTTGGCCCGCTGGTCGACCAGCGGCGACGGCCCGTTGGTGTACGCGTCCTCGCTGCAGGAGATCTCCAGCGCGGATTCCACGAACCGCTCGTCGCTCAGCCGGTCCAGGTCGTCCAGCTCCTCCCGGAGCGTGGGCTTCGGATCGGCGGGCAGCAGGATGTCGGCGCGGGTGGAGCGCCACAGGAACTCCGCCTCGCACAGCCGGTCGGCGAGGTCCGGCTTGAGCGCGGCGTTGGTCGCGGTCGTCCAGGCGTGCAGCGCGGGGTGGTGGCCGGGCTCGGCCAGAGCGTGCAGCGCGCCGCCCAGCTCGGCCAGCGGGGACGGGCTGAAGACGATCCGCTCGGGGGGCAGCCCGGCGATCTCGATGGTCACACTCATACGCACATCCTCGCCGCTGGGTCCGACAGCGACCACGTCGATTAACGGGGCCCGTCAATCGACGGGCGGTCGATTGACCACCCGCGTCAATTGGCGTGCCAAGCGGTGGAAAAGGGACGCATCGTCGCTGCATGACCTTGACAACGCAGTACGCACTCGACGTCCACCGCATGCGGGCACAGGGCCTGCCCGAACCGCCCGCCCCCGGCACCCACGAGGCGAAGCTGCTGCGCGCCTGGTGGGTCGCGCGCAGGGAGGCCCGCCGCCAGTGGCGGGCCGACCGCGCCCGCACGGCCTCCAGCGCCGCACCCCGCAGCCTCCGCCGCTCGACCGGCAGGGCTTAGCATGGCCGGGACACGTCCGGTACCGGCGACACGAGCGGACCGGAACGCATACGGAAGGCCGCTCCGTGAATCCACACTCCCCGCACTCCCCAGATCCCGCCGATCCGGCGGCCCCGGCGCGGGCCGGGGACCGCCCGGCCCGGCTGTCCGTCGGCGTCGTGGGCGCGGGCCGCGTGGGCCCGGCCCTCGCCGCCGCGCTGCGGCTCGCCGGGCACCACCCGGTGGCCGCCTCGGGCGTCTCGGACGCCTCCCGGCGGCGCGCGAGCGAACTGCTGCCCGGGGTGCCGATGGTCGACCCCGCCGAGGTGCTCGCGCGCGCCGACCTCGTCCTGCTCACCGTCCCCGACGACGCACTCGGGGACCTGGTGGCCGGGCTGGCCGGGACCGGCGCCGTGCGCCAGGGCCAGCTGCTCGTCCACACCTCGGGGCGGTACGGCACCTCCGTGCTGCGGCCCGCGCTGCGGGCCGGCGCGCTGCCGCTGGCGCTGCACCCGGCGATGACGTTCACGGGAACCCCCGTCGACGTACAGCGGCTGGCCGGCTGCCCGTTCGGGGTGACCGCGCCGGAGGAGCTGCGGCTGGCCGCCGAGGCGCTGGTCATCGAGATGGGCGGGGAGCCGGAGTGGATCGAGGAGGCCGCCCGCCCGCTGTACCACGCGGCCCTCGCCATCGGCGCCAACCACCTCGTCACCCTGGTCGCGCAGTCCATGGAGCTGCTGCGCACCGCGGGCGTGCAGGCGCCCGACCGGATGCTCGGCCCGCTGCTCGGCGCCGCGCTCGACAACGCGCTGCGGTCCGGGGACGCCGCGCTCACCGGCCCCGTCGCGCGGGGCGACGGGGGCACGGTCGCCGCCCACGTCGGCGAGCTGCGCCGGCACGCGCCGCAGACCGTCGCGGGATATCTCGCCATGGCCCGCGCGACCGCGGACCGGGCGCTGACCCACGGGCTGCTGAAGCCGGAGCAGGCCGCCGATCTGCTGGACGTCCTGGCGAACGGCGGGGAGGAGCCCCGCGGCGGCCCGGACGGCCCTGACGGTCCGGGCGGTCCTGACGGTCCGGGCGGTCCGGGCGGGCCGGAGGGCGGGTCCCGGGACGGCGAGGGGGACGGCGTGTGAGCGCCGTACCGGCGGTCGTCGCGACCGCCGCCGAACTGCACGCCCTGACCACGGACGAGCGCCGCGCCGTCGTGATGACGATGGGCGCCCTGCACGACGGCCACGCCGCGCTGCTCCGGGCGGCCCGCGACCACGTCGGCCCGGCGGGCCAGGTGGTGCTCACCGTCTTCGTCAATCCCCTCCAGTTCGGCGCGGGGGAGGACCTGGACCGCTACCCCCGCACCCTGGAGGCCGACCTCCTGATCGCGGGCAGGGAGGGCGCCGACGTCGTCTTCGCGCCGTCCACCGAGGAGGTCTACCCCTCGGGCGAGCCGCAGGTGCGGCTCTCCGCCGGGCCGATGGGCCGGGTGCTGGAGGGCGAGCACCGCCCCGGCCACTTCGACGGCGTGCTGACCGTCGTCGCCAAGCTGCTCCACCTCACCGCGCCCGGCGCGGCGTTCTTCGGCGAGAAGGACGCACAGCAGCTCGCCCTGGTGCGCCGCATGGTGCGGGACCTGAACTTCCCCGTCGAGATCGTCGGCGTGCCGACCGTACGGGAGGCCGACGGGCTGGCGCTGTCCAGCCGCAACCGCTACCTGTCCGGCAGCGAGCGGAGCACCGCGCTGGCGCTCTCCCGCGCCCTGGCGGCCGGCCGGGAGGCCGCCGGGCGGGGAGCGGGACCGTCCGCCGTGCTGCACGCCGCGCGGACGGTGCTGGACGGCGCGGCGGACAGCGGACTGGCGGTGGACTACGCGGCGCTGGTCGACCCGCGGAGCTTCCTGGGTGTGGACGACCACTTCACCGGTGAGGCCGTGCTGGCGCTGGCCGCGCGGGTCGGCACCACGCGCCTCATCGACAACGCGCGGCTGCGGTTCGGCGCGTCCCCCGCAGCGGCCTGAACGGAGGGCACCTCCCTATGTCCCCTATGTCGTACGGCGAGACCCCGTACAGCGAGCACGGCGGGCCCAGCGCAAAAGGCGAGCACGGCGCGCACGGTGCTCCGGCGCTGGCGGCTCCGCCTCCCGGCTGGACGGTCGAGGCCGACGTGGTCGTGGTGGGCTCCGGCGTCGCGGGACTGACCGCCGCACTGCGCTGCGCCGCGACGGGCGCCCGTACGGTCGTCGTCACCAAGGCGCGGCTGGACGACGGCTCCACCCGCTGGGCGCAGGGCGGCATAGCCGCGGCCCTCGGCGAGGGCGACACCCCCGAGCAGCACCGCGACGACACCCTCACGGCGGGCGCCGGACTGTGCGACGAGGACGCCGTACAGACGCTGGTCACCGAGGGGCCCGACGCCGTACGGCGGCTCATCGCGGCGGGCGCCCGCTTCGACCGCTCGGAGTCCACCGGGCAGATCGAGCTGACCCGCGAGGGCGGCCACCACCGGCGCCGTATCGCGCACGCGGGGGGCGACGCGACGGGTGCGGAGGTCTCACGAGCCCTGGTGGCCGCCGTCCGGGCCGAACCGTCGGTCCGCACCGTCGAGAACGCGCTCGTCCTCGACCTCCTCAAGGACGCCGGCGGGCGCACCGCCGGAGTGACCCTGCATGTGATGGGCGAGGGGCAGCACGACGGGGTCGGCGCCGTCCGCGCGCCCGCCGTGGTGCTGGCCACCGGCGGCATGGGCCAGGTGTTCGCCGCGACGACCAACCCGGCCGTCTCCACGGCCGACGGCGTGGCGCTCGCCCTGCGCGCCGGGGCCGAGGTCTCCGACGTGGAGTTCGTGCAGTTCCACCCGACGGTGCTCTATCTGGGCCCGGACGCGGAGGGACAGCTGCCGCTGATATCGGAGGCGGTGCGCGGCGAGGGCGCGCACCTGGTGGACGGGGACGGCGTCCGCTTCATGACCGGGCAGCACGAGCTCGCCGAGCTGGCGCCCCGCGACATCGTCGCCAAGGGCATCATGCGGCACGCCGCGGCCCGCGGTACCGACCACATGTTCCTGGACGCGCGGCACTTCGGCGCCGCCATGTGGGAGAGCCGCTTCCCCACCATCCTGGCCGCCTGCCGGGCGCACGGCATCGACCCGGTCACCGAGCCCGTACCGGTCGCGCCCGCCGCGCACTACGCCAGCGGCGGCGTCCGTACGGACCGGCACGGCCGCACCACCGTCCCCGGCCTCTACGCGTGCGGCGAGGTCGCCTGCACCGGAGTGCACGGCGCCAACCGGCTCGCCTCCAACAGCCTGCTGGAGGGCCTGGTCTTCGCGGAGCGCATCGCCGCGCATATCGCCGCGCACACCGCGGACCGCGAGCAGCACGGCGCCCCCACGCCCGCCCCCAC
>NZ_JAAKZZ010000016.1 GCF_011045075.1 Streptomyces boncukensis
GCACCACCAACCCCCCGGAGACCTCCTCCTCGCCCACCGCCCTCTTCCAGCGCCCCTCCGCCAAGGAGCGGCGGCTCCTCACGGACGCCCTGCGGACCGAGACGGTCGGCGGCATGGTGCTGCTCTTCGCGGCGGTCGCCGCACTCGTCTGGGCGAACACCCCGCTGAGTCACGCGTACGAGACGCTGCGTGAGACCCACTTCGGGATCTCGGCGCTGGGCCTGGACCTGTCCGTCGAGCACTGGGCCTCCGACGGGGTGCTGACCATATTCTTCTTCGTCGCCGGGATCGAGCTGAAACGCGAGCTGACGGTCGGCGAGCTGCGCCGGCCCTCGGCGGCGGCGCTGCCGGTGGTGGCGGCGCTGTGCGGGATGGCGGTGCCCGCGCTGACCTACCTCGTGGTGAACCTGGCGGGCGGCGGGAAGCTGCACGGCTGGGCCATCCCGATGGCGACGGACATCGCGTTCGCACTCGGCGTCCTCGCCGTGATCGGCACCAATCTGCCCTCCGGCATCCGCGCCTTCCTGCTCACCCTCGCCATCGTCGACGACCTGGGCGCGATCCTGGTGATCGCGGTCTTCTACACCTCGGACCTGAACTGGTGGGCCTTCGCGGGCGCCGTCGCCGGGCTGATCGTCTTCCGGGTGCTGCACATCAACCTGCGGGTGCGCGGCTGGTACGTGTATGTGCCGCTGGCGCTGGCCATCTGGGCGCTGACGTACAACAGCGGGGTACACGCCACCATCGCGGGCGTCGCCATGGGCTTCCTGCTGCGCGTCACCCCGGACGACGAGGAGGACCCGGACTCCACGTCCACGGGTGAGCGTGTCGAACACCTGGTCAGGCCGCTGTCGGCGGGATTCGCCGTACCGGTCTTCGCGCTGTTCTCTGCAGGGGTCGCGGTCTCCGGGTCCGCGCTCAGCGAAACGTTCCGGCAACCGGAGGCGCTCGGCGTGATGCTCGGGCTGGTCGCCGGGAAGTTCTTCGGCGTCTTCGGCGGCACCTGGCTCGCGGCTCGCTTCACCCGGGCCCGGCTCAATCCCGAGCTGTCCTGGTCGGACGTCGCGGGCGTGGCGATGCTGGCCGGGATCGGCTTCACCGTCTCGCTGCTGGTGACGGAGCTGGCCTTCGACGGGCCCACCGTCACGGAGCACGCCAAGGCCGCCGTGCTGATCGGCTCCCTGCTGTCGGCGCTGGTGGCGTGCGTACTGCTGAAGGTGCGGGACGCGCAGTACCGGGCCATGTGGGAGGAGGAGACCCGGGACGAGGACGGGGACGGGATACCGGACATAGACCAGGCCCCGGACGCCGAGCGGCGCCCCACGGAGGCCGCCCGCCGCGCAACGGACGGCGGTTCCTGAGAGCGCCCCGATATCTCGGAGGGACCCTCTCAGGGGCGCGGGGAACTGCGCGCCCGACCACGACGCGTCCGCGGACTGCAGAGCGCAGCAAGGGGCAGCCCGTACCCAGCCACTGGTCACGGGCTGCCCCTTGCTGCGCATCGCAGCCTGCGGTGCTTCACGGCCGGGCGTGCAGTTCCCCGCGCCCCCGGAAGGGGCTCCGACAGCTGTGGCTAGGAGTTCACCGGGCCGGTCTTCAGCCGGAGGAAGCGGGGCCGATAGAACTCCACGTTCCGGTGAATCGCTCGGGAGTCGCCCAGCACATTCACGTCGTACCCCAGCAGCAGCTCCCCGCGCGCGTCGAACTCCGCGTGCGCCTGCGGGTTGTACGGCACAGCGCCCGCCTCGCCGCTCCCGGCCGGCAGCGGGGGGCGGGCCACCTTCGCCGGGCCGTGCCAGGGACCGGTCGGCGCGCAGGACCAGTACGAGACGACGTCGGTGACGCCGCGGCCGTCCGGGGCCCCGGCGTCCATGGTCATCAGCAGCCAGGTGTCCCCGCGGCGCGCCACGGTGTAGGTGCCGGTCGCGCCGCGCTGCTCGGTCCTGCCGACGAGTATCGGCTCGGACCGGTCCGGGTCCCGCTGCCAGCCGGACCCCTCGGCGCCGTCCCCGGCCCAGTACTCCCACGCGGACGGGTCGGCCAGCTCGCCCTCCGGCACCCGGGCCACATGCGCCCGCGACGCCTTGCCGCTGACGCTGCCCTCGTCGGCGCCGAAGACATACGTCCAGCCGCCCTCGGTGAGCGCCGAGGTGCCGTACAGCACCCGGCGCTCCACGTCGGAGCCGCCCGGCTGGTGGACCGTCTCGATGCCCTCCACCCGCAGGTCCGGCAGCGAGAGGGTGGCGACCTCGCTGGCCCGCGGCACCCCGAAGATCCACGGGGGGCTGCCCGCCTCGCGCTGCCACAGCAGCACCCGGACCACCTTCTCGGCCGATCCCGGCCGGCGGGGCTCCACCACGGCCTGCACGGGCCAGCGCCACACCTCGCGCCCGTCGCCGGTGGCGGTGCCGGGGAAGAGAGCGCCGGGCCGGTCCGCGCTGCCGCCCAGCAGGGTGCGCCGCAGCCGCGCGTCGGACCCCATCACCAGGCCGGAGTTGCGAACCCACACCGGGTCGGGACGCCGGGTGCGGCCGCCGTGGACCTCGTCCAGGAAGGTGTCGGCCGACAGCCACAGGGTCCGCCCGTCCGGCAGCCGTACGGAGCGGGTTCCGTCGCCGCCCGTCCAGTCGTCCAGCCGGGAGTTGTCGTTGCCGTAGCGGGTGAACTCCGCGTTCATGCCGTCGGCGGCCCGCCAGCCCGTCACCCGCACGCCCCCGCACGACCCGTCGTCGCCGCCGTCACCCGGCACGGACAGCAGCACGGCCACCAGCACCGCGACGGCCAGCCCTGTCCACAGGGTCCTCCTGGTGACGGCGGGGAGCGGTCTGAGGCGCGGCATCAGCCCACAGGCTAAGGCCCCCCGGGCCCCAGCCGGGTATCACCGATCTGACAATTCCCGCCGGCCCGGGGCTCTCCAGGGCGCATCCGAACCCCTCCCACCGCCACGACCTGCGACGCCGTCCGTTCGCGCGCCGGGTGCCCCCGTATTCTCTACAGATGTGAGAGCCACCGTGCTGCCCTGGTTCCGGGCGCTGAAGAACACCGCGCTGTCCGGGCTGAGTGTGGAGCGCGCGGCGCTGACGCCGAAGCTCGCGCTGCGCGGGGCGTGCGGGGTGGCCCTGGTGATCGGCTTCGCGCTGGTGGTCGGGTCCCCGCAGCTCGCGGTGTCCAGCGCGTTCGGCGCGTTCGCCTCGGGGGTGGCGACGTTCCAGCGGAGCTGGCGGCCCCGGCCGGTGCTGGCACTGTCCGCCGCGGCCGGGCTGGCCGTCTCCACCTTCCTCGGCTATCTGCTGGTGGGCACGGAGCCCGCGTTCGTCGCGCTGATCGCGGCGTGGGCGTTCCTGGCCGGGATGGCCTGGGGCATGGGGCCCACCTCGGGCGTGGTCGCGGGGCTCACCGTGGCCGTCATGCTCATCACCGTCACGCTGCCCACCACCGTGCTGGGCGCCCTGGGCCACGCCGCGCTGATCGCGGCGGGCGGCGTGGTGCAGGCGGGGCTGATCGTGCTGTTCCCGGTACGGCCGTGGGGCGCGCGGCGGGACGCCCTCGCGGACGCGCTGGCGGGCGTGGCCGACTACGCGCGGCGGCTGCGGCACGACCCGGTGGCCGCGTTCGACCCGGTGCCGCTGATGGAGGCGCGCGACGCGGCGGCCGTCTCGCCGCGGCAGGCCCGGCGCAGGCCCCGGCAGCTGCAGGGCTACCGCGCGATGGCCGAGCGCTTCCGTCCCGCGCTCGCCTCGCTCGCCGACCCGGTGGTGGGCGGCGCCCCGCTGGAGGGGCCCGAACGGGACCGGGTGCGCGAGCTGCTGGGCGCCGCCGCGACCGTGCTCGACGCCGCGGCGCGGGCCATCCGGCGCGGCACGCGGCTGCGCCTCCCGCAGGAGGCGCTGGACATCCTGCAGGTGCCCGAGGGCGGCGGGGTGCTCACCGGTCCCGCGCGCAAGGCGGCGCTGCGGCTGATCGCACTCACCGACGACGTCGTGGAGGCCGCGCAGGAGCCGGTGGAGGTGACCGGACGGCGCGGCCTGCTGCCGGCCCGGCCGGCCACCTGGCACACCGCCGAGGACCGGCCCCAGCGGCCGCGCTTTCTGGCCCGCCCCTCGCTGGCCGCGCTGGTGCCGGTGGCGCTGCGCTCGTTCCGCCGCGAGCTGCGCTGGTCCTCGCCGGTGCTGCGGCACGCGCTGCGGGTCAGCGGCGTGGTGTGCGCGGGCTATCTGCTCGGCGACGCGCTGCCGCCGCTGCACGGCTACTGGATCCCGCTCACCGCCGTGATGGTGCTGCGCCCGGACTTCTCCCGTACATACGAACGCGGGTTCGCCCGGCTGACGGGGACGGTCGTCGGCGTCGCGGTGGCGGGCGGGCTGATGGCGCTGGCCTCGCCCGGCCCGTATCCGAGCGCGGCGCTCGCGGTGGTGTCGGTGGGGCTGATGTATCTGCTGATGAGCACCGGGTACGCGATCGTCTCGGCCTGCATCAGCGCGTATGTCGTCTTCCTGCTCGGCATCGCGGGCACGATCTGGTCGCAGACAGCGCTGGAGCGGATCTGGCTGACCGCCACCGGCGGGGCGCTGGCCATGCTGAGCTACGCCCTCTTCCCGGCCTGGGAGACCCCCCGGCTGCGGGACCGGCTCGCCGACTGGCTGGCGGCCAACGGCCGGTACGCCCTCGCCGTCCTGGACACCCTCGCCCAGCCCGCCGAACGCGCCCCCCGCCAGGTGCGCGAGGCGCTGCTCGACGCGCGCGCGGCGCGCCAGGAGTGGGAGGAGGCGGCGGGCCGCGCCCAGGCCGAACCGGTGCGCCACCGGGGGCAGCTCTCCCGGCTCTCCCAGCGCTCCGCGACCGGCGCGCAGTCCGCGCTCATCACGATGGGCCGGGCCGCGATGCTGCTGGAAACGCATATTCCGGGGCAGGACGCACAGCCCTCCCAGGGGGCAGCGGAGTTCGCCGCGGCGCTGCGGCCCGCCCTCACCGCGGCGGCGCGGGCCATCCGCGAGGGCGAGCCGGTGGACCTCCGTGCGGTGCACACCGCGCTGGAGCGGTGGGCAGCGGCGGCGGGCGACCCGCCGCCGGTCGGCCTGCGGACGGCGGACCTGCTGACCGACGCGCTGGACGACCTGGCGGCAGCCGTCAACCCGAAGTGAGTGTGCCCCCGCCGGCGGGGGCACCGGACCGGCCGGGCGTCACGACGACGTCGGGAAGCCCAGGTTGATGCCGCCGCTGTCGGCAGGGTCCGGCCAGCGGGTGGTGATGACCTTGCCCCGGGTGTAGAACTGCACCCCGTCGTTGCCGTAGATGTGCAGGTCGCCGAAGAGGCTCTGCTTCCAGCCGCCGAACGAGTGGTAGCCGACCGGCACCGGGATGGGCACGTTGACGCCGACCATGCCGGCCTCGACCTCCAGCTGGAAGCGCCGGGCCGCGCCGCCGTCGCGGGTGAAGATGGCGGTGCCGTTGCCCCACTTGCTGCTGTTGATGAGGGCGATGGCCTCGTCGTACGTCTCAGCGCGGACCACGCACAGGACGGGGCCGAAGATCTCGTCCTCGTAGGCGTCCATGCCGGGGCGTACCTTGTCGAGGAGGGAGACGCCGGTGAAGAAGCCGCTCTCGTGGCCCTCGACGGTGAAGTCCGTGCCGTCGACCACCACCTGGGCGCCCTGGTCCGCCGCGCCCGTGACATAGGAGTTGACCTTGTCGCGGTGCTCGCGGGTGATCAGCGGGCCCATCTCGCTGGCCGGGTCGTCGCCGGGGCCGATCCGCAGCGTACGGGCGCGCTCGGCGATCTTGTCCACCAGCGTGTCGCCCATGGCGCCGACCGCGACGACCACGGAGACCGCCATACAGCGCTCGCCCGCCGAGCCGTAGGCGGCGTTGATGGCGTTGTCGGCGGCGTGGTCGAGGTCGGCGTCGGGGAGCACCAGCATGTGGTTCTTGGCCCCGGCCAGCGCCTGTACGCGCTTGCCGTGCGCGGTGGCCTCGGCCTGGATGTACTGGGCGATGGGCGTCGAGCCGACGAAGGAGACCGCCGCCACGTCCGGGTGGGTCAGCAGCCGGTCGACGGCGATCTTGTCGCCGTTGACGACGTTCAGCACGCCCTGCGCAAGGCCCGCCTCGGCCGCCAGCTCCGCCAGCCGGTACGAAGCCGACGGGTCCTTCTCGCTGGGCTTGAGGACGAAGGTGTTCCCGCAGGCGATGGCCAGCGGGAACATCCACATCGGCACCATCGCGGGGAAGTTGAACGGGGTGATGCCCGCGACGACGCCGAGCGGCTGCCGGATCGAGGAGACGTCGACGCGGGTGGAGACCTGCGTGGACAGCTCGCCCTTCAGCTTCTCGGTGATGCCGCAGGCCAGTTCGACGATCTCCATCCCGCGCGCGACCTCGCCGAGCGCGTCGGAGTGCACCTTGCCGTGCTCGGCGGTGATCAGCGCGGCGATCTCGTCGCGCCGCGCGTCCAGCAGCTCGCGGTACCGGAAGAGGAACGCGGTGCGCTGGGCGAGGGAGGTCTGCGACCAGGTGGTGTACGCCTCCCTGGCCGCCGCCACCGCCGCGTCCACCTCCTCGACCGAGGCGAGCGAGACCCGGGTGGGCTGCTCGCCGGTCGCCGGGTTGTAGACGGGACCGAAGGAGCCGGAAGTGGACTCGGCGGCCTTGCCGTCGATCCAGTGGCCGAGGGTCTTCATGGAGCGGGACCTTTCTCAGGGAGTCTCGGGAGTCTCGGGGGGGGCTCAGGGGGCTCGGGGCCTACAGGTGGCGGCGCCGGAGCGCGGCCTGGCGGTCGTAGGCGACACGGGCCTCGCGCGCCGCCGGGCGCTCGGCGGTCTCGGCGACCACCACGTCCCACCACGCCTCAGGGCCGGGCGCCGGGACCCGCGGTGCGGTGTCGGTCTCGACGTGGACGCAGCTGGGCCGGTCGGAGGCGCGGGCCGCCGCCAGCGCCTCGCGGAGCTCGGCGTAGCCGCGGGCGCGGTACACCTCCATGCCGAGCGAGGCGGCGTTGGCGGCGAGGTCGACGGGCAGCGGGTCGCCGGAGTAGGTGCCGTCGGCCGCGCGGTAGCGGTACTCGGTGCCGAACCGCTCGGCGCCGCTGGCCTCGGAGAGCCCGCCGATGGACGCGTAACCGTGGTTCTGGAGGAGGACGAGGTTGATGTTGACTCCCTCCTGGACCGCCGTGACCAGCTCGGTGGGCTGCATCAGATACGTCCCGTCGCCGACCAGCGCCCACACCGGCCGGTCGGGTGCGGCCAGCCGGACGCCGAGAGCGCCGGGGATCTCGTAGCCCATGCAGGAGTAGCCGTACTCCAGGTGGTACTGGCGGCGGGAGCGGGCCCGCCACAGCTTGTGCAGGTCGCCGGGGAGCGATCCGGCGGCGTTGATCACCACGTCGGTGTCGCCGACGACCGCGTCCAGCGCGCCGAGCACCTGGGGCTGCGAGGGGCGCTCCTTCTCGTCGGCGGGCGGCGCGCAGACCGCGTCGACCACCCGCTCCCACGCCGCCTTGCCCTCCGCGTACTCGGCCTCGTACGCCGGGTCCACCCGGTGGCCCGCGAGCGCGTCCGTGAGCCCCTCCAGCGCCGCGCGCGCGTCGGCCACGACGGTGCGGGCGCTCAGCTTGTGCGCGTCGAAGGAGGTGATGTTGAGGTTGACGAAGCGCACGTCCGGGTGCTGGAAGAGGGTGGCGGAGGCGGTGGTGAAGTCGGTGTAGCGGGTGCCGACGCCGATCACCAGGTCGGCGGCGCGGGCGAGTTCGTCCGCGACGGCGGTGCCGGTGTGGCCGATGCCGCCCACGTCGCACGGGTGGTCGTAGCGCAGCGACCCCTTGCCCGCCTGGGTGGAGGCGACCGGGATGCCGGTCACGTCGGCGAGCGCGCGCAGCGCCTCCTCGGCCTCGCTGTGGTGCACGCCGCCGCCCGCGACCAGCAGCGGGCGGCGCGCGGCGCGCACCGTACGGGCCGCCTCGGCCAGCGCCTCGGGCTCGGGGCCCGGACGGGCCACCCGCCACACCCGCTCGGCGAAGAACTCCTCGGGCCAGTCGTACGCCTCGGCCTGCACGTCCTGCGGCAGCGCCAGGGTGACGGCGCCGGTCTCGGCCGGGTCGGACAGCACCCGCATCGCCTGCAGCGCGGCCGGGATCAGCGCCTCGGGGCGCATGACGCGGTCGAAGTAGCGCGAGACGGGGCGCAGCGCGTCGTTGACCGACACATCGCCCGCGTGGACCACTTCGAGCTGCTGGAGGACCGGGTCGGGCGCCCGGCTGGCGAAGATGTCGCCGGGCAGCAGCAGCACGGGCAGCCGGTTGACGGTGGCGAGCGCGGCGCCGGTGACGAGGTTGGTGGCGCCGGGGCCGATGGAGGTGGTGACGGCCTGCGCGGACAGCCGGTCGCGCTGGCGTGCGAAGCCGACGGCCGCGTGCACCATGGACTGCTCGTTGCGGCCCTGGAGGAACCGGAGCGGCGCCTCGGGGCCCTGGCCGCTCTCCAGCAGGGCCTGGCCCATGCCGGCCACGTTGCCGTGCCCGAAGATGCCCCAGCAGGCGTCGATCAGCCGGTGCCGTACGCCGTCGCGCTCGGTGCGCTGGGCGGCGAGGAAGCGGACGAGCGCCTGGGCGACGGTGAGTCGGACGGTGGTCACTCGGCGCCCTCCTCTGCGGGCCGGCCCGCGGACTCCCGCGCACCGTAGAGCGGGAGCCGGGGGTCGAGGGGCGTGTCGGCCCACGCGCCGCGGATCCACGCGTGGTCCGGGTGGTCGCAGATGAGCCAGGCGCGGTCCGTCCCCGGCCCGGCCATCACGTTCAGGTAGTACATGTCGTGGCCGGGCGCGGCGATCGACGGGCCGTGCCAGCCGTCGGGGATCAGCACCGCGTCGCCGCCGCGCACCTCGGCGAGCACATCGGTGCCCTTGCCGTGGCCGCTCGGGGAGACGCGCTGGTAGCCGAGGCCCGGCGTCCGGTCATGGGGTGCGATCTCGAAGTAGTAGATCTCCTCCAGCTCGCTCTCCACGCCCTCCCGGTGCTCGTCGTGCTTGTGCGGCGGGTACGAGGACCAGTTGCCGCCCGGGGTGAGCACCTCGACGGCGATGAGCCTGTCGGCCTCGAACACGCCCGCCGCGCCGAAGTTGTTGACCTGCCGGGAGCAGGTGCCGCTGCCGCGCAGCTCGACGGGGACGTCCCCGGCCGGGCCGTAGCGCGCGGGCAGCCGCCGCTCGCAGCGGGCGCCGGTCAGCGCGAACCGCCCGCCGCGCTCGCTGCTGATCCGCGCCCGCGCGTCCCGCGGGATGTACGCGAAGTCGCTCACGCCGGTGAACACGCTCTCGCGCCCGTGCAGCGCGAAGGTCTCGCCGCCGGCCGCGACCGTGCAGCCGCCGCTGAGCGGGAGCACGATCCACTCGCTCTCACCGGCGTCGAACTCGTGTGCTTCGCCCGGTCCCAGCTGAAGCACCCGCAGCGAGGAGTAGCCCCACCCGGCGCGCTCGGGACCCACGTCCAGGGCGTACGGCCCGCGGGCCGCGCTCCCCGCCGGGAGGTGGAAGTCGGTGTCCTTCATGTCCTCATGTCCCTTTCAGAGCAGCCCGACAGCGGTGTCCACGGCCGCGCTCACATTCCCGTCGGCCGGATACAGCAGCGAGCGTCCCACCACGAGGCCGCGCACGGTGGGCAGGCTGAGCGCCTTGCGCCACTTCTCATACGCCCCCTCCTGGTCGCCGTTGACCTCGCCGCCCAGCAGCACGGTGGGCAGCGAGGAGGTCTCGCACACCCACGCCATGTCGTCCGGGTCCTCGGTGACCGGCAGTTTCAGCCAGCTGTAGGCGGAGGTCCCGCCCAGCCCGGCCGCGATGGCGATGGACCGGGCGACGGCCTCGCCGCTCAGGTCGTTCCGCACCTTCCCTTCCACCCTGCGGGAGATGAAGGGCTCCAGGAAGAGGGGCAGGCCGCGGGCCGCCATCGCGTCCACGGCGCGCGCGGAGGACTCCAGGGTGGCCAGCGAGCCGGGGTCGCCGTCGTCGATACGCAGCAGCAGCTTGCCCGCGTCGAACCGCAGCCGCTCGATGTCCTCGGCGCGGTGCCCGGTGAACCGGTCGTCCATCTCGAACGCGGCACCGGCCAGGCCGCCCCGGTTCATGGAGCCCATGACGACCTTGTTCTCCAGCGCGCCGAGCAGCAGCAGGTCTTCGAGGATGTCGGCGGTGCCGAGCACGCCGTCGACACCGGGGCGGGACAGCGCGACCATCAGCCGTTCGAGCAGCCCGGCGCGGTTGGCCATGGCGAGCCGGTCGCCGCCGACGGCCAGCGCGCCGCGCGCCGGGTGGTCCGCGGCGACGATCATCAGCCGCCCGGAGTCCCCCACCAGGGGCCGCCGGGCCCGCCGAACCGCCGCCTCGGCAACGGCCTCGGGGTGCCGGGTCCGCACCTCGCTGAGCTCGGCAATACTGACGCTACTCACCAGCGGCTCGCTTTCTGAGGGAGGGAAGACTTCCGGCCGCACCGGCGCGCGGCCACAGCGGCGAGATCCGGCCGCACGGGCGGGCGCGGAGCGCTCGGCGGGGGACGCGGGGGACGGGAGGCTCAGCCACGCAGCAGCCCCTCGACCTCGTGCGGCTCCGGCATCGCCGACGAACACGCCAGCCGCGAGGCGACCAGGGCACCCGCGGCGTTCGCGTACCGCATCACGTACTCCAGGTCCCAGCCGGCGAGCAGCCCGTGGCACAGGGAGCCGCCGAAGGAGTCGCCCGCGCCCAGGCCGTTGACGACCTCCACCGGGTGCGGCGGGACCTCGGCGACCGTGCCGTCCCGGTGCACGGCGAGCACGCCCTTGGGGCCCTGCTTGACGACGGCCAGCTCGACGCCGGCGGCCAGCAGCGCCTCCGCGCAGCCGCGCGGCTCCCGCACGCCCGTCGCGACCTCGCACTCGTCGACGTTGCCGACGGCGACCGTGGCGTGTGCGAGGGCCTGCCGGTAGAGCGGCCGGGCCGCCTCCTTCGCCTCGTCCTCGCTCAGCGCCGCGTCGGCGCCCGCGCCCCAGAACATCGGCCGCCAGTCGAGGTCGAACACGGTGGCGGTGCGCTCGGCGCGGTGCGCTGCGCGCGCCGCCAGCGCGGCGAGCGTGGCGGTGCGGCTGGGCTCGGCGCACAGCCCGGTGCCGGACATCCAGAAGATCTCCGCTGCCGCGATGCCGTCGTACTCCAGCTCGCCCTCGTGGATCTCCAGGTCGGGCGCCTTGGGCAGCCGGTAGAAGTACAGCGGGAAGTCGTCGGGCGGGAAGATCTCGCAGAAGGTGACGGGCGTCGGATACGCGGCGACCGGGGTGACCCAGCGGTCGTCGACGCCGAAGTCCCGCAGTGCCTCATGGCAGTAGGTGCCGAACGGATCGTCGCCGGTGCGGCTGATGACGGCGGCCGACCGGCCCAGCCGGGCGGCGGCGACCGCGACGTTGGTGGGCGAGCCGCCGAGGAACTTCCCGAAGGACTCGACCCTCGGCAGCGGCACACCCGTCTGCAGCGGATAGATGTCCACACCGATGCGGCCCATCGTGACGACCTCGTGCCTGGCCATACGGGATGCCCTCTCTGCTGACGCTCCGAGCTCCCATCGTCTGCCGGGCGGGAGACCCCTGTCAATAGTTTGTCCTTACATTAAGACGTAACCATGGCCAGCGTGTCACGAGCGTCACCGTTGCGCGGGTTCCGGGTCACAGCCGCACCACAGCCACCCCGGCGGTGTCACTCTGCGTCGTACGCCGGGCACAGGCTGGGTGATCCACAGCCACCCCCTGGGAGGTGCCATATGGCCGACCGCCGGCTCTGGTCGTACAAGGAGATCGCCGCACACATCCGCGTCCAGCCGGACACCGTGCGCTCCTATCGAAAACACGGGCTCCTGCCCCCGCCCGACCTGGTCGAGGGCGGGCGGCCCTACTGGTTCGCCGACACCATCCGCGCCTGGGTGGCCCGGCGTCCCGGGCACCGCGGGGGCCGCTGACGCCGCACCCGCCATCCCCGCCATACCCATAGGGGGTATACACTGGACAGCGGCCGACACCCGTTGCCACCACGACGCGGAACGATTGCGAGGACCTGCCCATGAGCACCGTCACGACCACCGTCTACACCGTCTCCGGGATGAGCTGCTCCCACTGCGAGAACGCGATCTCGGAGGAGGTCTCGAAGATCGACGGCGTCTCGGCCGTCCAGGCCGACGCCTCGACCGGCGAGGTCACCGTCACCTCGGCCACCCCCCTGGACGACGCGGCGGTCCGCGCGGCCGTCGACGAAGCGGGCTACGACGTGGTGGACCGCGCCTAGGCCGCCCCCGGCGCCCCCGCCGCACCACGCACCGGCATCACGCACCGGCATCACAAAGCGCCCCGCCGCACAGGTCCCCCCACGGGCCCGTCGACGGGGCGCTTCCGATTCCCGGTCCTGGATTCCCCCCACGGGATCCTGGCCGGGCGCCTGGTGGTTGCACGCGGACGGGAAGGCCGCTCAAAGCTCCCCGGGCACGCTCACCCTCTGCGACGCCGAAGCGCGTCCCCCAAGACGCGCCCGGCGAGCGGCGGCGACTCCGCCGGGAAGCCGGCGCCACCCGGTTAGACCCACAACCCCCGGCAATGGTTACCCCCCGGAGTGTGTGATCTACGTCTCACCGGCCGGGCACAAACGGAAGGCCCTAGTCCGGATGGACCAGGGCCTTGAGCGTTCGGGGAGCGGTCGGGGCGCGGTGCGCCTCAGCGGGCCTCGACCGGGACGTACTCCCGCTCGACGACGCCGGTGTAGATCTGCCGGGGGCGCCCGATGCGGGAGCCCGGCTCCTTGATCATCTCGTGCCACTGGGCGATCCAGCCCGGCAGCCGCCCCAGCGCGAACAGCACGGTGAACATGCTGGTCGGGAAGCCCATGGCGCGGTAGATCAGACCGGTGTAGAAGTCGACATTGGGGTAGAGCTTGCGCTCGACGAAGTAGTCGTCCGAGAGCGCGTGCTCCTCCAGGCGCAGGGCGATGTCCAGCAGCTCGTCGCTCTTGCCGAGGGCCGAGAGCACATCGTGCGCCGCCGACTTGATGATCTTCGCCCGGGGGTCGAAGTTCTTGTAGACACGGTGTCCGAAGCCCATCAGCTTCACACCGTCTTCCTTGTTCTTCACCTTGCGGATGAAGGTGTCCACATCGCCGCCGGACGCCTGGATGCCCTCCAGCATCTCCAGCACGCTCTGGTTGGCGCCGCCGTGCAGCGGGCCCCACAGCGCGCTGATCCCGGCGGAGATCGAGGCGAACATGTTCGCCTGCGAGGAGCCGACCAGCCGGACCGTGGAGGTCGAGCAGTTCTGCTCGTGGTCGGCGTGCAGGATCAGCAGCTTGTCCAGGGCGCTGACCACGACCGGATCCAGGTCGTACTCCTGTGCGGGGACCGAGAAGGTCATCCGGAGGAAGTTCTCCACATACCCCAGGTCGTTGCTGGGGTAGACGACCGGGTGCCCGATGGCCTTCTTGTAGGCGTACGCGGCGATGGTCGGCAGCTTCGCCAGCAGCCTTATGGTCGACAGATGGCGCTGCTTCTCGTCGAACGGGTTGTGGCTGTCCTGGTAGAACGTCGACAGCGCGCTGACCACCGAGGACAGCATGGCCATCGGGTGGGCGTCGCGCGGGAAGCCGTCGTAGAACCGCTTGACGTCCTCGTGCAGCAGGGTGTGCTGGGTGATCTCACCCTTGAAGTGGGCCAGCTGGTCGACGGTGGGCAGCTCGCCATTGATCAGCAGGTAGGCGGTCTCCAGGAAGGTCCCGCGCTCGGCCAGCTGCTCGATGGGGTATCCGCGGTAGCGCAGAATGCCCTGCTCGCCGTCGAGATAGGTGATGGCGGACTTGTACGCGGCGGTGTTGCCGTAGCCGGAGTCCAGGGTCACCAGACCGGTCTGGGCGCGCAGCTTGCCGATGTCGAACCCACGGTCGCCCACCGTGCTGTCGACGACCGGGTAGCTGTACTCGCCGTCTCCGTAGCGGACTACTACGGAATTCTCGCTCTCGCGGTGTTCGCTCACGTCATCCCTCACCGACGTAGTGCCTCTTCTTCGAGGTGCCCTGACTCGTTCCACTCTCCCCCACTGAGCGCCGTGCGGTGCACTCGGGGTCAGCCAGAAGCCTCCATGGTGGCACGGAGTGCCGCCCTCACAGCTATCGTGCACCCTCCGAGCCGCCGGGGTCACCCCCTCGCACACCTCCGGGTGCGAGGGTTCCGCTGAGCCGGTGCGCCAGCGCGGTGTGCCGCCGCCCGGCCGACACCGTGCGTACAGCCTGGCCCAGAGCTCGCCGCGAGCCGACCAGCACCACCAGGCGCTTCGCCCGGGTGACGGCGGTGTAGAGAAGGTTGCGCTGGAGCATCATCCAGGCGCCCGTGGTGACCGGAATCACCACCGCCGGATACTCACTGCCCTGGGAGCGGTGGATGGTGACGGCGTAGGCGTGGGAGAGCTCGTCCAACTCGTCGAATTCGTAGGCCACCTCCTCGTCCTCGTCGGTGCGCACGGTCAGCCGCTGGTCCTCCACGCTGAGCGCGGTGACCACACCGACCGTGCCGTTGAAGACACCGTTCGCCCCTTTCTCGTAATTGTTCCTGATCTGAGTGACCTTGTCGCCCACACGGAAGACCCGGCCGCCGAACCGCTTCTCCGGCAGGTCGGGCCGGGCCGGGGTGACCGCCTGCTGGAGCAGGCCGTTGAGCACGCCCGCGCCCGCGGGGCCCCGGTGCATCGGCGCGAGCACCTGCACATCCCGGCGCGGATCCAGGCCGAACTTCGCGGGGATCCGGCGCGCCGCCACATCCACGGTGAGCCGCCCCGCCTCCTCGGTGTCCTCCTCAGCGAAGAGGAAGAAGTCGGTCATCCCCTGGGTGAGCGGCTGGCTGCCGGCGTTGATGCGGTGCGCGTTGGTGACCACGCCGGACTGCTGGGCCTGCCGGAAGATGCGCTTGAGCCGCACCGCAGGCACCGGGCCGCCGTCGGCGAGCAGATCCCGCAGCACCTCCCCCGCGCCGACGGAGGGCAGCTGGTCCACATCGCCCACCAGCAGCAGATGCGCGCCCGGCGACACGGCCTTGACGAGCTTGTTCGCCAGCAGGAGGTCCAGCATGGACGCCTCGTCGACCACGACCAGGTCGGCCTCCAGCGGCCGGTCCCGGTCGTACGCCGCGTCGCCGCCGGGCTTCAGCTCCAGCAGCCGGTGCACGGTGGACGCCTCCACACCGGTCAGCTCCGCCAGCCGCTTGGCGGCCCGCCCGGTCGGCGCAGCGAGCACCACCCGCGCCTTCTTCGCGCGGGCCAGCTCGACCACCGAGCGCACGGTGAACGACTTCCCGCAGCCCGGTCCGCCGGTGAGCACCGCGACCTTCTCGGTGAGCGCGAGCCGCACCGCGTCCCGCTGCTCCGGGGCGAGCTCGGCGCCGGTGCGCTGCGCCAGCCAGCCGAGCGCCCGGTCCCAGTCGACGTCCCGGAACGCCGGGATCCGGTCCTCCGGCGCGCGCAGCAGCCGCAGCAGCTGGGCGGAGAGCGAGAGCTCGGCGCGGTGGAAGGGCACGAGATAGACCGCCGTCTGCCCGCCTTCCGGATCCTGCGGATCCGGCACCCGCTCGCGCACCACGCCCTCCTCCTCGGCCGCCAGCTCACCCAGGCACTCGATGACCAGCCCGGTGTCGACCTGGAGCAGCTTGACCGCGTCCGCCAGCAGCCGCTCCTCGGGCAGATAGCAGTGCCCCTGGTCGGTGGACTGGGACAGCGCGTACTGCAGGCCGGACTTGACCCGCTCCGGGCTGTCGTGCGGGATGCCGACCGACTGGGCGATGCGGTCGGCCGTCAGAAAGCCGATGCCCCAGACGTCGGCCGCGAGGCGGTAGGGCTCGGATCGGACGACGGAGATGGCCGCGTCGCCGTACTTCTTGTAGATCCGCACGGCGATGGAGGTGGAGACGCCGACGCCCTGCAGGAAGACCATCACCTCCTTGATGGCCTTCTGCTCCTCCCAGGCGGCCGTGATCTTCTTGGTGCGCTTCGGGCCCAGCCCGGGGACCTCGATCAGCCGGCCGGGGTCCTGCTCGATGACATCCAGCGTGTCCGTGCCGAAGTGCTCGGTGATGCGGTCGGCGAAGACCGGGCCGATGCCCTTGATCAGGCCGGACCCGAGATAGCGCCGGATGCCCTGGATGGTGGCGGGCAGCACCGTCGTGTAGTTGTCCACCGTGAACTGGCGGCCGTACTGCGGGTGGGACCCCCAGCGGCCCTCCATCCGCAGCGACTCGCCGACCTGCGCGCCCAGCAGAGCGCCCACGACGGTGAGGAGTTCGCCCGCGCCGCGGCCGGTGTCGACCCGTGCGACCGTGTATCCGTTCTCCTCGTTGGCGTACGTGATGCGCTCAAGGACCCCTTCGAGCACGGCAGCTTGGAACGTCATATCACTGACGGTAACCCCGCCTGCCGCCCCGCCCCACCCCTGTGGATAACCGCGCACAACGGGCCTCCGGTATACGCGAGTTGTACCAAGCCCGCACGCAGCGTGACATGACCACGTCCTCGGTCACGAATTGGCATCGGGCACCTGCGCGAACTTGCGTAAAGCGGAGGCGATCACTTCTCATACTCGATGTAATCGATTCCACGCGTGCAATGAGGCCGCGTTCCGGCCGCCGCGCGCACAGGGACACCTCCACCCCCGTTCACTCTGGAACCGGCACTTCCCATGGCAGGCATCAAGGACGTCGCAGCACGGGCGGGCGTTTCCGTCGCCACCGTCTCGCGCGTCCTCAACGGCCACAGCGGTGTCCGCGACGACACCCGCTCCCGCGTGCTGTCGGCCATGGCGGAGCTGCGCTACCGGCCCAACGCGGTGGCCCGTTCGCTGCGCACCGACCAGACCCGCACGCTCGGTCTGATCATCAGCGATGTGCTCAACCCGTTCTTCACCGAGCTGGCCCGCGCCGTCGAGGACGCGGCGCGCAGCCGCGGCTACAGCGTCGTCATCGGCAACGCCGACGAGCAGCTCGCCCTCCAGGACCACCACGTCCGCACGCTGTCCGACCGCCGGATCGACGGGCTGCTGGTCTCCCCCGCCGACGGGGACTCGGCGGTGCTGCGCGAGGCCGTCCGCTCGGGCATTCCGATGGTCTTCGTGGACCGCTGGATCGACGGCCTCGACGTCCCCGTCGTCCGCGCGGACGGACGCGAGGCCGTTCGCGATCTGGTGGCACACCTGTACGCACTGGGCCACCAGCGTCTCGCTATCATCACCGGACCCGTCGCCACCACCACCAGCAACGAGCGGGTGGACGCCTTCCGTTCGGCCCTGTGCGAGCACGGACTGCCGCTGCCCGCGCCCTACATCGGGCAGGGCGACTTCCGGACGGCGAGCGGACGGCGGGTGACAAGTGATTTCTTCGGGCTCCCCGAGCCGCCCGAAGCGATCTTCGCCACCGACAACCTGATGGCCCTCGGCGTCATGGACGAGCTGCGCAGGCGCGGCCTGCGGGTGCCCGACGACATGGCGCTGGCCGCGTTCGACGACATCGCCTGGTTCCCGCACACCGACCCGCCCGTCACCGCCATCGCCCAGCCGACCGCGGAGCTGGGGCACCGGGCCGTCGCCGCACTGACCGACCTCGTGGAGGGCCGGAGCGCGGACTCCGTCACGCTCTCCGCGCACCTGATACCGCGCCGCTCCTGCGGCGAAGACGAAAGGAGCCGCCGTTGACCACCCCCGATCCGCCCCCGGCACAGGAGCTGCTGCGCATGGAGGGCATCAGGAAGGTCTTCCCCGGTGTGGTCGCCCTCGACGGCGTGGACTTCGACCTGCGCGCCGGCGAAGTGCATGTGCTGCTCGGCGAGAACGGCGCGGGCAAGAGCACCCTGATCAAGATCCTCTCCGGTGTCTACCGCGCGGACGGCGGACGGGTGCTGCAGAACGGCAGGCCCGTGCGGGTCGCCGGTGCGGAGGCCGCCGAGAAGCTGGGCATCGCGGCCATCCACCAGGAGTTCAACCTGGTCCCCCACCTGTCCATCGCGGAGAACCTCTTCCTGGGCCGCCAGCCGCGCCGCTACGGCCTGCTGGACCGCAAGAAGATGGAGGCCGACGCCGCCGTCCTGCTCCAGCGGGTCGGCGTGGACGCGCCGCCGCGCACCCCGGTGCGCGAACTGGGGATCGCCGGGCGCCAGATGGTGGAGATCGCCAAGGCGCTCAGCCTGCGCGCCCGGGTGCTCATCATGGACGAGCCGACCGCCGTGCTCACCGCGGAGGAGGTCAACCGGCTCTTCGCCATCGTGCGCAAGCTGCGCTCCGAGGGCGTGGGGATCGTCTTCATCACCCACCATCTGGAGGAGATCCCGCAGATCGGCGACCGCGTCACCGTGCTGCGCGACGGGCGCAGCGTGGGCCAGGTGCCCGCCTCCGCACCGGAGGACGAGCTGGTGCAGCAGATGGTCGGCCGCAGCATCGAGCAGCAGTACCCGCGCGACACCGGCCGGGTGACGCCCTCCGCGCAGCCGCTGCTGCGGGTGACAGGGCTGCGCCGCGCCGGGGTGTTCCACGACATCCACTTCGAGGTGCGGGCCGGCGAGGTCGTCGGCGTCGCGGGCCTGGTGGGCGCGGGCCGTACGGAGGTGGCGCGGGCGGTGTTCGGCGCCGACCCGTACGACGCGGGCACGGTGGAGGTGCTCGGCAAGCGGCTGCCCGGCCACAACGTGAGCGCGGCGCTCGCCTCGGGCCTGGGCCTCGTCCCGGAGGACCGCAAGGGCCAGGGGCTGGTGCTCGGCTCCTCCATCCAGGAGAACCTCGGGCTGGTGACCCTGCGCAAGGCCACGCGCGGCGGGCTGGTCGACCGGGCGGCGCAGAAGCGCGACGCGGGCCGTATCGCCGAGCGGATGGCCGTGCGGATGGCCGGGCTGGACCAGCACGTGGGCACCCTCTCGGGCGGCAACCAGCAGAAGGTCGTCATCGGCAAGTGGCTGCTGGCCCAGTCCCGGGTGCTGATCCTCGACGAGCCCACCCGCGGCATCGACGTCGGCGCCAAGGTCGAGATCTACCAGCTCATCAACGAGCTGACGGCCTCGGGGCACGCGGTACTGATGATCTCCAGCGACCTCCCCGAGGTGCTGGGCATGAGCGACCGGGTCCTGGTGATGTCCCAGGGCCGGATCGCGGGAGAACTGACCGCGCGGGAGGCGACCCAGGACGCCGTGATGGCCCTGGCCGTCGGCACCTCCGCGCACGGAGCGAACGAGATGGAGGACTCTCCCCGTGGCCATTGACACGCAGCCGGGTCACCGCCTGGACAAGCGCCCCAGCGGCAACGGGCCGCCGCCCGTGATACGACGCCTCGTGCTGGACAACGGCGCGCTGCTCGCACTGGTCGCGATGGTCATTCTGATGGCCGTCCTGTCGGGCAACTTCTTCACCACGACCAACATCGTCAATGTCGGTGTGCAGGCGTCCGTCACCGCGATTCTCGCGTACGGCGTCACCTTCGCCATCGTCTCGGGCGGCATCGACCTGTCCGTCGGCTCCGTGGCGGCGTTCTCCGCGGTCATGCTCGGCTGGTTCACCACCAACCAGGGCGTGCCCGTCTTCTTCGGTGTCATCCTCGCGATCCTGGTGGGCACCGCCTGCGGGCTGGTCAACGGTCTCCTCATCGCGTACGGCAAGCTTCCGCCGTTCATCGCCACGCTGGCCATGCTCTCGGCGGCCCGCGGTCTCGCCCAGGTGGTCTCCGAGGGCGCGCCGATCGCGCTCCCGGACTCGCTCTCCTGGGTGGGCGAGAACCTGAACGACTACATCGCCACCCCCGTGCTGATCATGATCGCCATGGGGCTCATCGCGGGCCTGGTGCTGATGCGCACCTACAGCGGCCGGTCGATGTACGCCATCGGCGGCAACGAGGAGGCGGCACGGCTCTCCGGAATTCGGGTCCAGCGGCAGAAGATCATTGTTTATGCCCTGGTGGGCGCCTTCGCCGCGGTCGCCGGAATTGTGCTGGCCTCCCGGCTGGTCTCGGCTCAGCCCAACGCCGCCGAAGGTTACGAACTGGATGCGATTGCGGCGGTCGTCATCGGCGGCGCGAGCCTCGCCGGAGGGGTCGGCAAGGCGTCTGGCACGCTGATTGGTGCCCTGATCCTGGCCGTTCTCCGCAATGGGCTCAATCTTCTGGATGTGTCCGCCTTCTGGCAACAGGTCGTCATTGGGGCGGTCATTGCGCTGGCCGTGCTTCTCGATACACTGCGTCGCCGCGCATGATCTTTGTGCGACGGGGGAGCAGGCCAGGTTCATTCATCTGCCAACTGCAAGGAATGCAGCAATGAGCATGAGAAAGAGCACGTCCGCGGTCGTGATGGCGACGGCAGTAGCCCTCACCGTGACCGCATGCGGGTCCGACTCCGATTCCGGGGACGGAAAGGAAAACGTCAAGCTCGGCTTCGCGATATCCGCGCTGAACCAGCCCTTCATGATTCAGATGAAGGAGGGCGCCGAAGCCGAGGCGAAGGCGCAGGGTGCGAAGATCACGGTCCAGGACGGTCAGGACGACGCCTCGACCCAGGCCAACCAGATGCAGAACTTCACCTCGCAGCAGGTGAAGGGCATCATCATCAACCCGGTCGACTCCGACGCGGCGGCTCCCTCCGTCAAGGCTGCCAACAACGCCAAGATCCCGGTCATCGCCGCCGACCGCAGCGTCAACAAGGAGAAGGTCAAGGCGACCGTGGCCTCGGACAACGTCGAGGGCGGCAAGATGGCGGCCAAGGCCATCGCCGAGCAGCTCGGGGAGAAGGGCAAGATCCTCCAGCTGCGCGGCCAGGTGTCCACCTCGGCGGCCCGCGAGCGCAACAAGGGCTTCACCGAGGGCCTGAAGGAGTACCCGAACGTCAAGGTCGTCGCCAAGCAGCCGGCGGACTTCCTGCGCGACAAGGGCCTCAACGTCACCCAGAACGTCATGCAGTCCCACCCGGACATCGACGGTGTCTTCGCCGAGAACGACGAGATGGCGCTCGGCGCCATCAAGGCGCTGGGCGGCAAGGCCGGCAAGGACGTCAAGATCGTCGGCTTCGACGGCACTCCTGACGGCTTCAAGGCCATCAAGAAGGGCACGATGAACGTCACCATCGCCCAGCAGCCCAAGGAGCTGGGCAAGATGTCCGTCCGCAACGCCATGCGGGTCGTCGACGGCACGGACATCCAGAGCCAGATCAAGGTCCCGGTCAAGGCCGTGACCAAGAAGAACGTCGACCGTTTCTCCTGACGGTGCGACGGAGCGCAAGGGGCACCGGATGCACGAGTACGACCTGCTGGTCGTAGGGTCCGCCAACGCCGATCTGGTCGTCCATGTCGACCAGCGGCCCGCGGCGGGCGAGACGGTGCTCGGGTCGGATCTCGCCATCCACCCGGGCGGCAAGGGCGCGAACCAGGCGGCGGCCGCCGCCCGGCTCGGAGCCCGCACGACACTGCTCGCACGCGTCGGGAACGACGCGTACGGGCGGATGCTGAGCCAGGCCCAGCGGGCGGCTGGAGCCGACACCACCGGCCTCCTGGAGGGCGAGGACGCACCCACCGGCGTCGCCCTCATCACCGTGGACGCGGCCGGCGACAACAGCATCGTCGTCTCCTCGGGAGCCAACGCCCGGCTCACCCCCGAGGACGTGACCGAGGCGCGCCGGCTGTTCGAGGCGGCGACGGTCGTCTCCCTCCAGCTGGAGATCCCACGGGAGACGGTCGAGGCGGCGGCGCACACCGCCGCGGCCTCCGGCGCACGCGTCGTACTCAATCCCTCGCCCCCTGCGCCCCTGCCGGGCAGCGTGCTCGCTGTCTGCGACCCCCTGGTGGTCAACGAGCACGAAGCCCGACGGCTGCTGGAAGACCCCGCGGACGGCCGGGTGGACGGCCGGGTGGACGACCGCGCGACGGGACGGCCGGAGGAGTGGGCCGAGGCGCTGCTGGAGCGCGGACCGCGCAGCGTCGTGGTCACCCTCGGGGCCGAGGGCGCCCTGGTCGCCACCCCCGGCAGCGCCGCGGTCCGGGTGCCCAGCCCCTCCGTCACGGCGGTGGACACCACGGGCGCGGGGGACGCCTTCACGGGTGCCCTCGGCTGGCGGCTGGGACGCGGGGACGGGCTGGTGGACGCGGTGCGGTACGCCGTACGCGTGGGCTCCTTCGCCGTCACCCGGGCGGGGGCCCAGGAGTCGTACCCCGGCGCCGAGGAGTTCGAGAAGTTTTCGGGGAACTGCGAGAAGGGCGCCACGTGAAGAAGTCCGGAATCCTCAACCGCCATCTGTCCGGGGCGCTGGCCCGGTTGGGGCACACCGACCTGGTGATGGTGTGCGACGCCGGCCTTCCGATCCCGGACGGGCCCGCGGTCGTGGACCTCTCCTTCCGGTCCGGAGTGCCCTCCTTCGCCGAGGTGCTCGACGGGCTGCTGGACGAACTGGAGGTGGAGGGCGCGACGGCGGCCCGGGAGGTGCGCGGTGCGAACTCCGCGGCGAGCGGTCTGCTGGAGCGGCGCTTCACGGAGCTGGAGCTCGTCCCGCACGAGGAGCTGAAGGCCCGTACGCGCGAGGCGCGGCTGGTGGTACGGACGGGGGAGACCAAGCCGTACGCCAACGTGCTGCTGCGCTGCGGCGTGCCGTTCTGACGGCACGCCGCAGCGAGTGCGGTTCCCCGGCGCAGCCGCAGGGGCCCGGTCCGCAGGACCGGGCCCCTCGCACGCCGCACGGGGTCAGCCGAGGACGTGCTCGGCGTACCGCTGTGCCGTCTGGGCCAGCACCTCCGCACCGTCCCGCTCCCACAGCCGCGGGTTGAAGATCTCGACCTCGACCGGTCCCTGGTATCCGGCGGCGTCCACCTGGCGCCGGAAGCCCCGCAGATCGACGCTGCCGTCGCCGAGCTGCCCCCGGCCGAGCAGCACGCCCTCCGGCAGCGGGGTGACCCAGTCGGCCACCTGGAAGGCCGCGATACGCCCGGCCGCGCCGGCGCGCGCGATCTGTTCCGGCACCCGCTCGTCCCACCACAGGTGATACGTGTCCACCACGACGCCGACCCGCTCGGCCGGGAAGCGCTCCGCGAGGTCGAGCGCCTGGCCGAGCGTGGAGACCACGCAGCGGTCCGACGCGTACATGGGGTGCAGCGGCTCGATCGCGAGCCGCACGCCGCGCTCCTGGGCGTACGGGCCCAGTTCGGCCAGCGCGTCGGCCACCCGCTCGCGCGCCCCCGGCAGATCGCGGCTGCCGTCCGGCAGTCCGCCGGAGACGAGGACGAGGGTGCCGGTGCCGAGCGCCGCCGCCTCGTCCAGGGCCGCGCGGTTGTCGTCCAGGGCGCGGCGGCGCTCGGCGGGCCCGGCCGCCGTGAAGAAGCCGCCCCGGCACAGCGAGGTGACGGTCAGCCCGTGGTCCCGCGCCAGCCGCGCTGCGGCCTCGGGCCCGTACTGCTGGACCGGCCCGCGCCACAGGCCGACGCCCGGAACGCCCGTCCGCTCCAGCGCGGCGGCGAGCTCGGGGAGCGGAAGCTGCCGTACGGTCTCCTGGTTGAGGGACAGCCGGGACAGGTCCGGCGCGGGACGGTTCACTGGGCCACCCCCTGCACCGCGAGCAGGCTCCGCATCCGGGAGGCGGCCAGCCCCGGGTCGGGGAACAGCCCCAGCCCGTCGGCCAGTTCGTAGGCGTGGGCGAGGTGCGGCAGGGAGCGCGCCGACTGGAGGCCGCCGACCATCGTGAAGTGCTCCTGGTGCCCGGCGAGCCAGGCGAGCAGCACGACGCCGGTCTTGTAGTAGCGCGTCGGGGTCCGGAAGAGGTGCCGGGCGAGCGGGACGGTCGGGTCGAGGGCGGCCCGGAACGCCGCACCGCCGTTGCTGTCCAGCAGCCGTACGGCCTCGGCGGCGCGGGCGGCGAGCGGGTCGAAGACCCCGAGCAGCGCGTCGCTGTGCCCCCGCTCGTCCCCCGCGATCAGCTCGGGGTAGTGGAAGTCGTCGCCCGTGTAGCAGCGCACCCCCTCCGGCAGCCGGCGGCGCAGCGCGACCTCGCGCCCGGCGTCCAGCAGCGAGACCTTCACCCCGTCGACCTTGTGCGGGTGCGCGGCGACGGCCTCCAGGAAGGTCTCGGTCGCGCGGTCCAGGTCGGTGCTGCCCCAGTAGCCCTCCAGCGCCGGGTCGAACATGGGCCCGAGCCAGTGCAGGATGACGGGCCGCTCCGCCTGGCGCAGCAGATGGCCGTAGACCTCCAGGTAGTCCTCGGGTGCGCGGGCCGCCGCCGCGAGGGCGCGGGAGGCCATCAGGATCGCCTGTGCGCCCGTTTCCTCGACGAGCTGGAGCTGTTCCTCGTAGGCGGCGCGAATGACCGCCAGAGACGGCTCCAGGCCCGTCAGCTGATCGGTTCCCGCACCGCAGGCGATCCGCCCGCCGACGGCCCGCGCCTCGGCGGCCGAGCGGCGGATCAGCTCGGCGGCGCCCGCCCAGTCCAGGCCCATGCCGCGCTGCGCGGTGTCCATCGCCTCGGCGACCCCCAGCCCGTGCCCCCACAGATGGCGGCGGAAGGCGAGCGTGGCGTCCCAGTCGAGCGCGGCGGGTCCGTCCGGAGGGGTGTCCGCGAGCGGATCGGCCACCACGTGCGCGGCGGCGAAGACCGTGCGGGAGGAGAGCTCGGCGCCGTCCGGGCGCGTGGCGGGCGCGGCGCGGGCGGCGGGCGTGTACATGCGGACGGTCCCGTCCGGCGCGGGCAGCCGGAGAACCGCGGTGTCGCTCACAGGCCCAGCTCCGGTACGTCGTAGCGGCGGCCGTCGGCCGAGGACTTCAGGCCCAGCTCGGCGAGCTGCACGCCGCGCGCGCCGGCCAGCAGGTCCCAGGAGTAGGGCTCGTCCAGCACGACGTGCCGCAGGAACAGCTCCCACTGCGCCTTGAAGCCGTTGTCGAACTCCTGGTTGTCCGGCACCTCCTGCCACTGCTCGCGGAACGGCTCGGTGGCCGGCAGGTCGGGGTTCCACACCGGTTTGGGCGTGCCCGAGCGGTGCTGGAACCGGCAGCGGCGCAGCCCGGCCACCGCCGAGCCCTCGGTGCCGTCCACCTGGAACTCGACCAGTTCGTCGCGGTTGACCCGGACCGCCCAGGAGGAGTTGATCTGTGCGACGGCGCCGCCCTCCAGCTCGAAGATGCCGTACGCGGCGTCGTCCGCCGTCGCCTGGTACGGCTCGCCCCGCTCGTCCCACCGGCGGGGCACGTGCGTGGCGGCGAGCGCCTGGACGGTGCGGACCCTGCCGAACAGCCCGTGCAGCACGTACTCCCAGTGCGGGAACATGTCCACGACGATGCCGCCGCCGTCCTCCGCGCGGTAGTTCCACGAGGGGCGCTGGGCGTCCTGCCAGTCGCCCTCGAAGACCCAGTAGCCGAACTCGCCGCGCACGGACAGCACACGGCCGAAGAAGCCCCCCTCGACGAGCCGCCGGAGCTTCCGCAGCCCCGGCAGGAAGAGCTTGTCCTGGACGACGCCGTGCTTGACGCCCGCCCGGTCGGCCGCGCGGGCCAGCTCCAGCGCGGCGCCGACCGAGGTGGCGGTGGGCTTTTCGGTGTAGATGTGCTTACCCGCCGCGACGGCCTTCTTCAGCGCCTCCTCGCGCGCGGAGGTGACCTGCGCGTCGAAGTAGATGTCCACGCTGTCGTCCGCGAGCACCGCGTCGAGGTCCGTGGAGACGGCGCCGGGGTCCAGGCCGTGCTCGTCGGCCAGGGCCCGCAGGGCGTGCTCCCTGCGCCCCACGAGCACCGGTTCGGGCCAGAGCGTCGCACCGCCGCCCAGGTCCAGACCGCCCTGCTCACGGAGGGCGAGGATGGAGCGGACGAGGTGCTGCCGGTGCCCCATCCGGCCGGTCACGCCGTTCATGGCGATCCGAACTGTCTTACGTGTCACGTGGTCGTCTCCCTCGGCACCCTCGCAGTAAGCGCTTTCTACAGGCCAACCTAGCCCGCGCGGGCGGCCCTCTACAAGACACCCTCCGCGCGGTGCGGGGCGGGCACCACACGCCCCGGCGCGCTCCCGGAGCGCTCCCGGCGCGTCCCCGTCGGCTCCCCGGGCGCCGTCCGCGCCGCCCGTACCGGATCCGGAAGGCTCCGGAGGGTGAGAACATGTCCGGGCTCCCCCCCCCCAGACGACTACGGAGGATCGGATGGCAGTGACCCTCGCCGACGTGGCAGCGCGGGCAGGGGTCTCCGCGGCGACGGTCTCCCGCGTGCTCAGCGGCAACTATCCCGTCGCGGGCGGCACCAGGACGCGCGTCCTGCGGGCCGTCGAAGAGCTGGAGTACGTGGTCAACGGCCCCGCCAGCGCCCTGGCCGCGGCCAGTTCGGACCTGGTCGGCGTCCTGGTCCACGACATCGCCGACCCGTTCTTCGGCATCATCGCGAGCGCCGTCCAGAGCGAGATGGAGAGCGGCGGCGAGCGGGGTCCAGGGCCGGGCCGGAAACTGGCCGTCGTCTGCAACACCGGCGGCTCCCCCGAGCAGGAGCTCACCTACCTCACGCTGCTCCAGCGGCAGCGCGCCGCCGCCGTCGTGCTCACCGGCGGCGCGGTCGAGCACCCCGAGCACAGCCCCGCGATCGCCCTCCGGCTGCGCCGCCTGGCGGCGGGCGGCACCCGGGTCGTGCTGTGCGGCAGGCCACCGCTGCCGGAGCCCGGGACGGCCCCGGAGACGGCCGCGCGCCCGGCGGCGCCCGCGCGGAACCGCGCAGGCGGGGACGCGGACGAGCCGCTGACCATCGCGTTCGACAACCGGGGCGGCGCCCGGCGGCTCACCGAGCATCTGCTCGCCCTGGGCCACCGCACCATCGGGTACGTGGCGGGCCCGGCGGAGCGCACCACCACCCGGGACCGCCTGGAGGGCCACCGGCGCGCACTGCACGAGCACTCCCCCGGCCTGCTGGCCGACGCGGACCGGCTGACCGTGCACGGCGCGTACGACCGCTCGTCCGGCTACGACGGCGCCCTCGAACTGCTGCGCCGCGCCCCCGAGGTGACCGCCGTGCTCGGCGCCAACGACACCGTCGCGCTCGGCATCTGCGCCGCCCTGCGGGAGCAGGGGCTGCGCATTCCCGAGGACGTCTCCGTCGCCGGCTTCGACGACCTGCCGTTCAGCGCGGACGCGGCCCCCGCGATGACCACCGTACGGCTGCCGCTGCACCAAGCGGGCGTCCGCGCGGGACGGCTCGCCCTCGGCCGCGAGGCACCGCCTCCCGGCGGCGTGGCGACCGTGCGGGCCGAACTGACGGCACGCGCCTCCACGGCCCCGCCCCGCGCGGGCGGGACCCCTGCCGGCGGACCCGGCTGAGCAGGGTCGGCCCCTCCCGGGGCGGCATGCGCCGGGCACCCCAGGACAGAGTAGACCTTGTACCGCGAGACCCCCATCTGATCCGCTGTGCGCATGCGACTCGCCTTCTCCACCCTCGGTGCTCCCGGCCTCCCCCTCCCCGACGTGCTGCGCCTTGCGGCCGGCAGCGGCTTCCACGGCGTGGAACTGCGCGCACACCCCGAGGAGCCGGTGCACCCGGGCATCGGGCTGGCCGAGCGGGTGGACGTGGTCGAGCGGTTCAGGGACGCCGGGATCGAGATCCTGACGGTGGCCGGCTACCCGCGCGTGGCCGAGCCCGGCGCGGACGCGCCGGTGCTCTCCGAGGTACGGGCGCTGCTGGAGCTGGCACGGGACCTCGGCGCCCGCTATGTGCGCGTCTTCCCGGGCGGCGGCGAAGCGCCGACGGCGCAGAGCGACGAGGCGGCGGTACGCCGCCTCGCGCAGGCCGCCCCCATGGCGGCCGATCTGGGCGTACGCGTCCTGCTGGAGACCCACGACTCGCATCCTGCGGGTGCGGATGTCGCCCGGGTGCTGCGGGCCGTGGCCCACCCCGCCGCGGGGGCGCTCTGGGACGTCATGCATACGTGGCGCGCGGGCGAGCCCTCCGGAAAGAGCTACGCGGAACTGGCGGACCACCTCGCCTATGTGCAGGTGAAGGACATCGGCGCGGTGGACGACACCACGCCGCTGGCGCCCGGCGACGGCGTGCTGCCGCTCGCCGAGGTGGCGGCGCTCGTGGCGCCCGCCGACGTGCCGGTCGACTGGCTGTGCTGGGAGTACGAGAAGCGGTGGTACCCGGACGTACCGGAGCTGGCGGGAGAGCTGCCCCGGGTGCGCGACCACCTGACGCGCCTGCTGGCCGCCGCCGCGTAGCGCGCACACGGGCGGCGGAACCGCCCTCCGGGACAGTCCGTCCCACTCGTGTGCCGCCGGGGAGTCACCGCGGGACAGCGGCGGCGACGCGGCCGATCGCGTCGGACACCCTCTCCGCCCCGCCCGCGGCCGGCGGCATGCCGCCACCGGCGCACCCCTCCCACCGCGCCGGTGGCGGCTCACTCCTTCGACGTATGGCACCCCGGCGTACAGCGGGAGCAGTCTGGTGCTCGTCGGGCGGGGGCACGGGAACGACTGGGGGGCCGGGTCACAGCATGCGTGTCCATGCCGTGCGTGCCGCCGTGCTGGCGGCGGGCTGCGCGATGGTGCTCGCGCTCGCGGCAAACGGCTGCACCGGGCCGCCCCGCCCGGCGGACGCGGCTCCGCCCGCCGGCGCGTCCCGGGGGCCGGAGAGCGGGCCCGCAGCGGTGTTCCTGGCGCGCGACGCGTGCAGCACCGGGAACCGGCAGCGCGTCGAGGAGGTCGGCTGCGACAGCGAACGGGCGTCGGCGATCGTCCTCGCCCGGCACGAGGGCCCGCGCGAGCGGGGCCCCCGCTGCCCGGAGCGCACCGACTACGTGCTGGTCATCAGCGAACGGCGGCCGGACGCCGACGAGGACGGGGACGGCACGGTGCTCCGCGGCTACGCGTGCATGCGCTCCCTGGAGCCCCCGCACCCCGGCGACCCGGGAGGCGGCGGCGGTCCGCGCACCATCGTGGGCGACTGCGTCCGCGCGGACGGACGGCGGTCCGTGGTGCGCGAGACGCCCTGCGACGCGCGCGACGGCCGCCACGCGCCCGAGTACCGCGTGGTCCGGCAGGTGGCCCACCGGGACCGGTGCCCGCCCGGCACAGCGCTGTACGTGGATCTGGGCGGCAGCACCCCGGTGGGGTGCGCCGAGCGCGTCTGACGCCCCGGGAGGGGCGCCAGACGCGCCTGCTGGCGGCGTTCCGCGCCAGGGACGGGGACTACGGCCGCAGCGTCAGCTCACGCTTGTCGGTCCGGTCCAGCTTCTTGTTGTACGCCGTCAGCCGCTTCCCGCTCTTGTCGGGCTTCACGCCGGCCCACTTCATGAGCATGCGCGTGGCGGACTTCCGGTCGTCGGCCTGCAGCTTGGAGATGTTCGCGCCGTGGTTCGCTCCGGGCGCGGTGTACAGGGCCGAGTCCTTGCTGCCCCAGCTCAGGCGGAACGGCTCGGCGCTCCACGGGTCGTTCTCGCCGTTGACGAAGAGCATCGAGCGGGAGTGGTGGCGCACCCACCTGTCGATGTCCCGCATGGCCTTGTCGTGCCGGTTGAACTGCATGGGGATGTCGCGCGAGACGTACGTGCGCGGCACGTTCAGGCCCGGGTACTTGCGCACGTCGTCGAGGAGCGGCTCCTCGTAGTCGGGCGAACCGAGCTGGGTGCCCGCCTGGTAGTAGTACGGCGTGTAGTACTCCATGCCCTGGTCGGTGCCGGCGCTCCAGCCGCCGACCTCGTCGCCCCACTTGTAGAGGGTGTCCGTGGACGCGTTCTCACCGGGCACCGAGTCGCAGTCGTCCAGCAGGTGGTACTGCCAGTAGCCCCACACGATGTCCTGCGCCACGAGCTCGAACGCCTTGTCCACGCTGCCCGCGCGCTTGAAGGTGTAGTCGTTCTTCTCGGCCCACTTCTCAAGGCGCGGCACCATCTCGTCGCGGCGCTCGAAGATCTCGTGCTGCGCGGTGTTCAGCCGGTCGCGGCACTGCTTGGTGCCGACGTTCTCGAAGAAGTCGTAGTAGGCGGAGTCTTCCTTGTTCCGCACGTCGTTGGGCGCGACGTAGGCGACCGTGCCGTCCATGTCCCTGGGGTAGAAGCGGCGGTAGTACGTCGCCGTCATGCCGCCCTTGCTGGCGCCGGTCGAGATCCAGTTCTTGCCGTAGATCCGCTTCAGCGCCTTGAAGATGCGGTGCTGGTCGCTGGCGGCCTGCCAGATGGTGAGCTTCGACCAGTCGGCGGACTTGGGCCGGGACGGGGTGAAGAACCGGTACTCCATGGAGACCTGGTTGCCGTCCGTCATCTGGGTCGGCTCGCTCCGCCGCGGGTCGGTGCTCAGCCCGTAGCCGGAGGTGTAGAAGACGGTCGGGCGGTCCGCTCCCTTGTGCAGGATGGAGATCCGCTGCTCGAAACTGCCCCGCCACGGACGGCGGTGGTCCACGGGCTGCTTGTAGTTGAGAACGAAGAACCGGTATCCGTCGACCGGCTTCTCCTCGATGAGGCTCATGCCGGGGATCGCGAGAATGCGGTCCTTGATGTCGGTCTTCGCCGCCGGGGCGGCGCTCGCCGAAGCGGTACCGACGGTGACGGTGCCTATGAGCACCACCAGCGACAGCACCCATCTGAGCGTTCTTCGCATCGACCCTCCCTGGGTTCGCACAGATCGCAGTGAACCTATCGGCGTGACCACGTCATCGCTAGCCCCGGGTGTACGTATACGGGAACGTGATGACCGCTGAGCGGTCGCCGAACGGCCCCGCCCGTACGGTCCCGCCCCCCGCTGCTCCGGCGTTACGCTGCCCGTCATGAGTGATGCCTCCGCCCCCCTCGCCACGGGACCGCGTGAGATGGCGCTGCTGTCCTTCCACCGCGAGCCCGAGGAGTCCCTCGTCCCCTCCTACGTCCTGGTGGCCCTGTGGCACGGCGAGCGGCTGCTGATGGCGCACGTGCGGGACCGCGCGTGCTGGGAGCTGCCGGGCGGCCGTCTGGAGGCGGACGAGACGGCCCGCGCGGCGGCCGTTCGCGAGCTGCGCGAGGAGACCGGGCAGCTGGTGTGCGAGGACGAGCTCCGCTTCGTCGGCTTCACCCGTACGGCCCTCGGCCCCGGCGGGAACGTCCTGGACGGCGCGCTGTTCACCGGGCGGATCGCGCTGCCGTCCGCGTTCACGCCGAACGCGGAGATCGCCGCCATCCACTGGCGTGCGGACGGCGAGCCGCTCCCCTACGGGCGGGTGCAGACGGTGGACGACTATCTGGTCGCGCTCTGCCGCGGGTGAGGCGTACGGTCGGCGGATGCCGACGCCGCACGGCTTCACCTACGAGCGCCGCCCTGGGGGTACCTCCCCGCTCGAAGAGCTTGGGGGAGGGTCCGTCGTCGTCACGCACCACGGCCGCCGCGCGGTGATCCTGCGCGGAGCGCGCGCCGTGCGGTTCCTGGCGGAGGTCGAGGCGGACGACCCGCAGCGGGTGATGGCCCGCTGGACGGGGAACTACAAGCGCGGCAACGAGCGCACCGCGAAGGCCCACCCCCGCAACCGCCGCTGACCCGGTTCCGGGCCCCCGCGCCCCGTGCGGGACCGCGCCCGGAGGGGCGCGGTCTCCCTGCGGGGCCCTCGGGGCCAGGCGGGCGCTACGCGGGCGCCGGCTCCGTCTCGCCCGTGAAGGTGCGCCACAGCCGCGCGTACCGCCCGTCCCGCGCCAGCAGCTCCTCGTGCGTCCCGTCCTCCGCCACCCGGCCGTGGTGGAGCACCACGACGCGGTCGGCGCGCGCGGCGGTCGTCAGCCGGTGGGCGACCACCAGCGTGGTCCGCGTCCCCGCCAGGTGGTCGGTCGCCTGGTTCACGAGCGACTCGGTCGCCAGGTCGAGCGCGGCCGTCGCCTCGTCCAGCAGCAGGATGTCGGGGTCGACCAGCTCGGCGCGGGCCAGCGCGATCAGCTGCCGCTGGCCGGCGGACAGGTTCCGGCCGCGCTCGGACACCGGGTGCAGATAGCCCTCCGACAGGGACGCGATCATGTCGTGCGCCCCCACCGCGCGGGCCGCCGCCTCGACCTCGGCGTCGGTCGCGTCCATCCGCCCGTAGGCGATGGCGTCCCGCACGGTCCCCGGGAAGAGGTACGGCTCCTGGGGGACCACGCCCAGCCGGTGCCGGTACTCCGTCAGGTCGAGCTCCCGCAGGTCCGCACCGTCCACCCGGACCGCGCCTGCGGTCGGGTCGTAGAACCGGGCGACCAGTTTGACCAGGGTGGACTTGCCCGCGCCGGTCTCACCGACGAACGCGACGGTCTGCCCGGCGGGTATCTCCAGCCGGACGCCGCTGAGCGCCTGCTCGCCGCCGCCGCTCGCGGGATCGGCGGTGGCGTACTGGAAGTCGACGCTGTCGAAGGTGATCCCGCCGCGCAGCGCGGGCAGCCGCCGCGGCTCGGCGGCCTGAGGGGTGGTGGTCTCCTCGCGGAGCAGCTCCTGGATGCGCCGCAGGGAGACGGCGGCCTGCTGGTAGCCGTCGAACACCTGGGACAGCTGCTGGACGGGAGCGAAGAACAGCTCGATGTACAGCAGATAGGCCACCAGCGCACCGGCCGTCAGCGTGCCGTTCTCGATCCGCCCGGCGCCGACGACGAGCACGGCGGCGGTCGCGAGGGAGGCCAGCAGCTGCACGAACGGGAAGTAGACGGAGATGAGCCACTGTCCGCGCACCCGGGCCCGGCGGTAGCCGTCGCTGCGCCGCTCGAAGCGGTCGATGCCGCGCTCCTCGCCGCGGAACGCCTGCACCATGCGCAGCCCCGCGACGGACTCCTGGAGGTTGGCGTTGACCACGCTGACCCGCTCGCGCGCCAGCTCGTACGCCTTGACGCTCTGCCGCCGGAAGAAGACCGTGCCGACGACGAGCAGCGGCAGCGTCGCGAACACGACCAGGGCGAGCTGGACGTCGATGACGAGCAGCGCGACCAGGATGCCCAGGAAGGTGAAGGCGGAGACGACGGCGGTGACCAGTCCGGTCTGCAGGAACGTGGACAGCGCGTCCACGTCGGTCGTCATCCGGGTCATCACCGCGCCGGTCAGATGGCGCTCGTAGTAGTCGAGTCCGAGGCGCTGCAGCTGAGCGAAGATCTTCACGCGCAGCGCGTACAGCACGCGCTCGCCGGTGCGGCCGGTGAGCCGCATGGAGCCGAACTGCGCGGCCCACTGGGCGACCACCACGGCGAGCGCCAGTCCGGACGCCGTCCAGACGGCGGCCAGGGCGCCCTTGTCGACGCCGTCGTCGATGCCGTGCCGGATCAGCACGGGCAGCAGCAGCCCGAATCCGGCGTCCAGGGCCGCGAACAGCAGGGCGAGCAGCAGCGCGCCGCCGAAGCCGCGCAGCAGCCTGCGCAGCCCGTAGGCGGCCTCGCGGCGCTCCGCGCGCTCCTCGTCCACGTCGGGGACGTCGGCCGCGGGGGGCAGCGCCGCGACCCGGGCGAGGAGTTCCGGGCTGCCGGGCATCCCGGCGAGCTCGGAGGCGAAGCTGCCCGGACGCCCGCTCTGCGCCGCCGTGGTGCCGCCTGAGCCGCTCTGGGAGCCGGTGCCGTCGGTGCCGGCGGTCTCCTCGTCGGCCTTGTCGCGCGGCCACAGGCCGGGCGTGACGCCGTCGACAGCGGCGTGCGCGTCGTGGGCGGCCATACCGGCCGGGTCCCGCTCGACCTCGGCCAGCTCGTCGGGGTCGGTCAGCAGGCGGCGGTAGAGCGGGCAGCGCGCGGTCAGCTCGTCGTGCGTGCCGGTGTCCACCAGCCTGCCGCCGTCCAGGACGGCGATACGGTCGGCGAGCGCGAGCGTGGACTGCCGGTGCGCGATCAGCAGCGTGGTGCGCCCGGCCATCACGCCGCGCAGGGCCTCGTGGATCTCGTGCTCCACACGGGCGTCCACGGCGGAGGTGGCGTCGTCCAGGAGCAGCAGCCGGGGATCGGTCAGGATGGCGCGGGCGAGCGCGACGCGCTGCCGCTGTCCGCCGGAGAGGGTCAGCCCCTGTTCACCGACTGCCGTGTCGTACCCGTCCGGCAGCTCGGTGATGAAGCCGTCCGCCTGCGCGGCGCGTGCCGCCGCGCGTATCTGCTCGTCGGTGGCGTCGGGCGCGCCGTACGCGATGTTCTCCCGGATGGAGTCGGAGAACAGGAAGCTGTTCTCCGGCACCAGCCCGATCGCGGAGCGCAGCGAGCCGAGCGTCAGGTCGCGTACGTCCTGGCCGCCCACCCGGACGGCGCCGCCGGTGACGTCGTAGTAGCGCGGCAGCAGCATGGAGACGGTGGACTTGCCGCTGCCGCTGGTGCCGACCAGGGCGACGGTCTCGCCGGGCTCGATGCGCAGGCTGAAGCCGTCGAGCACCGGCTTCTGGGACGCGTAGCCGAAGGTGACGTCGTCGAACTCGACGGACGCCTCGGTGCCCGCGGGCAGCTCGCGCGCCTCGGGGCTCTCCGTCATCTGCGGCTCGGTGTCGATGAGGTCGTAGACGCGCTCCACTCCGGCGCGGGCCTGCTGGCCCACGGTGAGCATCATGGCGAGCATCCGCACCGGGCCGACGAGCTGCGCGAGATAGGTCGAGAACGCGACGAACGTGCCCAGGGTGATCTGTCCGCGGGTGGCCATCCAGCCGCCCAGCGCGAGCATGGCGACCTGTCCGAGAGAGGGCACGGTCTGCAGGGCCGGGGTGTAGCGCGCGTTGAACCGTACGGTGCGCATCCGCCCGGCGAACAGCCTGCGGCTGATGTCGCGCAGCTTGCGGGTCTCCTGCTGCTCCTGTCCGAAGCCCTTGACGACGCGTACGCCGGACACCGCGCCGTCCACCACGGAGGCCACGGCACCGGCCTGCTGCTGTGCGTACCAGGTGGCGGGGAAGAGGCGCTTGCGGCTGCGGTCGGCGATCCACCACAGCAGCGGGAAGACGGCCAGCGAGACCAGCGTCAGCAGCGGCGAGAGCGTCACCATCACGCCGAGCGCGACGAGGAACAGCAGCGCGTTGCCGATCATCATCGGCAGCATGAACAGCAGGCTCTGCACCAGCTGCAGGTCGCTGGTCCCGCGTCCGACGACCTGGCCGGTGGAGAGTTCGTCCTGGCTGCGGCCGTCCAGCCGGACGATGGAGCGGTACATCTCGGTCCGCAGGTCGTGCTGCACGTCCAGGGCGAGCCGTCCGCCGTAGTACCGGCGCACGTAGGTGAGGACGTAGATGACGACCGCGGCGGCGGCGAGCAGCCCGATCCACGTCCACAGGCCGCCCTGTCCGCCGACGACCACATCGTCGATGATCACCTTGGTGAGCAGCGGGACGAGCGCCATCACGCCCATGCCGGCGAGCGAGGCGCCCAGGGCCAGCACGGCCGCTCGCTTGTACCGCCAGCAGTAAGAAGCGAGCCGACGGGCCCACCCCGGCTTCGATTCCGTACGCCCCACGCCGTGTCCCTTCACGTCTGCCGCAAGCCTGCAACACGACGCAACGCGCGCATCCCCGCTTTTCATCCCGGGGACGCGCCGCGCTCGGGATCACCGCGCTCCGCGCGGAGCTCCGGAGGCGTCAGCGGTGCGGCAGGCGCACCTTCAGCTCGTACAGCCGGGTGACCTGCTTCGCGCTCTGGTTGTCGTCGCTCACCAGCAGCACCCTGCGGCCGACGACGGCCATCCCCTCCACGTTGTCGAGCAGCGGGTTGGCCTGGTCCCCGGGGTGCGAAGCGCCCAGGTCGGGGCAGTCGCCGAGGTCGGCCAGCAGCCGCTTGCCGACCGGACGGCCCACCGTCCGGTCCGTCAGCCGCCGCACGTCCCGTACGTCGTGGGCGCGGCGCGGGTCGGCGAGGTAGAGCCGGATGGTGTTGCCCTTCCCCGGCTCGTACCCCCGCTCCAGCACCAGCAGCCGTCCGTCCCGCGTGGCGGCGGTCTCGGCGGCTCCGAGACCCGGGTCGGCCGGGTAGCCCCACTGGGCGCTCAGGGCGCCGTTCCGCCAGCTCTGGAAGCGCAGCAGGGGGCGCCCCCGCGCGTCCGTCCCGTCGCCCTCCAGCGGGCCCTCCATGGCGGCTACGAGGGTCCGCCGGCCCGGTCCTGCGGCGGTGAGCCCTTCGAAGGTCTGGTTGTGCCGCGCGCGGCCCTCGGGAGCGACGCGCAGCATGCGCGGCACGGGCAGGCGGCCGGTGAGGGTGCCGTCGCGGGCGTAGCGGCGGATGGAGGGCTCGGTCTCGGAGGACACCAGGCGGCTGCCGTCGCGGCGGTCGACGACGAGCCCCTCGGAGTCCAGCGGGGCGCCGTTCTCGTCGGCCAGGGGCACCACGCCGGCCGTGCGGGGGCTCAGCGTCCCGCCGTGGCGGCGGATGTCGAGCGAGAAGAGCGCCGAGCGGTCGGACAGCGCCGCGATCCGCCCGTCGGTGTCCTGGGCGAGCGCGGAGAGTCCGGCGACGGGCACGCCGCCGTAGGTGGTCTTGTCCAGCGCGTCGGAGTAGCCGCGCACGGAGACGTGCGGCGAGCAGGCGTGCCGCTGGGCGGCCGCGGCGGCCTCCGGGGCGGCGGCCCCGGAGGCCGTGCCCGTCAGCGCGGCCAGCGCTGCGGTGGCGAGTGCGGCGGCCAGCGTGCGGCGTGTACGCGACCGCACGGGCTTCCCCTCCGGCGTGGGCTTCGGCATCGGACCAGTCCTCCCCTGGCGCAACCGGCGTGCGCCACGGGCACGTTAGACAGGTGCGCAGCCGGGCCGCCAGCGTGGCGGGCCCCGGTCGGCCGCTGGTCACAGGGCCGCCGCCGCGTGCTCGTCTGCCGTTTCCGGAACGGTCACCGCGGCGCACGCCCCGGCCGCGCGGCCGGGGCGTGGCGGTGGGCGGGGCAGTGGGC